>JBDRBC010000439.1:0-17682 GCA_043823125.1 bacterium | reverse complement strand
TTTTCTGGTGGGACGCCATGCCGCTGGATGTGGCCTACTGGTCGCCCGGCGATGATCCGACCCCCATCGGCATGTTTCTCGCGCCGTGTGCCGACCGGCTGGTCTGGGCAGAGGCGCAGGCGGCAGAGATCCTCCGGGGGGGGTCTGGAGCCCTGGCGACGGGAATGCCGGTGCGGCCATTTGCCGAGGCGTTGCTGGAGGCGCAGTTGCCCCACGGCGGTCTCACCGACGAGGCGGTTCAGCGGCTCGCCAGGTCACAGCTGTCCGCCTGGCGTGCGGGGTGGGACCGGCAACGCGGCCATCCGTTGCTCAAACCACCCGCCGCGGGATCACAGCACCACATGCTGGCGGCCGAAGGGGTCGAAGGTGCCGTGGGCGCCGGTCTGCTCTGGCTCGCCTGTCTGGCCCGGGTCCGCCAGGCCGATCCCGCCTTGCGGACCGGGATGAGGGAAATGGCTGGCCGTGGCGACGTGGCGTCGCGGCATCTGCTGGCCTTCCTCGCCTTCCATCCCCAGGACGGAGCCGCCCGGACCCCGGCGCAGGCGACCTGGGATTTGCCGGCCCTGAGCCTACGCCCGGATCCGCTCACCGCGTTGCCGGGAGTGGGGGGCGTGGCGGCGGCTGACGGCGGGCCGCGTCCCGATCTCGCGGGTAACCGCGTTGCCGTGGTCGCCACGGGACGCCCCGCTTCGGTACTCGCCACCTGGGGCGCTGGCAGTCCGCCGTTACGTGTAGTTCTGGATCGACATGATCATCTGCCACTGCTGGCCGCTGCCGCCATCAGCGGGGGCGGGATGATCACCCTGGTGCCGCCGGACGGCAAGGTCCACAGCCAGACCGACGCCGTGCAGTTGCTGGAGCAGCTCCTGGATGGCAAGGTCACCCCGGACGGCGACCGCACGGCCGTCTTGCCGCTCTTCCACTGGGTGCGTTCGCTGGAGACGCATAACGGCGACCTGCTCGATTTTCTCCAGGTCAGGCCCCACGATCCCGAAGCGGTTCCCCTCTACGCGGCCTATCTGGAGTTGGTGGAGGATCTCCCGAGAATCACACCCCAGGTGGAGGTGGAAACCGATGATCCCTGGGCGGAGCAGTATCGTCAGCGCGCCAGTAGCTCACGTATGGTGTTCGGGCTGGCCCGACACCTCGCCGCCTCGGCCGATCAGTTCGATGCGGTGTGGGGTGTGAAACCGGGTAAGGAGGTGGCCTGGGTCTTTTTCGACAGCGCGGTGATTCACTGGCAGCTCTGGCTCGAGCTGGGGGCGGATATCACCGAGTTCCATAGCCGACTCGCCACCTGTGGTCGATACCATCTTTCGCTTCTCGGCAGTGGAACCTTTCTGCGGGAGCAGCTGGAGGAATTGCTCAACGCCTGGCTGCAACCGTATGGGGAACCATACTTTCTGGCCCTGGCCGATGCCGCGCCACCGGCGTTGCACCTGGCCATCGCCGGCTTGGCTCCGGATGCCGGTTTGCAGATACTGCCGGCCACCGTCTCGCAGCTCATTCACTTGTGGGAAAAGACAGGCGACAGGGGCGAGCGGACAGTGGCGTTGTTGCCCGATGCCGGGCCGCTGGCGTCGTTCTGGGACGATCTGGCCCACAATCGGATCGAGACCGCCTGGGCTGGTGAACCACCGCGCTTTTTCACTACCAACCGTTTCTGGTCCGGTGAAACCGGTGTCGGCGATTTGACCGCCTGTCGCCTGGTGGTGCCGTGGCTTTCGAGTCTCGCGGCTGAACCGGTGGAACCTGCGCGGCGTTCCGAGATTGCGTCCTGGCAAGCATTCGACGCCCGGCAGCGGGCCCGATTGGCCCTGGAACGAAATCTGTGCAGCCTCGAGGTCAATGCCTTGCTGGCCAGCGGTGCGGCAGAGGTGGATATCGCGGATCCCCGCTGGTGGCGCCGCTTTTCCCTGGCTGGATCGACGGTGGCCGGGCACCCGCTCGATCTGGAGGCGGCAGCCGGATTGGCCGTGGATAACGCCGGACGGCCGTACGACCTGCCAGTGAGTCCATCCCGTGGAGCCGGCAAAGACGGTAGACGGAGCGGCGAAGCGCCCGACACCGAACTCATTGCGACGACTCGAGCCTGGTTGCAGCAACACGAGCTGCTGCTGGATGATGATCTGGGCCGGCCACCCGGATATGACGCCACGGCCGAGGAGGTCCCACCCCGATCCAGTGCGGCGGATTCGGTCCGTCTGGTAATCGGCGATGGTACTCAGGCCTGGTGGGAGGTGGCCAGCTGGCTGACCGGTCGTCGTGAACGCGGGTACCTGGAGGACTGGGGACTGGTTATCGGCGCGAACCCGCCGCCGGGTGCCGCCGAGCTGGCGGCGGCTTTCCCTGCCGACGGCTGTTCCGTCTGGGCGGCGCCGGACGAGGCGGCCATCGGCGCCGAGTTACCCGGAATCGATCATGCACCCGGGGCTCTGCTCTGGATCACCCCGGAGGCTTACGGCGATCCCGCCTTGCGCGCCATGCTCAAGCGGCGCCCACCGCGGGTGGTCTTCGCCAGCGATTGCCGGCAGTGGTTGCCGTCGGCCAGTATGTTCTCCACTGTCACCGCATCGCTTTTCCGCTGGCTCATCCACAGCGCCATACCGCGGGTGGTGCTGCATGCCTCCATGCTTTCGCCGGCCTGGGAAACCTATTTGCGTGATTTCTGGCGCCGGGAGCTGGGAGATCGGGGGGATGTCCTGTCTGCAATCGGTGCCGTGGCCCGGGATCGAGATCAGCGCGCAGAAGCGCAACCGGTGGCCTTGGGGCGGTTGCCGATCCTCAAACATGTCTGTCCCCGGTGTGCCGATCCAGTCCCGCTCAAGTTCAACCAGATGAGTTGCCCTGGTTGTGGGCTGGACAGCGCCGCCTGGTTGACGGAGACGGGACGCCAGGAGCTGGAACGGCAGCTCTTGCAGACCAAGCTGGACGCCCTGCGCTCGCGGCAGGATCTGGGCACGGCGGAGGTCCTCCAGGTCTGGTTGAACGATGACGACCTGGCGGCGGTGGAACCGTTGCTGGAGGAGTTCGGTATGACGGCGCGGCAAGCGGGCGAGGTCCTCGAGGTGGCGCCCGCTCCCGATCGTTGGTGGCGTCTGGCGCCGGCTTCCGCCATGCCGCCGGCCCTGCTGGACGGCAATCACGCCATTCTGTTCCCTCCGTCGCCGGATCTGGTGCAAGTGCTGCAAAACGCTCCTGACACGGCGGCCATCTCACTCTGGTTTCACGGCCAGGAACTCGGAACCGTCGCCTTGCCGCCGCCGGCGGAACGGACCAATCGCAGTCGTCGTCTCCTGACCACACTCGAGCGGCAGACCGGTGCGGAGGAATCCGCAGACAGGAGCGCTGGACTCGATCAAGAGGTCGTGCCGCTGTCCTACCTGTCGGCGCTCTGCGGTCTCCCCGCCCGGGATGTTTTGCAAGACCTGAGCGTCATGCGCTGGCTCTCCGTCCTCGCCGGAGAGAAACAGACAGGATCCGGGATCGGCGCCACGGCGGTGACCGATCCCAAGGTCAACCTGCTGGTGAAGTGGCAGTTTGTGGAGATCGAATACCGAACCCACCGTCTGGCCACCGCCCTGGACACGTTGTTGCCCATGATACTGGCCAGCACGCGGCCGGGGGTCCCGACCCTGTGCGATCTGTCGGCATTGCCCGCCCGGATCCAGGAGGAGTACCTGGTCTGGCTGGACCGTTTTCTCATTGCCACCTCCCTGCGTCTCGGTGGGCAGTTGACCTCGCCGGTGACAGGAGGGGAGGAATCGCTCGGTTTATCGCCGGCGCCGGACGGCGTGCAGATACTGTATCGACCGGTGGGCGGGTTGTTGTTCTCCAGTCGGCGGTTGGTGGGGTATCTCGGAAGTATTGGCGACGTCAAGTCACGGTTGCACCATCACCTGGACCTCTTTCTGGCTGACGTGAAACTGCTCCTCGGTCAGGCCGAGGCCACCGCGGACGGCTTCCAGGTGACCGTGGATGCGGAGTGGAGTGCGCTACTCGATCCGTCATTTCGGGAACTGGGGTGTCTGCTCGGCCTGTGGCGGTGGACCGGTCCCGCCGGGCGGAACGAATTCGACCTCACCAGCCTGGTTACCCTCCGCGAACCGGGCGGTGTTCAGGCCGTTCCGGCCGAACAACAGCCGAGCGCGGCCACCAGCAGCGCCGATTTCATCCGGGCTCTGGCGTGTGAGCGGGATGACTGGGAGGCGCACCTGCGCCACTGTTTGCCGCTGGGACTCTTGGCGCCACGAGCGAAACCGGACGTCGGCGCCGGCCTGGCCATCGTCGCGGCGAAGCCGTTGACATCATCTGGCCAGGAAGCCGCCCAGCGTCTACGTGAGCGAGCGTTGTCCGCGGAACCGAACCTGCTGGTACTGCGGGGGTCGGTGGGCAGCGGGCGACTGGCCGCGGTGGCCCATGGGATCCGGCTCGCCCGGGCGGACGGATTGCCCGATCACGGCGTCGTGTTCTTCTGCCCGGACAGTGGCAGTGCGGCCCGCGTCCACTGGGCGCTCCGTCGGGAGGTGCCGGACTGGCAACCGCCACTGATTCTGGCCGGCGCCGGCGGCTTACCATCCGGCGCAGCCGCCACGACCGATCTGACCCCGAATCCCGCCGGTGAGGTGGCCATTCTCGTGGAGGCGCAACGGTTCGCTCCCGAGCAGCGCTACCGTGTCGCTCAGCATTACCAGCGGCGGATGCTCATTTCGATTATTGATCCGGGCGAGGTTGAGGAACCGTGGGAGCATCTGTTCCTGACCACACCGAAACCCGAGGAAATCATCGCTTGCGAGCATCAGCACGCCATCGGCCGTCAGATCTGGGGCGAACTGCGTCAACTGGTTCTGCCCGGGGGCAGCGAGTGGGGAAAGAGCAAACGTCGGCACAAGGGTGGTTGCCGGGCGTTATGGGCAGCCAATCTCGACGAGTGTGTGGTGGCGCTGGAACAGGCACGAACCGCCGGCGAGCTGGGTTCCCGCATTGCGCTCGTGGCGCCGTTGACAGACGATCTGATCTACCTCGGACGGCGTTTGGCCAAGCGGGGCTGGATCCCGGTGTTCCGCCAGGAACTCGATCTATTGATGATGCCGGGACCGTGCGAATTCCTGGCCGCCGTGGCGGACGCGACGGCTGGCGAGTGTGGCGAGACCGATTCGTGGCTGGAACCGTTCCTGGCTTCTCATCACCGAGACCTGTACGCGAGCTGGCGGCGGGAACAACGGATCAGTCCCGAGGAATTGCTGCAGGATTTCTACGAGATGAGTTGCCGCGCGGCCTGGTCGGCTACCTTCTTGACGTATCCCGATGCGCGGCAACGGATCGAAAAAATCGTCGAAGATTTCGGCAGTGAAACCTTGCTCCGTTTCCAGAAGCGACCGCTCTGGGAGGCGTGGCGACGGGAGATCGTCTCCCTGTTCGGGTTGCCGGCCCCGGAAAAGGAGCGGGCCCTGGTCACCCTGGCCACCAGCGATACCGGTGGCGGCCGGCTTTCGCCGACGGGGGCCTACCTCTGTCTGGGCAGTGAGCCCACCCGCCAGCACTACGGGGTCATGAGTCGGGTCACCGACAACCTGCTCGTGCTCTACCAGGAGCGTTCGCCGTTGCCCAGTGAGGCGGCGCAAGAAACCGAATGAGACTGGCGACGTACGCGAGGGTCGAGTGCCCTTAATCCGGAAGCTGTCTCGAACATGAAACTGCACTGCATACCTGAAGATTCGCCACTGAGTGATCTCCTGTTGCCACTGGCGACGGCGGCGGCCGAACGTCTGGGACTGGCACGTTACCTCACCGAACTGCTGCTCTGTCTGGACGACCTGGATGCCGATGAACGCGCCTGGTTCTCCTTCGGTCCCGGTCAGCGCGCCGGTGACGGATCAGCTGCCGAACCCGGGTTGCGTCGTCTGACCATCTATCTGCATCCCAGCCAGATGTTGAAGGACCGGCCGGCCACCCCACTGTTGATGCCGCAGGCGGCCATCTGGGAGATGGAGGCGATGACTCCCACTGCTGCGCCCGTACCGGTGGGTGATTTCTCTCGGCCCAAGCTGGAGCGTTTTCTCTTCCACCAGTTTCTCTCGGTGCGGGATCTGTGTGACGGCACCATCGATCCCGCAATCATTCCCGCCCGGCAGGCCGATGCCTTCCAGGAGATCTGGTCCATCACCATCGATGGCCGGTTACGACAGGAGCGACTGCCCGGTTTTTCAGCGGCGGAACGCAAGCGTCGATTCTCCCGTGTCTTCGCCGCCTGCTCAGTGCTCCTGCCCGAGCATTGGCAGATTTTTCACGACTTGTGGGAGACCACTGCTGTACAGCAGGAGGAACTGTTCCGATTCCTCAGCAGGTTGCCGGCAGTGCACCGGCTGCGCTGACGCCTCTCCTGGGTCGTGATTCCTCGGGCTCCCGGCCACTCCAGAAATCGGACCGGTTTCTATTTGCTTTTTACCGAGCAAGGGTGCAATTTCATGAATACCTGCCGTGCGCCTAGGCTGTGGTTGACGGCGTCAAACGGCGGAGATAGAATGCTTTCTGTCGTGTAGCTGTAGTCGATGAATTCGTCTTGCGGCCCCACCATCAAGACGATGCTGTATCCCTAAAGGGAGGTTAGTCCATGTCCGTTGTTGCATCCTTGCGTCGCCGGGCCTCGTTCGTGTTGCTTGGCGTTCTCGCCAGCCTCTGTCTTTCCGGTCTCGTGGGTTGCGGTGGCGACGAAGAGGTCGACCCGTATGTCTACGCCTCCTTACAGGATGTGATGTCCGGCACGGTTTTGGATACTTTGTCGCGTGACTTCACGTTCGAGATCGACGCGCCTGCCTTCGAATTCGTGCGCGGCAATACCGCCATCGTGCGTGACGGCAATATGTTGGAATTCCTCGTGGGGCCGGACCTGGAGAACAGGTATCAATCCTACCGCGGCTCGTTGCTCGGCGTGCAGAAATTTTTCCGTCCCACCTCGCACTTGGTGGTGAAGCGGGTCAAACGCGCCGGTGTCATTGACACGCTGGATACTGTCACCGATTTCATCATGCCGAAAGTGCTGACCGACAACGCCGTCGATATTAAAATACCTGGTGCACCCCTGCCCGATCTGGGCTGGAACGACCGATCCAATTTCGCAACGTTCCTACCGGATGAGAAAGGCAATGAGAAGCAGTTCCAAACCGCGATCGAGCGTTTCGTCTTCGTGCCGAAGCACACGCTGCCCGATTCGGTCCAGGCCAACCCGACCGCCAAGGACATGGCCTGGTACGCGGTGTTCGAGAACTCCACTCTGGAGATCGTCGACCTGATGCCGGGTGCCGAGTGGATGTTGCACCTGCTGCTGGAAAAGGATCTGCCGCTGGTGGGGTGCTTTAGCGTGCTGGAACTCGTTGACTCGTATCGCGATCGTCGAGTCGAGTACGGCGACCTCGGCCACGTCATCGGTACGGTCAAGATCAACTGGTTCCGTTACGCCAACAAGTACATCAAGGGAACCCCCGACGTCTAGAAGGCGTGGCGGAATCCGGTCAGTAACAGTATTCAGGCCCCCGTAACGAACGGGGGCCTGTTTTTTTGTCTCCTGTCATCGAGTGATTGACGAACCGTCGGTTCAGACCAGCAGTCGCTGCAGTTCGGCGTACTGGCGCACCGTCCGGACGATGGTGTTGCTCTTGGTGAGCAGGGAGCTCGTCTTGAACTTGTTGGCCACCATGCCCACCATGCACCGCCGCTTGCCGGTGAATAGCAGCTCGGTGGCGTAGTTGCCGAGCCGGGTGGCGAGGATGCGGTCGAAAGCCGTGGGCGAGCCGCCCCGCTGGATGTGTCCCAGCACCACCATGCGTACCGATCGTTGCAACCGATTTCGGATTTCGTAAGACGTGTAAGACGCCTTGGCGGCGCCCTCGGCCACGATGATGATGGCGTGCTGTTTGCCGACGTCGTATCCGCTGTCAATACGGCGACAGATGTCATCGATGTCGAACGGCAGCTCGGGGATGATGACCTCCTCGGCGCCACAGGCGATGCCGGTCTGGATGGCGAGCATGCCGCAGTCCCGACCCATGACCTCGATGACGAAGATGCGGCCGTGGCTGGTGGCGGTGTCGCGCACCTTGTCCACCGCGTCGATGGCGATGTTCAAGGCCGAGTCGAAACCGATGGAGATGTCGGTGCCGGGGATATCGTTGTCGATGGTGGCGGGCACGCCCACGGTGGGGATGTCGAATTTCTTGTCGATGACATTGGCCCCCCGGAAGCTGCCGTCACCGCCGATGATCACCAAGCCGTCCAGCTTGAGTTTCTTCAACGCCTTGGCGACCTGGGCCTCTCCGTCCGGTTCCTTGAATTCCGGGAAACGGAAGGTACGGAGGGAGGTGCCGCCCTGATGCAGAATGCCACTCACCGAGCCGGCCGCCATGACCTGAACATCGCCTTCGCTCAGGCCGAGCCAGCCGCGGCGGATACCGAGCACTTCCGCACCGTGAGACCAGGCGGTACGCACCACGGCCCGCAGGGCCGGGTTCATCCCGGCGGCATCGCCGCCGCCGGTCAGGACACCGATCCGTTTCATTCGTCGCCTCCCGTGGGTGTTTGTTTCCGGGCGGTCTGACGTTGGCGCCAGGCCTCGATCCTGGCCATCCGCTCGGCCAGTTCCGTTTCGAATCCCTTGGCCTTGGGACGGTAGAAGATCCGACCGCTCAGTGCGTCCGGTAGACACGCCAGATCGGCGATGCCGGCCGGCGTGTCGTGAGCGTAGACATAATCGCGACCGAATCCGAGATTCTTCATCAGCCGGGTCGGGGCATTACGCAACTGACTGGGAACCGGCGGGTTGTGCCCGCGTTGCACCTCGGCCGTAGTTGCCTTGAAGGCACTGTACAGTGCATTGCTCTTGGGCGCCAGCGCCAGGTACACCGTGGCCTGAGCCAGAGCAAGGGTCCCTTCCGGCAGACCGATGAAATGGACGGCGTCACGAGCCGCCAGCGCCTGGGGCAGCGCGGCGGGATCGGCCAGCCCCACGTCTTCACTGGCGAAGCGGACGAGCCGGCGGGCGATGTAGAGCGGATCCTCACCGCCTTCGAGCATCCGGGTCAACCAGTAGAGAGCTGCCTGGACATCGGAATTACGGAGCGATTTGTGCAGTGCCGAGATGAGATTGAAGTGCTCCTCGCCCGACTTGTCGTAACGAGTGGCCCGCTGCTGGATGAGTTCTTCGAGATCGGCGGCGGACACCTCCGGCGGCTGCTGCGGATCCGCGGCCAGGACCACGGTGGCAACCGTCTCGAGCAGGTTGAGGGCGCACCGGGCGTCACCCTCGCTCAGCTCGGCCAGTGCCGTCAGGGCGTCGGGTGCGAATCGGGGTGCGCGTTCGGCCAGACCCCGAGGATCCGTCAGGGCGCGTTCCAGTAACGTCTGCACGTCCGCGATGCCGAGTGGGGAGAGCACGAACAGGCGTAGCCTGGAGAGCAGGGCCGTGTTGACCTCGAAGGACGGGTTCTCCGTGGTGGCCCCGATGAGGGTCACGTCTCCCCGCTCCACCCACGGCAGCAGGGTGTCCTGTTGCGCCTTGTTGAAGCGGTGGATCTCGTCCAGGAAGAGGGTGGTGCGCTGGCCGGTGACCTGGAGCAGTTTCTCCGCCTCGGCCATCACCGCCTTCAGTTCCTTGGCGCCCACCGCCACGGCGCTGTACTCCAGGAATCGGGCCTGCACCTGGCTGGCCATGAGGCGAGCGAGGGTCGTCTTGCCACAACCGGGTGGACCCCAGAGCAACAACGAATGCAGTTCCGCCGCATCGAGCATTCGCCGCAACGGGCCGGTGGGACCGAGCAGCTCCGTCTGGCCCACCATCTCGTCGAGATGCTGTGGTCGCATTCGATCGGCCAGCGGTTTAGGTGAACGTCGGCTGGCATCCTCCACCGCTCCGGTCGAGGTCTCGCGCCCGGGGTCGTCGTCCCGGGAACTGTCGTGCTGATGGAAGAGATCTCGATTCATGTGGCCATATTACCGGGAATCCGTGGGGAAACAAGGAGCAAGACGTCTGTCCGAAGACCGACCGGCGCCGAGGAAGCCGGATGGAGTGGCTGGCCAGACCGTTGACTTTGACCGTTCAGGCGCCTAAGGTGGGTGTCTTATTGATTCCGGGGAGGAAACGTTGAAGCGAGTTTTTCTGATCATCCTGGACGGCGTCGGTGTGGGGGAGCTGCCGGATGCAGCCGCCTATGGGGATAGTGGGAGTGACACCCTAGGGAATCTGTCCCGTGCCGTGGGTGGTCTCGAACTCCCGACCCTGGCCCGACTCGGTCTGGGCAACCTGCACGACATTGCCGGGGTGCCTCCCGTGTCGTCGCCGCGGGCGGCCTACGGTCGTCTCCGTGAGATCTCGGCCGGCAAGGACAGTACCACCGGCCACTGGGAATTGATGGGTTTGATCACGGAACAACCGTTCCCCACTTATCCCGACGGTTTCCCGGCAGACCTGCTGGCGGATTTCTGCCGCGTCACCGGGTACGACTACATCGGCAACGAGCCGGCCTCCGGCACCGAGATCATCCAGCGTCTCGGGGACGAGCATGTCGCCACCGGCAAGTTGATCGTGTATACGTCGGCCGACTCGGTGTTTCAGATCGCCGCCCACGAGGAGGTGGTGCCGCTACGGGAGCTGTATCGGATCTGCGAGGTCACCCGCGAGTTGTTGACGCCACCCCACCAGATGAGCCGGGTCATCGCGCGTCCGTTCCTGGGCCAAAGTGGCAGTTACGAACGGACACCGAACCGTCACGATTATTCCGTGGCGCCCCCGCCTGGCCTGTTGATGCCGGCCCTGGTGGAGGCTGGTTTACAGGTGGTGACCATCGGCAAGATCTACGATCTCTACGCCGGCCAGGGCATCACCGAAAAATACGGTTCCAGGAGCAACGCGGATGGCATGCAACGGCTGCTGGATCTGACCAGACATACCCTGGCCGATCCGGTACTCTACCTGTTGAACCTGGTGGACTTCGATACCCTGTGGGGACACCGCAATGATCCTGCCGGCATGGCGGACGGGCTGCGTGTCTTTGACCAGTGGTTCCGCGGTTTCCTGGCCGAGATGCAGCCGGACGACCTGTTGCTGCTCACCGCCGATCACGGGAACGATCCCACTACTGCCAGCACGGATCACTCCCGAGAGTATGTTCCCCTGCTGGCTTGCTGGGGGAAGCGCGATCTGGGGGTGGATCTCGGGACCAGGGATTCCTTCGCCGATGTGGGGGCCACCATCGCCGACTACTTCGAGATCTCCGGCTGGAGTGTCGGCGAGAGCTTCTGGCCAGCGCTCCAGACGGCAGTGGCGGGAGGTTGACAACATGCAGAAACGACAGGACGAATTGATCGCGGCCGCCCGTGAGGTGCGACGCCAGAGTTATTCGCCGTATTCGAAATTTCGGGTGGGCGCCGCCCTGCTGGCCAGCAACGGCACCGTGTATACCGGAACCAACGTGGAGAACGCCAGCTTCGGCCTCTCCATCTGTGCCGAGCGCTCGGCGTTGTTTCAGGCCGTGGCGGCGGGAGTACGCGAGTTCGACGCCATCGCCATCTATGCTGATGGCACGGAACCGACGCCGCCGTGTGGTGCCTGTCGACAGGTCTTGCTGGAATTCGCGCCCAAGTTGACCATCTGGCTAGCGGCCGCGAATTCCGCCGTGGAGGAACTCACTCTGGATACCTTGTTGGCCCGGCCCTTTTTCTGCTTTCAGCCGAACGAAACGGAGGATTGATGGCGCCCCTGGATGAACGGACCATCGAGGAGTTGACCCGTCGCGTGGTCTCGCGGGTCATGAACGAGTATCGATCCGCAAATGCTGGGCGGCAGGAAAGCTGGCTCAGCACTGCCGGTCAGAGCCCGCCATCCAGCAAGGTCTGCTTGCTGGCGGACGATGCCCGGATCATGCGCGGATACATCGGGCTGGGCGCCGCCAGGCTCGGCTTCTGTCCCGAAGCATGTCGGACACCGCCCGACCTGGCTGGCTTCATCGATCACACGATCCTGAAGGCGGATGCCTGCCGCGCCGACCTGGAGACGCTCTGTCGCGAGGCGGCCGAGTACCACTTCGCCTCGGTCTGTGTCAATCCCATGTGGGTGCCGCTCTGTAGTTCCTTGCTGCAGGGCAGCGGGGTGGAAGTCTGTACCGTCGTCGGTTTTCCGCTCGGCGCCAACGAGAGCGAGATCAAGGCTCTGGAGACGCGGCGCGCCGTGCAACAGGGAGCCACCGAGATCGACATGGTGATTCCGGTGGGCGCCCTCAAGAGCGGCGATTTCCGGACCGTGTACGAGGACATTGCCGCGGTACGGCGGGAGTCGCTGGGGGTGGCGTGTCTCAAGGTGATCATCGAGGCCGCCCTGTTGACCGACGAGGAGAAGGTGGCGGCCTGTACGTTATGTCGTGACGCTGGGGCTGATTACGTCAAGACCTCCACCGGATTCGCCAAGTCGGGCGCCACCGTTTCGGATGTCCGGCTCATGCGACGGGTGGTCGGGCAAGAGCTGGGCGTGAAGGCTGCCGGCGGCATCAAGGACCGCGCGGATGCCGATGCCATGATAGAGGCGGGCGCCAACCGAATCGGCGCCAGCGCCGGCATCAGGATCGTCGGCGGATAGTCACCATTTTCCCGCGGCACCAGCCGGCAGCCGCCACCGGAATCCCAGTTTTTCCGGGCCGACCGTTTTCTCCCGCGAGTCCGGGGAGCACAGAAGGAACCATCTTGAACATCGTCGAAATCATTGAACGCAAGAAGCAGGGGCGCGAGTTGCAGGACCACGAGATCGACGATCTGGTCCAGCAGTTCACCGCTGGCGACCTGCCGGATTATCAGATGTCGGCTTTCCTCATGGCGGTCTGGTTCCAGGGGATGACCGCCGCGGAGACCGTGGCGCTCACAGCGGCGATGTTGCATTCGGGTTCGGAACTGGATCTCCAGGATCTCGACGGACCCACAGCAGATAAGCACAGCACCGGTGGCGTCGGCGACAAGGTCAGCCTGCTCCTGGCGCCGCTGGCGGCCGCGTGTGGTCTGAAGGTGCCCATGCTCTCGGGACGGGGGCTCGGGCATACCGGAGGCACCCTCGACAAGCTGGAGGCCATTCCCGGGTACCAGGTCCACTGCAGTAACGAGCAGTTCCTCGCCACGGTTGCCGAAGTCGGGTGCGCCATCGTCGGCCAGAGTGCCGATATCGCTCCGGCCGATGGCAAGATCTACGCCTTGCGTGACGTGACCGCCACCATCGACTGCGTGCCGTTGATCACGGCTTCCATCCTGAGCAAAAAACTGGCGGCGGGGCCCGAGACCATCATCATCGATCTGAAGACCGGATCCGGCGCCTTCATGTCGGACCAGGAGGCTGCTCGGGGACTGGCCCGGGCCCTGGTGGACACCGCCGCCAATTGGGGCCGACGGTTGGCGGTACTGTTCTCCGACATGTCCCAACCCCTCGGCACGGCGGTGGGGCACGCCACCGAGACCATCGAGGCGTTCCGGGCGCTCAGGCCCGGCGGCAGACAGCAGGGGCCGGCCGACTTGATTGAACTCACCGAGGCGCTGGTGACCGAGATGGTCTGGGTGTCTGGTCTCCGACCCGATCGCCAGCAGGCCGAGGTCTTGGTCCAAGAGACCTGGGATTCTGGTGACGCCTTCGACCGGATGTTATCCTGGGTGGCGGCCCAGGGGGGACGTATCGTGCCGGAACGGGAGGACTTCGGTTTGGTGGTGGCGCCCGTGGCCATGGAGGTGACCACGCTCAAGGCCGGGGTGGTGGCAACAGTGGCATGTCGGCAGATAGGGTACGCCTTGGCCGACCTGGGCGGTGCCCGCCGGCGGGTGGAGGAGTCCGTGGATCTCGGAGTCGGCATCGATTTCCTCGTTCGGGTGGGGCAGGAAGTGGCGGTGGGGGAGCCGCTGGCTGTTCTCTACTGCCAGGACCGTGAGCGGGCTGAGCGGGCCGCGTATCGGATCCGTGAAGCAGTGGCGGTGGGTGAGGGCGAGGTAGCGGAACCGGCGCTGATCCTGGGGAGACTCGGACCCGAATCGTGATCTCTAAATAACACTCTACACACTTCAATACCTCGGGATAACGTATTAAAAATCAGAGAAATCATCATCGTCGTCAGCCAGAGTCTTAAAATCCCCCGGCAAGTCCGGGACGACGTGACTCTGGTCACCGTGGCGGTCGCAGACAGCATTGGGTGCGCAGGTGGGCAGGAATACCTCGAGTTTCGTGGAATCACACTGAGCCGTGGCGAGCTGGCCTGAAAAACAGCAGATTTGCTTTTCGATGATCCCTGGGGGCCGCACGAACGGTTCCTCCCCCTGCAAATCCGTGATCTTGCCCATGAAATCCGCCCAGATCGGTAACGCCATGCGGGCGCCTGTCTTGCGGTTGCCCATGGTGATGTACTCGTCGAATCCTACCCAGACCCCAGCGCAGAAACTGGGTGTGAAGCCACAGAACCAGGCATTGGTGTTATCGTTGGTGGTACCGGTTTTTCCCGCGCCTGTCTTGCTGAAACCGCGCCAGCGAGCACTCTGGCCCGTCCCTTCCTGCAGAGTCGATTGCAACAGATTGGCGACCAGGTACGCCAGTCCGGGATCGAGCACCTCATGTTGCTGGATCCGGGACTCTCGCAAGATCTCACCGTCGGCTGTCTCCACCCGTTCGATCAAGTACGGTTCCACACGCACCCCATGGTTGGCGAAGGTGGCGAAAGCCGGCACCACTTCGATCAGCGTCAATTCACAGGCACCGAGGAACAGGGCGGGAACCCGCGGCAGGTCACTTTCGATACCGAGTCGGCGGGCGTTGGCGATAACCGGGGAGAGGCCGAAATCGGTGTAAAGCTTGGCGGTCGGCGTGTTGATGGAGTGGCTCAAGGCGTAACGTAGCGACACCTCACCCTCGAATCGGCGGCTGAAATTCCGTGGCCGCCAGAGGCTCACCCCGGTATCGATGACGAATGGCGTGTCCATGAGAATCGAGGCGGTGTGATACCCACGTTCCAGCGCTGTGAGATAGACGATAGGCTTGAAGATGGAGCCGGGCTGCCTTGGCGCCTGTACGGCCAGATTCCACTTGTAGTCGTTGAACGAACGTCCGCCCACCATGCCGAGAATGGCGCCGGTGCGCACGTCCATGAGCAGGGCGGCGCACTGCAGATACTCCACCTTGATCGGTCGTTCATTCATCAGCACGAGGCTGTCGTAGCGGGCACGGGTCATCTCGTATCCCAGCTCGATTTCCTGACTAGCGATGTAGGACTCCACCGCATTCTCCATCCATTGCTGGTATTGCGGCACCAGGGTGGTGGAGACTCGTAAGCCCTTGTCATAGAGGCCCTCCACGCCATAGTCGCGTTCCAGCTCCTGCCGGATCTCTTCCACGAAGTAGGCGGCAAAGCCCACGTTGCTGCGGGTGGAATCGGGATCGACCACCGTGACCTCGGTCTGTCCTATCTGTTCGGCCTCGGCTCTGGTCAACACCCCGGACTGGATCATCGTTTCGAGTACGGTGCTCCGGCGACGGTAGGCTTCTTCCAGGTGCCGTATCGGAGAGGTGTGTTCCGGAAGCTGTATACAACCCGCCAGCAGGGTTGTCTCCGCCGGTCCCAGATCCCAGACATCCTTGCCGAAGAACGTATGCGAGGCGGACTGGACACCGTAGGTGCCGCTGCCCAGGTACACCTGGTTGAGATACATGGTGAGGATCTCGTCCTTGGTATAGATCTGCTCGATCTGCAGGGCGAGGATCATCTCCTTAAATTTCCGGGTGTAAGTCTTTTCCGGGGTCAGGAAGAGATTCCGTGCAAGCTGCTGGGTCACGGTACTGGCGCCCGGTCGGTTGCTGGTGACCAGGTTGTCCCAGACGACTCGCATCAACCGTCGCATATCCAGGCCGTAGTGATCGTAGAAGCGCCGGTCCTCCACGGCGGTCACGGCGTCCAGCAGGTGCTGCGGGAGTTGTGACAGCGGCACGATAGTCCGGTTCTCATGAAAAAACTCGCGCAAGGTGTCGCCGTTGGCGGCGAAGATGAGCGTCTTCACCGAGGGTTTAATGGATTGCAGGCTGGCCGGCGACGGCAGATCCCGCGACAGATACTGGATCGCCGCCACGGAAAAGCCCAGTGAAAGGCAAAACAAACCCATGAGGAGCAACAGGATGGTGCGCACCCAGGGTCGAGGAATTCGACTTTTCAGTACACTATGCATGATGTCCCGAAGTTATGCCCAATCTGTCGTGGGGGCAATAGCAAACGTCACTCCAATCTGCTCGAATATATAGTTTTAAAAAGTTTCACTTTGTGTTTGACAGGTTGAAACATATTGATTAACTTGCGCAGCCGTTGCCCGAGAGTCGGGTAGCGAGCGGACGAGGCCAAGGTGCTCCTCGTCCCGAAAAAAAGGTCCCTCAACAGCTTGAAATTAGTTGACATCTGATCGGACCTGAAGTATCTTATTTGATTGCCCCGAATACGGGGCCCAGCGGCGAGACCGCCTGGAACAGTTCTTTGACAACAGAATAGCGTGTGATGGCCCTTATGCAGTTTCGAGTCCGTACTCGTCTTTGGACGGGGACGGACCTTGCGAACAATGTTAGACACAGGAGCTACGCTTCTTTGTCGATATTTTTGACAACGGAGAGTTTGATCCTGGCTCAGAACGAACACTGGCGGCGTGGATTAGGCATGCAAGTCGAACGAGAACGCTCCCTTCGGGGAGTTAGTACAGTGGCGAACGGGTGAGTAACGCGTAGGAAACCTGCCCTTCAGCGGGGGATAACAGTCCTAACGGGCTGCTAATACCGCATACGACCTCCAGATTGCATGATCTGGAGATGAAAGCCGGCCTCTACTTGTAAGCTGGTACTGAAGGATGGTCCTGCGTCCCATTAGCTTGTTGGTGGGGTAATGGCCTACCAAGGCGACGATGGGTAGCCGGCCTGAGAGGGTGTCCGGCCACACTGGGACTGAGATACGGCCCAGACTCCTACGGGAGGCAGCAGTCGAGAAGCTTCGGCAATGGGCGAAAGCCTGACCGAGCGACGCCGCGTGAGCGATGAAGGCCTTATTGGTTGTAAAGCTCTGTCAGATTGGGAAGAAATCCCGGGGGTTAATACCCTCCGGGTTTGACGGTACCATCAGAGGAAGCACCGGCTAACTCCGTGCCAGCAGCCGCGGTAATACGGAGGGTGCAAGCGTTGTTCGGATTCACTGGGTATAAAGGGTGCGTAGGCGGCTCGGTAAGTCAGGGGTGAAATATGTCGGCTCAACCGACAAACTGCCTCTGAAACTGCCAGGCTTGAGGTCGGGAGAGGAAGGCGGAATTCCAGGTGTAGCGGTGAAATGCGTAAATATCTGGAGGACCACCGGTGGCGAAGGCGGCCTTCTGGCCCGATTCTGACGCTGAGGCACGAAAGCCAGGGGAGCGAACGGGATTAGATACCCCGGTAGTCCTGGCCCTACACGATGGGCACTAGGTGCGGGGGGATCGACCCCCTCCGTGCCGTAGCTAACGCATTAAGTGCCCCGCCTGGGGACTACGGCCGCAAGGTTAAAACTCAAAGGAATTGACGGGGGCCCGCACAAGCGGTGGAGCATGTGGTTCAATTCGATGCTACGCGAAAAACCTTACCTGGGCTTGACATTCACTGGAAAGACCCGAAAGGGTGTA
>JBDRBC010000438.1:0-2019 GCA_043823125.1 bacterium | reverse complement strand
GCGCAGGTACGTCTTGAGGAGAACTTCCGATCCAGCCAGGGCATCGTCGAAACGGCGCGGCCGTTCATTGAACAGAACCCTGACCGATTACCCAAGAAGATGCAACCGACCAACGCACAGAGCTATGATCCGGGAGACATCGTTGCCCTTTCCTTCGCAAATCCAGATGAAGAAGCGGCCTACATCGTCGGGACCATTCAGTCTCTTCGTGGTCTTGCTGTCAGGGAACCGAGCGAAGAGGACCCGAACCACATGCGGGGCATCGCATGGTCGGATATAGCAATTCTCCTCCGCAGCGTTAGAGGCAACGGCGAGCCGATTACCCTTGCCCTTGACGAGGCCCGTGTCCCCTACGTCGTCGTCGGCATGAATAACCTCTTCGGAACGGCTGAGGCTGAGGCCACCCGTCAAATGTTTTATTTCATGGCCGGCCGGCCCACGGTGGATGCAGCGACACTCGAAGAACTATGGCTCAACGCCGGCTTAGGGGTCTCAGCAACCAATGTGCGGCGTGCCATCGCTTTGGCATCCGCCGCCCGATCCAACTTCGACAACCCCACCGAGCGCTTCGGCTTCTATTCCATCCAGCGTACCTTTCAGACATTCCTGCAAGAAGCGGGCATCCTGGAGGAAAATGTTCCGAATGATCGCGGTGAAATTGTTTTTTACAACCTGGGTAAATTCAGCCAGCTTATCTCCGATTTTGAGACCATCCATTACCACTCGAAGCCCAAAGAGAAGTATGAATCCTTCGCCGGTTTCCTTCAATATCAGGCCGAAAGCTACTACCCTGAGGGATGGCAGGACAGCCAGTACGCAAATCCCGACGCCGTCCGCATCATGACCATTCATCAGGCCAAAGGAATGCAGTGGCCTGTCGTCTTTGTTCCGGCGCTTCTCAAGAACCGCTTTCCATCGAAGAAGCAGGGGGGCCGCAATACCTGGCATCTTATCCCGAAGACCTCCGTGGTCGGACAAGCTCGTTATGAAGGCACTATCGAGGATGAGCGTCGACTGTTCTACGTGGCTATGACCAGAAGCCAGAAAATCCTTCACCTGACGTATGCCCCCGTTCCCGGTAATCAACTATACCAGCGAAAATCGGTCTTCTGGGAGGATATTCTGGTGTCGAAGTACGTAAAGCGACGCGCGCAGGACTATTCAACCCGACCTCAGCTGCCGCCAGAACCGTGGAAAGGGGTGTCCAATGTGGTGTTCTCTTTCTCCGATCTTAAATACTTCTTCGAGTGCCCATACCAGTTCAAACTGCGCATTCTGTACGGATTCAACGCACCTATTCATGAGGCCCTCGGCTACGGCCGGTCTCTCCACAATGCCCTGGCGGAAGTCCATGGCCGGGCCCTATTCGGCGATTATGCAAACGAGGATGAGGCGCGTAGCCTCGTGGATACTCATTTGCACACGCCTTATGCCTACCCGGCACTTCGGCGGGTTCTTGAACAGGCCGCCGAGAAGGTTCTGAGTAACTACATTTCCGACAATAAGACTCTTTTCGACAAGATCGAGTTTTCCGAGAAACAGATCGAGATCAGCCTGGGGGATGGCATTACGGTCAATGGGCGCATCGATCTTGTCCGCCGTCTCGACACCAACGAGACAACGATTGTGGACTTGAAATCGAGCGACCGTGCTCAACCGGAGGACGTTACAGAAACCCAGCTTCATGTCTACGCGTTGGGCTATGAGGAACTCACGGGACGACGAGCCGACTACGTAGAAGTCTACGAACTGGATGAGCGCAAACGCAAGCCGCGTTCGGTGGACGACGACTTCATCGGCGATGTCAAAATAAAGGTTCGCGAGGCGGCCCGAGCCCTGCGCCAGGGGGACATGCCTCCCTTGGCGACCGCCCCCAAGTGCCGCAAATGTGACTATGGCATGCTGTGCAGTACGGGGAAACAAGCTGTAGCAGACTCTTCCTCCAAAAAACAAAAGGGGAATTAACCGATGGCAAAAAGCCGCAAAAAAAATGGGAATGAAGGAAAGAGGGTAACGCGC
>JBDRBC010000437.1:0-52702 GCA_043823125.1 bacterium | reverse complement strand
TCCACCGCGATGTCCACGTCCCGGATACGCGAGTTGGCGGCGGAGAGGTTCTCCACCTGCGTACCGATGTTACTAATGGCGGTCTCCAGCCGGTTCTGGGAGGAACCGAACGCGGCGCGCTTGGCGCTGACCGTGCTCGTGGCCGCCGTGACATAGCCAAGAGCCGTCGTGGCCGCCGTGTTGTCCGTTCCCTGAATGTTCACCGTCGAGGCGGTAAGGCCCAGGGCCGCGGCGTCCATGTCGTCGCTCATGTCCAGGGTGATCTGGGAACTGGCACCGGTGCCCATGCCGACCTGGACGTCCATGCTCCCCCCACCGCCGTTCAACAGGAACATGCCGTTGAATTCGGTGGAGTCGCTGATTCGGTTGATCTCGCCCACCAGAGCCTGGAATTCGTTGTCCAGGTAATCCCGTTCCTGCGAGCCGAGGGTCTCGGTCGCTGCCTGCTGGCCCAGTTCACGCAAACGCAGGATGATGCCGCTGACCTCATCGAGGGCACCTTCAGCCGTCTGCACCAGGGAGATACCATCAGCCGCGTTCCGTGACGCCTGCGTCAGCGCGCGGATGTCGGACTTCAAGCTCTCGGAGATGGCCAGACCGGCAGCGTCGTCGCTGGATCGGTTGATCCGCAGACCGGAACTGAGCTTCTCCAGGGATTTGTTGAGCGTGGTGGTGGTGTTGTACAGGTTACGCTGTGCGTTGATTGACTGGATGTTCGTGTTGATTCTGAGTCCCATTGTTTCTTTCCTCCATGAAAGCGGTTTGGACTTCCTTGCCCTTCAACCCGTAATTCCTCGGGTTGCCTGAATGTGGGATTATGGTTGGGGGCTTGCTCCTTTCCTTCGGGTTCATCGCTCGAACGTTCCCGGTTCTGCTGGTGCGTTCTTGGTGCTCGTACACCCACGTTATCGACACGGAGCGGCGAGACCTTTAGATGAAATTGCGGGAAAGTTGGCATGTGGCTTGATGCGGAACCGGGAAAGACCACCCGATTGCGGAGTCTGACCTTTTCGGCAGTGGAGTGAAGTGGTTGCGATAAGGAACATTAGACCTGATGAACACCCGGTGGTGCTCGACCTGGTGACGGCTGAGATACGGCCACCTGGGAGTGAGACCGGTCCGGCTGACGATTTCCCCATCGCCCTCGGCAGGGACAACCTGGAGGGGATATTCGGGGTGATTGCCGAAGGAAACGTCGTCGCCTGTCTGGCCACGCTGGTCCGCCCGTTCCTCACCTCGGTGGGGCGGCTTGAAGTGGCCGGCATCGGCAGTGTCGTGACCCATCCGGACCATCGGGGAAACGGCCACAGCCGCCGGCTGCAAGAGGCGGTGCTGGACCATCTCTGTCAGCGCGGTGTCCCGTTGGCCGTTCTCTGGAGCGATCACCCGGAGTACTACGCCGGGCGTGGTTTCGTCG
Organism: bacterium; assembly: GCA_043823125.1. Taxonomy (GTDB): domain Bacteria; phylum Krumholzibacteriota; class Krumholzibacteriia; order LZORAL124-64-63; family LZORAL124-64-63; genus JBDRBC01. Next base: position 51,285 of record JBDRBC010000437.1, on the reverse strand, counting down.
AGGCGGGCGTGGAGTACCACCTGGATCTGGCGACCTGGCGACCGACGGAGCGGGCCCTGTCGGCAGGATTCGTGGTCCGCAGGTACCAGACCAGCGACGTGACTGCCATCAGCGATCTCCACGCTGCCTGTTCCTACCGTACCGTCCGCCGCGACGGCGAGGCCAAACAGCTCTACGACATGCCGGGAACCGAGGGTTGGGTGCTCGTGGATGCGGAGCAGACACTCCAGGCGTATCTCTTTTGCGGCAAGGGAGCTGACTTCCCGCGCTACGGTCTGGAATGGGGCGGCGATCCGGCAACACTGACTCGCTTGCTGGCCCAGGTCCACGGCAGTGGTGTCGAACGCTGGCTGCTGGCGCCCCAGGGGGCCAAGCCGCTCCGCGATCTGCTGCAGCAGCAGTCGGCCGGATGCCGTGCGTTTCCCAGCGGTCTCTGGAAAGTGTTGAATGTCGACCTCTTGCGGGCGGGAGCCGCCGCCGCAAATACCGACATGCCCCCGGACGGGGCGGAAGGTGTGCACGCCTGGTTGGGCAGGGTCGATCCCGACGGCTCGGTTCACGAAGGGCAGTGCAAGCTGGCCGTCTGGGGTTTTGATTCCGTATGAGGAGCACGATGCAGGTTCCGGTCATAACGCTGGTATTGATCGTCAAGAACGAAGCCGAAATGGTGGCGCAGGTTCTGGCTGACCATGCGCCGTTGTACGACGAAGCCTTGGTGGTGGATACCGGATCCAGTGACGACACCACGACAGTGGCATCACAAGCGGGTGCCCGGGTCATCACGTTCCCCTGGTGCGACGACTTCGCCGCGGCGCGGAATCGGGGCCTGGACCAGGCTCGTGGCCGGTGGATCCTGACCCTCGATGCCGACGAGAGAATCGACGCCAGTGACCTGGGTCTGATTCGCCAGGCGGTTTTGGACGCCGAACCGTGCTGTTTCGTGTTGCCGCAATGGAATTACACTTCGCGGAGCGGTCTGCCGGGGTGGCAGCCGGTGGCCAAACGGTATCCCGAACAGGAACGCGGACAACACGGCTTCGTGGTCAGCAACATCATCCGGCTGTTTCCCCAACGACCGGATCTCCGCTACGAAGGGCGAGTGCACGAAGGCGTGGATCGTGACGTCACCCGACTCGGGCTTCCGGTCAAATATCTCGAGGCGCCGGTTCACCACTACGGCCACGTCCGGTCTCCGGAGGTGACAAGACGCCGATACGAACTCTACGGCCAGCTGGTACGCCAGAAATGGCGAGACAATCCGGACGATCCCCAGGTGACACTGGAAATGGCCAGCAGGCTGCTGGAGGAAAAACGGCCGGCGGAAGCCAAAGATTTACTCCGCTCCCTGGAACGGACCGGGGAGGTGGACAACGCGGTGGTCAGCGCGAGCCTGCTGCTGGCGCGAATCCTCCGTCAGGAAGGCGATCTGCTCGCCGCGAGCAACGAGCTGGGCTGGGTGGTGACCCAACGTCCACGCTGGTTGCAGGGTTGGATCGAGCTGCTGGATGTATCGGTCAGCCGGGGGCGCTGGACGGATGTCGCGCAGCAACTCCAGCAAGCGCTGAATCTGTTCGGCCCCAAACCGGTACTGTTGCTGCAGAAGTGCCGTCTGCTCCTGTTGGGCGGAAAACTGGAGGCGGCGGCAGAACTGTCCCGCAAGCTGGCCAAGCGGTGTCCGGATTGGCAGGTGGCGCAGGAGCTGGCGAAACAGTGTACGGCGGCGCTCGACGACCAGGTCGGAACCGTACTCGACACCAAATGACCTGAAGAGCCCGGCAGTACAACCTAAAGTTTTGCCGGTAATTGTCGATATTTCGGTTTAAGGTGGTCAGACAGTGACCACCCATCTGGAAGCAAACACAACCAAGCAGGACAACCGACCGGGCAAGTCGAAAAATCGTCAGTCCGCAAAAGGCAGGTAATCACCGGAATAATGGAGCTGGCTCAGGAAAATGGCCTGACCAGACATCTTCCGGGAAAACGGTTGCTGACGGGAATCGAGATTGCTAAGATCCGTGGTCAGTTCGACAACCTGCAGTCACACGAACTGCGCCACCCTCGGTCAAGCGGAAGGTTTCGTAATGGCCATGAACAACATCGACAGGCCATCGCATGTACAGCCAGGAATCCTGGAACAGTTCCAGAAGAGTGCCGGCAAAACCCGTCGGCAGAACGAAACCGGGTCCCCGGATGACGGGACGCTCAATGTAGGGCCGGGATCCGCCCCCGCCGATCGGGCCGAGATATCCGAGAATGCCCGGAAACTGGAGGACCTGAGCACGCTGCACAAAGCCGGGCAGCGCGCCATGGAGTCCGTTCCCGATGTCCGTCAGGACCGGATTGCCCAGGCCCGGGAGCGACTGGAATCGGGGTACTACAATTCCGATGAGGTTCGCCAGGATGTGGCCGGCCGGCTCGGCGCCGTTCTGAAGAAATTGGAGACACTGCTCGATTGATCCTGTTCGTTCTGGAAAGTTCGGAATGGTTCGGAACCCGGAGTTTTTCAACCACTCCGGGTTCTTTTTTTCTCGGATTTTACCCCCCTCCTAAATTTTGCTCATCGCGCACTTTTTTAGTTGCCCGGAGTGGTCAATATCCTTACAGTAGGCAGCGCCACGGAAAGCGATCCACTGTACAACACCGTACGAGACGATCATGGATGATCGGGATCCATTTGCACAGACGCTGGACTTGCCGGACGGGACGGTTTGCGTCGGCCCGGAGCACTGGCCGGGGATACCTGTGTCCCGGACCGGCGAATTCACGTCTGTCTTGTCGCTGGACCAGATACCTCCGGCCGCTACACCCGTTGACACGCCGTCCGCCGCGACGGTAGGGATGGCGCCGCGTATGGTGTTGATCCACGGCGACCACGTTGCGGCCGACTCGGCGCCGTCACGTCTCGGCGACCAGCTCGAAGTTTTGCTGGAGCGGAATCCGGAGGTGCTGCCGGTTCTGCTGTATCACACCCTCTCAGTCAGGCAGTGCGCCACCCTGTTCCGGCGGGGGCTGTTTGATGCCATTCCGGTTCCGGTGACCGAAACGGCCTGGGCCGGACTGCTGGCGCGGGTCCAGAGCCGATCGCGGCTGGTGGCCACGAGTCAGCTGGTCTTGTCCCAGTCGGAAGCCACCAGTCGGCAACTCCATCTGCACCGCCGTCGCCTCCAGGATCAGGTGGCCGAGGTGGGCGAACAGCTCATCGCGGCGCAACACGATCTGAAAGAGGCCAATCGTGAGCTGTCCGATCACATGGCGCAGCTTTCGTTGCTCTACCAGTTCGGCCGTGAGCTCAGCGCCGCGGAAAACTGGGACGCCACCCTCAAGAACATCCTGGAACATCTGGCGCAGTTCATCGGCGCCGAAGGAGCCGCGTTGATCTTGCGGTCGGCGCCGGGCGGCAGCTATTCACCCCGGCAAACCTACCAGTGGGAAGAGACCGCCTGGGATCGGGTGCTGGTCAGTCTCGAGGACAAGATATCCAGCAAGGTCGCCGAAGGATTGCTGGCGCCGGGAATTTTTCGTCTGGAGGCGGAGGCCGAGAATCGGGATCTGCCATCCCGTCGGATCATCGCCCTGCCGCTGGAGCACCAGGGGTTGCGGCTCGGGTATCTGCTGTTGCTGGATCGTGACCATCGGCACCGCGAGTCGTCGACCAACAACCAGCTCCCGTTCCTCCAGGCGGTCCAGGTGATTCTGGCCGAAGAGGTGGCCGGCGCGCAGATGCTCGACCGGTTGCGCGAGATCGGGTCCTTCAACGCTCGGGTACTGGAGACGGTTCGTAGCGGCATCTGGGTGCTGGACGAGCAGGGCCGCACCATTTATTGCAACCGCACCGCGCGCTCCATCCTGACCGGGAAATCCGACGTGACGGGTCCGGTGGCCCTCAACATCCAGCCCGGAATCGGCCGGGGGCGCGGTTGCGAAAGCAAGCGAATCCAGACCCGCGCCCCGGTTCCCAGTGAGCTGCTCCGGGAAGTGGAGCATCCTGAACTGTTCCTGGATGGACTCCTGCGGCTCGATGACCTGCAAGGGGTGCTCTTCAGCCAGCTCTGGGCCCTGGAAGATACGCCGTTCCGGGGCGAGGGGCGGGTCGTCCGGGCCGATGGCGAGGCGGTGCCGGTCCTGGTGCAGACGTCACTCATGGCGGGACGGGGACACGGAGAACAGTGGCTCGTGGTGGTGGCCGAGGATCTGCGCGAGGGGAAGAAACTGGAAGCGGAACGGGTCCGCGCGGACCGGCTCGAAGGGCTGGTGGAGATGTCGGCGACCCTGGCTCACGAGATCCGGAACCCGCTCATGGGGCTGAGCGCCCAGGCCGAACTGCTGGCGGATCAGTTGCCGGCCGGCGACGAACGCGCGCGCTACATCGATGTCATCACTTCGGAAGTGGAGCGGATCAACGACACCATCAACCGCCTGTTGAATTTCGTCCGTCCGTACGAGCCGCAGCTCGACGCTGCCGATCTGCTCCGTCTTGCATATGACTGTCTGGATCTCGTGCGCCCCAAGGCGAGCGAGAAACAGGTTGCTCTCCAGCTGGAACTGGAACCGGCCGCTGCCGAGGCGACAGCATGGCTGCAACAGCTGGATGGTGGTCAGATCAAGCAGGTTCTGCTCAACCTGCTCATCAACGCCGTGGATGCTTCGCCAGAGAGTGGCACGGTGTACCTGCGGTTGCAGCGGGCAGGCGCCATGGAATTGACCGACGGCCGGAGCGGGACGAGTCAACTCACGGCGGGTACGGTTTTGGAAGTGACCGATTCTGGAGCTGGCTTCCAACCAGCGGATCACGAGAAGATCTTCCGTCCCTTCTTCACCACCAAGAGCACCGGGACGGGGCTCGGGTTGTCGATCTGTCGCAAGATCGTGGCGGCCCACGGGGGAGAGATCGAGGCGGAGCGGGAAGGAAACCGCACGCGGTTCCGGGTGCTGCTGCCCGAGGCGTTTCCGGGACACGAAACACGGCACAGACAGGAGGTCTCATGAAGCCGAGGATCTTGATCATCGATGACGAGGCGACCATTCGCCGCTCGCTGGCCGAGGCGTTGACCACGGCCGAGTACGAGGTGGAAACAGCGGAAACCGGGGAGGAGGCCCTTGCCGCCTGCCACGGATCCGTATACGACCTGATCGTGACGGACTTGAAACTCCCCGGTGTTTCCGGCCTGGAGATCTTGCAAGCCTTGCGGAATCAGGGCCGGGCCACGCCCGTCATCATGATGACGGCCTACGGCGATGTGGATACGGCCGTGGAGGCCATGCGCTCCGGTGCCTACGATTTCGTGCAGAAGCCTTTCAAACTCAGTCTCATCAAGAATCAGGTGCGGGCCGCCTTGCGGGCCACCCGGGGGCGGACCGTGGCGGCCTCTGATCCGGTAGCGCCCACCATTGCGGCGAAAACCGCCGTGAACCTCGACGGTCACTACATGAACATGATCCGTGCCTGTCCCGGTCTGGCCGGTGTGGCGCGTATCCTCGAGAAGATCGGGGCCAGCCGGAGCGGCAACGAGACCTCCATACTGATCCAGGGCGAGTCCGGCTCGGGCAAGGAGATCATCGCGCGCGCCGTGCACGAGGTGAGTGAGGCGTGCCACGAGCCGTTCATGGAGATCAACTGCGCCGCCGTGCCGGAATCCTTGCTGGAAAGCGAACTGTTCGGTCACGAAAAAGGCGCTTTCACCGATGCCAAGATGCGCAAGGAAGGGTTGTTTGAACTGGCGGGCAAGGGCACCATCTTCCTGGACGAGATCGGGGAGATGGGGATCTTGCTGCAGAGCCGCCTGCTGCGGGTCATCGAGAATCGGCGCTTCCGGCGGGTGGGTGGCGCCAAGGAAGAACTCACCGTGGATGCCCGTATCGTGGCGGCCACCAACCGCCGGCTCTCGGAAGCCATCGAAGACGGCACCTTCCGGAACGATCTCTACTACCGCTTGCAGGTCGTTGAGATCCACATGCCACCGTTACGCGAGCGACCGCAAGATGTCGAGGTGTTGATGAATCACTTCATCGATGAATTGAACCAGCAGCTCGTCCTGCAGACGGCGTCGGTAGGCCCGGCGTTGCTGGAAGTGTTGCAGCGTTATCCGTGGCCCGGCAACGTGCGTGAGCTGAAAAATGTGCTCAAACGGATCATGATCCTGGAGGAGCCCGAGAAGCTGGAACCTGAACAGTTCCCCGGCTACATTCGCGACGGTCGTAGCCCTCGGGCTTCCTCCAAGCAGGCCGCCCTCGGCGCGGCCACCGGGCTGATTCCGCTGTCTGAAGTGGAGCGGTTGCAGATCCTGCACACCCTGGAGATGACCAACAACAACAAGTCCAAGGCTTCCCGGATCCTTGGCATCTCGCGCCAGACCCTGCGCGAGAAGCTCCGGCAGTACGAACAGCTCACCCAGGAGGAGACGGAAGCCAAGTCGGCATCCGCCGAGGCGTGATAGATTTGTAGGCCGGAGATCAGCCGAGTCCACGCGCGGCCCACCCTCGCCGGGGTGGGCCGCGCCATTGGTATCGAAACACAATTTGCCGGTGAGGAATCGTACACGTCCCTGGGCAGCTTCTGGCCAGTACTGATTGAAGAGTGGTCTCTCGGGACTCGGTTGCCAGCGATTCCGGCGCCGACAGGGTGAGATTATCGAGATCAGCCAACCAGTAAACGTTCGTATAACCCCTTGATAACACAATATGTTGGCTATTAGCGGCTAACCCGCGCGAGCGCCCGGGGTGTCGGGAAGACGTCCGGGGCGGAACGTCCTCGAAAAGGCACGTCATTTGCGGATGACCGAAACGAAAAACGGCAGGAATTTCCGGAGGAAGGCAGAGTTGAACATGCCGTCGGGTGATTCACGGAACCACATTATTCAGTTACTGCAGGTCGGTTTCATCTGGCTGCTCGTGTTGTTTGCCGGCACGGCCACGGCGGCCGGTCTGACGGAGGCCGAGACCCACGGGTACCAGCAGTGGCTCCATTCCCTGCAACAGACCATCAACGCTCGCCAGGAGACCGGCAACCCGGAACTGACCTACCTGTTTCCCTTCTCACGCATCATGACGGCACGTGGCCGGACCACCGCCGATCATCACGTGTCCATCGGGCGCGCCCTGAACGAGCTGGAGGCGGCCGATAATCCACGACAGCAATATGCACAGACCGCTTTCTCGGCCCTGGCCATGGCCAGGAACTACAGCAACCTGTGCGAGTTCGATAGCGCCCTGGTTTGGTACGACCTGGCGTCCCAGCTGGACGAGAACGGCATCCATACCCGGGAAATCCGCGCCGAATCGCTAGCCAACGCCGTGGTGGTCGCGGATTCCCTGCGGGTGGTTCGGCACTTGCTGAATATTCTCGGCAGCAACGATTGTCGGGAATGGGAAGCGGAACTGGTGCTCGCCTATCGGTACCTCCTGGTCCACGACGCCGAACCGGATCTGGATCTGCTCGTCCGCAAGATTGCCAGCAGCACGGACCAGATCGGTCCGGAGCTGCGCTACTGGCACGCATTCGCCCTGGCGACCTGCAAGCAGTGGCCGGAAGCGTTGGCCAATCTCCGGGTCCTCGTGGCCGGAGGCGGCATGTCCCACGGCCTGACCGAGGCGCAACGCGCCTGGGTGCTGATCGCCGTCCCCGATCTGCTCTATCTGACCGACGACGTCGCCGCCGCGACCCAGCTCTACCAGCAGCTCGTGTCGTGTCAGCTCCCGGACGTCCGCGCCTGGAGCGAATATCAACTGGCCAATCTGAATTTTCTGGCGGCGAGGTACACCCTGGCCTGGTCGGCTTTCATTCGGCTTTGCGAGGGTGAAGATCTCCCTGCCTGGCAAGAACGCGCCTGCGAGATGGCAGATCTCGCGGATCAAATGAAACGACTCCGAGCGGAGGGCAAGCCGTATGGCACAGCCGCGTTTTTCCGGCCCTGACCAGGCTGCCCAGGAGGGGCGGTTGCTGCAGAATCTGCTCGGCCTCTACGCCGAGGAGGTTCGGTTGTATCAGCAGGTCCTGGAGCTGAGTCGTCAGCAAGGGACCACGGTGCGGCGTGATGGCGACCTACTGGAAATCCGGGTCATTCTCGAACAGAAACGGGACTGCCTCGACCGCATCGATCGGCTGGAGAAGGCCGATGGCGGCGCCCGCTCGCTCTGGGAGAATGGCAAGGAAAAATGGAGCAGTGTAGGGCAGGCCAAGTTGCACAAGGTCTTGCGCCAGGTCAGCGCACTCATCGAACAGATCCTGTGCTGCGAGGAAGAGACCGACCGCTACCTGCTGCAGAAGATGAGTGCCCAATGATGGAAACAGCGCCCTGTCTACAGGAACCATCCCGTGCCGGCGAGCAGACCGGCGTTCAGCCGGCGCTGGTCACCGGGCGGCAGACGCGGCTGTTGCACGGGTATCTGCACAAGACCAGCAACAGTCTCTGCGGCATCAAGGGCTACGCCGGCCTCATCGCCGCGGCCGATCCGGACGAGCAGCTGGCGCGTTACGCCGCCAGGATCCTCGCGGAAGTCGAGCGGATGGAACAGATCTACGCCTCCGTCCAGGAGATGGCGTTTCCGAACCACCAGAAAGTTTCCGGTGAAGATCTCACAGTGGTGCTGGCCCTGGCGGCAAACCGCTGTCGCCAGCGGTATCCCCAGCTCTGCATCGAGCTGGCCACCCGGTCCACCGGTCCCCTCTTGTTGCCGGCCCGCGATCTGGAAATGGCTGTGCAGGAGATCCTGTGCAACAGCGCCGAGGGCCGGTCGACCAAGCCAGCGACAGTCCCGCTCCGGGTACGTTTCTCGATCCAACCTTCTGGCGCAGACCGGCTCGCACTGCGGATCGAGGATAACGGTCCGGGCATGATCCCCGAACTCGCTGCCAAGGCGGCGGATCCCTTCGTGACCACCAAGGCCGGGCACCTCGGTATCGGTCTGGCCCGAGTGGATACCGTGATGGATATGTACGGACTGGCCTGGTCCATCGCCAGCGACGACGGCGGGGGCACCAGCGTCGTGATGGAAGTGGCGGACATTCCGCCCGCTGTCACCGCGAGCACTCTGAACGGAAGGATAAACGAACGATGGTGAAGAAGCCCAGCATCCTCGTGGTTGATGACGAGCAGACCATGCGCGACTTCCTGTTCGCTTCCCTGGCGAGCAACTACCAGGTGACCACCGCCAAGGATGGCGCCGAGGCGATCGGGATCCTCATCGATTCACCGGTGGACCTGGTGCTCTCGGATGTCCGCATGCCGGGGCGGGACGGATTGGCTTTGCTGGACGAGATCCAGGCGAAGCTGCCCCAGCCGCCGGTGGTGGTGATCATGACCGCTTTCGGCACCATCAAGGAGGCGGTGGCCGCCACCAAACGCGGCGCCTTCGATTATCTGAGTAAACCGTTCGGTCTGGACCAGCTCGATCACACCCTGCAGCGGGCGTTCGAGATGCGGAAGCTGAAGGCGGAGAACAAGTCACTCCGGCGCAATTTGCAGGAAAAACGTGAACACTGGGGGCTGCTGGGTAACAGCCCCGCCATCGTGCAGTTACGGGAACAGATCAGCATGATCGCCGACACCCGGGGCACTGTCCTGCTGCTGGGTGAGAGTGGCACCGGCAAGGAAGTGGCGGCGCGGGCCATTCATCAGTCTGGATCGCGCAGCCACGGGCCGTTCATCCGTCTCAACTGTGCGGCCATCCCGGAAACACTGCTGGAATCCGAGCTGTTCGGCTATGAACGGGGCGCCTTCACCGGAGCAGTCCAGGCGCGCAAGGGAAAGTTCGAGCTGGCCCACGGTGGCACCCTGTTGCTGGATGAGATCAGCGAGATGCCGTTCGCCATGCAGGCCAAGCTGCTCCGGGTGCTGCAGGAGCGGGAATTCATGCGGTTGGGGGCCAAGTTCTCCACCAAGGCCGACGTCCGCATCATCGCCACCTCCAATCGTAATCTCCGCACCGAGATTCGCGAGAAACGTTTCCGCGAGGACCTCTTCTTCCGGCTCAATGTCATTCCCATGACCATCGTGCCGCTACGCCAACGTAAAGAGGACATCCCGCTGCTCGTCAGTCATTTCCTGGACACATTCTGCGCCGAGAACGGCAAGGCCTTGCTGGAAATCAGCGAGAAGGCGTTGACCAATCTGGTGCGGCTGGACTGGCCCGGCAATGTACGGCAGGTTCAGAACGTCATCGAACGTGCAGTGATCATGAGCCGGGGGCCGGTCATCGACGAGGCCATCTTCAATCTCGCCGACGAGATGAACGGCGTCGATGGCGAGCTGGAAATCGGCGGCGAAATGACCCTCAAGGACATGGAGCGCGAGTTGATCCTGCGCAAGCTGCGCAAGACCAACGGGAACCGGACCCAGGCCGCACAGGAACTCGGCATCAGCGTGCGGACCTTGCGGAACAAGCTGCACCTCTACCACGAGCTGGGCGTGAAGATTCCTAGCTGAGAATCATGATCAAGACCTCGATTTTCGAAGCGGCGCATCTGGGCGAACTCAAGCAGGCGTTGCAGGTCTACGCCAAGCGGCATCGGGTCACGGCGGACAACATCGCCAACATCGAGACCCGGGGTTATCGGGCGCAGGAGTACCGATTCGAGGAGTATCTGCAAGGGGCGGGGGGCAAGCTGCGCGGCGTGTCCACCCGGGCCAATCATCTGGCCATCGGCCGGCGCGGTCTGGCCGATACCCAGGGCCGGATCGAGGAACAGGACAACAATTTCGATAACGGCGTGAACAACGTGAACATCGATAAGGAAATGGCTGACCTGGTGACCAACGATCTCACTTATCGGCTGGTCACCCGGCTGCTCAGCAAGAAGTACGATGGGATCAGACTCGCCATCAAGGGCTCCTAGCCGTAACGGTCTGAGGAGGAATCATGAGTAGCGGATTATTCGGATCGTTACAGATCAGCGCCACCGGTCTCCACGGCCAGCGGGTGAAAATGGACGTGGTGTCCCAGAACCTGGCCAATGCCGAGACCACCCGCACCGAAGACGGTACTCCGTACCGGCGCCAGCGCGCGGTCTTCCAGCACCTGCTGGAAACCAAGATGGGACGCTTGAACGCCATGCAGAATCGGGCCCAGGGCAACGGCCCGCGTATATCGCTGTCCCAGACTCACAAAGGTCATCTGGGCAGCGGCCAGGGTTTGCAGGCTCCCGAGACGCGGTTTGGCGTGGCGCCCTCGGTGGCCACGGCGGAAGACGCTTCCGAGTTTCGCGTGGTCTACGATCCCGGACATCCGGATGCCGATGACGAGGGATATGTCCTGTTGCCCAACGTGAATGTCATCACCGAGATGGTGGATATGATCCGAGCGAGTCGGGCCTACGAGGCCAACGTGAGCGCCATGCAGGCGGCCAAGGCGATGTTCAAACAGGCCCTGGAACTGTAACCGTGATCGGGCGTGCGGCGCGGCCGTGTTGTCCGTAGCGAAAACCGGGGCGAGGAGGTCTTTCCATGAGTGTCGATGCGATACGTTCTCTTGGTTCCATCGATCCTCGCAAGATCTACCAGAGTATCGACGAGTCCGTGCAGCGGTCGTCCTTTGCGGACACGCTGCGTAATGCCGTGGACGAGGTGAATGAACTGAGCGCCCACCGCCAACGGATGGTGGAGGGCATGATCTCGGGAGAAGTCACCGAGGTGCACGACGTGATGATGGCGTCCGAGGAAGCGTCGCTGGCCTTCGAGCTGATGCTCGAGATTCGCAACAAGCTGCTCGACGCCTACAAGGAAGTCATGAGAATGAGTGTCTAACCACCAGTGGTGGGATGACGGTACAACTGGAGAGGGAACGTGGACGGCATAAAGCAACAGCTCGACAGGCTCAACGAATGGCTGGCCCGGTTCAGCTTCAACCAGAAAGTGCTCCTGGGGGCGATTCTGGTGGCGGCCGTGGTCAGTGTCGGGATCTTTTCCCTTTGGCTGCAGCACGAGGAGAAGTCGGTCCTGTTCACGAATCTGGAGCCCGAGGACGCGGCGGCGGCGCTGGAAGAGTTGACCAAGCTCGACGTGGAGGCCGACCTGTCCAACGGTGGCACCACCATCCTGGTCCCGCAGTCGGAAGTGTATCGACTCCGTGTGGAACTGGCCGGCAAGGGTATCCCGGCCAGTGGGGTGGTGGGCTTCGAGATCTTCGACGGCAAGCAGTACGGTCTGACTGAATTCCTGCAGAATGTGAATTTCAAGCGCGCGCTCGAGGGAGAGCTGACCAAATCCATCGAATCGCTGGCCGGCATCACCTCGGCTCGGGTGCACCTGGTGTTGCCCAAGAGTTCCATCTTCAAGCAGTTGCAGACCGAACCCACCGCCTCCGTAGTGGTCGGTCTGGGGCGCGCCGCTCGTCTGAGTGAGAGCCAGATCAACGGTATCCAGAGCCTGGTCTCCGGCAGCGTCGAGGGGTTGCAACTGACCAACGTCACGGTCATCGACCAGAACGGCAAGGTGCTTTCCCGCGGCTTTGCGGACGACCAGGTGGGACGTTCGGAAAGCCAGCTCGCCCTGAAGAAGGAAGTGGAAGGCTACCTGTCCACCAAGGCGGAGAGCATGCTGGCCGAGGTTCTTGGCAGCGGCCGATCCATAGTCCGGGTGGATGCCACCCTGAACTTCGAGAAGATCGATCGCGAGCGGGAGACCTTCGATCCCGAGGCCGCCGTCGTGCGCAGCGAGGAGCGAACGGAGTCCACCGATCCCGGCAGCGGCGGCACCAGCGAGAACAGTGTCACCAACTACGAGATCAACCGCACGGTGGAGCGGATCGTCGGGCAGACGGGCGGGGTCAACGGCCTGTCGGTGGCGGTGTTCGTGGACGGGACCTACACCGCCGACGCGGACGGCGGCGAATCGGTCTACACGCCGTTGAGTGAAGAGCAGCTCAACCAGATCCAGCGCATCGTGCAGACCGCGGTGGGCTTGAACAGTGGCCGCGGCGACCAGATCGAAGTGGTGAACATGCAGTTTCAGGGCGAGGGTTCTCCGGTCGGCCAGCCGCTCGGCGGGCCCGGATCACCCGTCTGGCTGGAGCTGCTGCCCGAGTACGGCGGCCGGCTCCTCCTCTTCCTGGTGGCGACGATCCTTGTGCTCAGCCTGCGCAAGAACCTCGGCCGGATCTTGACCGAGGGCTTGCCGACCCGGCGACCGCCGACCGTGGCGGATGAACCGCCGGTGCAGACGCGGGGCAAACGGCCGTCCCTCGACCTGGGCGCAGGCAGCGACACGGATAACATGGCCGAGGACGTCAAGGAATATGCGTCGGAGAATCCGGAACGAGTGGCGGAGATGATCCAGGCCTGGATCGCCGACGACCGCTGAGAAAGCAACCTGAACCAACGAGTGCAAGGCCAGGTGTGAGTTGAACGAGACCATCCGGAAAGTAGCGGTTTTTCTCATCATGCTCGGACCCGAGACGGCGGGACCGGTTTTGAAGATGATGCCGGAAACGCTCATCGAGCAGATCACAGCGTCCATCTCCCGGATCGGCCAGGTCGGACGTGACGAGAAGAAGAGGGTGCTGCAGGAATTCGTGAAAAAGAGCAAGGAGACCGCCGGTATCGAGTTCGGCGGTCAGGAGTACGCCAGGAGCATCCTCGAGGCGACCTTCGGGGCGCACAAGGCGACTTCCATGCTCGACCGGGCCACCAACTACACCGAGTGCCAGAGTTTCGAACATCTCCGTAACGTCGATCCGCTCACCGTGGCCAACTATCTCAAGAACGAGCACGTGCAGACGGTGGCGGTGGTGCTGGCGTACATGGACCCCCGGGACAGTGGACCGATCCTGGCCATGCTGCCCCCGGCCATGCAGGGCGACGTCTCGCACCGCATGGCCATCCTCGACAAGCCCAATCAGGAAACCCTGGCGCTGGTGGAGCAGGTGCTCGGCCGGCAGATCCAGGCCGAATTCAATGACTCGCAACGGACGTTCGGTGGCAAGAAACAGGTGGCCGAGGTGCTCAACGAGATCGCCAAGGAGACCTGGCAGGAAATCCTCGACGAGATGCGGGAGATCGATGACGAGGTGGCCACGGACGTGAAGAATCTGATGTTCGTCTTCGAGGATATCGAGGGACTGGACGACCGCTACATCCAGGAAATCCTCAAGGAGATCGACGGCAAGGAACTGACCATGGCCCTGAAGGGCGCCACCGAGGAGATCACGGACAAGATCTTCCGCAACATGTCCAAGCGGGCCGCCCTCGGGATCCGGGAAGACATGGAGTACATGGGCGCCGTCCGCGTAGCGGATGTCCAGGACGCGCAGGCGAGAATCGTGGAAGTGGTGCGGAGTCTCGAAGAGGCTGGCACCATCGTTCTCGGCAAGGGTGGTGCTGGTGCAGAAATGGTCTCCTGAGCCGTTCGCCGCACCGGCGACGGAACAGCCGTTCATTCCGGTGGGTAAGGAATGGTCTGACGACCCGTTGGCGAGCCGTCTGCGCGATTACCGACCGGCTTACGGTTTCGATGGGAGCAATTCGTTGCTCGGTCACCTCACGGGTGACGAGCGGGAACAGCTCTACCAGCTTGTCGAGACCGATGTGGAGGCGGCATACCGTGAAAAGTATCAAAAGCATGCCAAGGAACAGGAAGCGCAATCAGCTCATTTCCTCGCGGATATGGCCCAGCAACTACAGACCGAGAATCAGCAGAATGTGGGCATCCTGGCCCGGGAAACCGCCACCCTGGCGCTGAGTATCGCCGAGAAGATCATCCGGCACGAGGTGACGCTGGACGTGACGGTTCTGCAGCGCACCCTCGAGACGGTCCTCTACAAGCTGGACTCCAGCGCGACGCTGGAAGTGGTGGTGAATCCAGAAGATGCCAGTCGCTTGAAAACCGATCCCGAACTGCTCGAGAAGTTGCGGATCAGCAAGGTCGTGACAGACCGCCGGGTCGAAGCGGGTGGCTGCCTGGCGCGAACGGAACGACAGGAATGGGATGTCACCTTGTCCAAGCAGCTCGCGACCATCACGGAAATCATTCAGCAGAACCTGGAGGGCGACCTCACGGAAATGGAGAGGGACGATGATATCGACACGCCCGTGGCGTGACTGTCGTGAAGATATTCAGAATCTCGATCTGATTCGGCCAGTGGGTCGGGTGAGTCAACTCGTGGGTATGGTCATCGAGGTGGAGGGGCTCGGGGGGCCAGTGGGCTCTCTCTGCCGCATCGAGATCTCGCGCCACGAGTCGCCGGTGCTGTGTGAAGTGATCGGGTTCCGGGGCGGAACCCTGTTGCTGATGCCGTACAAAGAAGCAGCGGGCGTGGCGCCAGGCCAGGTGGTGACCCTGGTGGCGCGGCAGTTGACGGTGCCCACGGGCGACGCCCTGCTGGGGCGGGTGCTGAATGGACTGGGACAACCCATCGACGGCGGTCCGCCGCTCCATCGTGAGGCACGGACCAGGCTCAACGGGACCCCGCCGCCGGCCCTGTCACGGCAGCGACACTCGGCGCCGCTGTCAACCGGTCTGCGGGCGTTGGATAGTCTGGTGACCGTGGCCCGCGGGCAGCGGATGGGGATCTTCGCCGGCAGCGGCGTGGGCAAGAGCGTGTTGCTCGGCATGCTGGCGCGGAACGCCCGGGTGCAGGTCAACGTCCTGGCGCTCATCGGTGAACGCGGCCGCGAGGTACGGGAGTTCATCGAGCGCGACCTGGGGCCGGAGGGGCTGGCGCGTAGTGTCGTGGTGGTGGTGACCTCCGACGAGAGCGCGGTGATGCGAGTTAAGGGCGCGCAGACCGCCATGTCCATCGCCGAGTCCTTCCGGGACAGCGACCACGATGTCCTGTTCCTCATGGATTCGGCCACCCGGTTCGCCATGGCCCTGCGCGAGATCGGACTGGCGGCGGGCGAGCCGCCCACCACCAAGGGCTACACGCCGTCCGTCTTCTCGGCGCTGCCGCGTCTGTGCGAACGGGCCGGCTGGTCGGCCACCAACGCCATGACCGCCTTTTTCACCGTGCTCATCGAAGGCGACGATATCCACGACCCCATCGGCGACGCCATGCGGGCCATCCTCGACGGGCACCTCATGCTGAGTCGTGATCTGGCCCGACAGCACCGCTATCCCGCCATCGATGTGCTCGGCAGCATCAGCCGACTGCGCAACGACGTGGTGGACGATAAGGTCAAACAGGCCGGGGTCAAGATCGCCACCTGGCTCACGGCCTTGGAGGAGAACCGGGACCTCATCAACATCGGCGCCTATGTGGCCGGGTCGGATCCCCTGGTTGACGAGGCTCGCGCCAAGGAACAGGCCATCATCGAGTTCCTGCGGCAGGGCATCGACGAAAAAGCGAGCATCGAGGAGTCGTTCGCCGGTCTGCTGCAGCTCATCGCCGCCGAGGTGGCGTGATGTTCCGTTTTCGGCTCCAGCGTGTCTTGCGTTACCGGGTGCGACTGGAAGACCAGCAGGCGCGGCGAGTGCAACAGGCCGCGGCGACGCTCCAGAAGATTCGCGGCCGGCAGGAACTGGTACGGGCCACCATGAAAACGCTGGCGCAGGACGGAGCCGAGGTGCGAAACCAATCGCCGTCCATCTGGCTCTGGCGGATGCAGACGGATTACCTCGCCCGGCAGCAGACCTTGCTGGATGCGCTGGCCCTCGATGAGATGGCTGCCCAGGACGAACTGCGCAAGCAGCAGCAGTTGCTCACCAGGGCGCATCAGGATCGGGAGGTCCTGGAGCGGCTGAAAGCGAAGCAACACCGTGAGTGGCAGCAGGAGGAACAACGTCGGGAGCGCAAGCAGATGGACGAGGTCGGGTCCCAGCGCGCCTGGCGGCACGGGGCGACACACCTGCCGTGAGCGGAGGCAAGAGTTGCCGTCGGGACAAGATCGTGCCAGTTCCGTGATCGGTTTTGGATCTGGCAACCGTTAGTCGATTGGGAAGATACAAGGTCGGGGCACGATAAGGGGCAGACCCGGTGTTTGGCACCGGGGTTGCGTGCGCGCCCCCTGTACCGCTGCCTGTTTCGGCAGATCGAGTCAAAGCTTAAGGAGAAAAGCGATGAAACTGGTGATCATCTTCTCCGCCGTCACCTTCGTGCTTATCTTCGGCACGGTCTTTGTCGTGATCAACTCAGTACAGTCGGTTTCGCGTCCGGCCCGGGTAGTGCCGGAACTGAGTGACTTCGATCAGGATTCGGGCGACCGGGTATTCCGCGACATCGCGGCCGAACGCGACCGGATTCAGTGCGAGAAGGAGGGTGTGCTGGTGCTGCGACAGCAGCTCGACGTGCAGGAAGCAGTGATGGACCAGGCGACGTTGACGCTCCGCGGCATCATTCAGGAAATGGAATCCCAGCAGGCGATCTTCAGTGCAGAGAAGGAGAAATCGGCCCGTAAGCTGGCCAAAATGTACGAGAGCATGAAACCCGCCGCGGCGGCGCCCATCCTGGCCGCCCTGGACATGGAAATCATCCTGGAAATCATGAGTCGCATGAACGAGCGGCCGGCAGCCAAGATCCTGTCCGCCATGGATGCGGGGCTGGCTGCCCGGATCAGTATGCAGATGAGCATCAAGGGAGATGGTTGATGGATCGTATCGATATCGAAAGCGCGGCCGGCGGCCTGACCATGCCCGAGAATCTCCCCCGCGAGATCCAAGCGCTGGGGAACATCGGCGCCAAACCAGGAAACAGTGCTGATGGCAAGTCGGGTGACAGCGAAACCGCGGGCTCGTTTCCGGGTCTGCTGGCGGCCCAGAAACCGACGAGTGGTTCGGCCGATTCCGGAGGAGAATCGGCGGCCGGCCCAAATCCCGGCCAATTAGCCCTGAACGCAGTTCCCGTGGGAACAGCGCCGGGCAACGTGCTCGGCGGCATCGTGGAAACCGAGTTGCCGACCTTCCTCACGAGCCAGGTGCCCGGCAAGAACCCGCCCCCGGCGGTGCTGCTTGCCTCCGTTCTGGGGCAGGCCAAACCGGAGGGCGAACTGGCCGGAGTGAACCCGGCTTTTCTGGGCGGCGGGGTCAGTACCACACCGCTGGCACCAGGTACGGATACCAAGGTCGGGACCGGGCAACCGAGCCAGGGCGAACAGGTCTTGCTGAACCTCGGCGCCTTGCAAGCGACGATGACCGGTGAAAAGAGCAGTCAGCAAGGGGAGGGAGAAACCACCACCGACCAGCCTCCCGGACAGCAGTCGACACCGGCGGTTACCTACAGTCCCGCCGTCGTGATGCCCCAGGGGACGCAGACCAGGACCGATACGGTCCAGATGCTCCCGGTGGAGCCGGCTGAACAGAATCTGGATCCTGTGCTGCAGTCCACTACCTGGCAGCACGTCACGCTTCTGGGAGGCGGCGAGACCACCAGCAGGGAAATCAACATCACTGCCAGTGGCAGTCAGGCTCAAGCGGAGGCGGGCCAGGTCCGCGGCCAGGTGCTGACACAGATTCTCAACCAGATAACGCAGCCCGACACCGTCACCAACGGCCAGGAACGGATCACCCTGCAACTCGACCCGCCCTCCCTGGGGAAGGTCGAGGTGCAGCTGCAGACCCAGGGTGACAAGCTGATCATCACCTTCCACGCCGCCAGTCCGGAAGTGGCGGCCGCCCTGCGCGAAAGGGCGGAAGACCTGGTGGAGGCCATCGTGTCCAAGGGCAATCGCTGGACCTCGGTGGAAATCCGGCAGGCCCGCGAGGCGAAGGACGGTCAATACAATCAGGATAACCAGGATGATCCGAACGACCAGGACAATCGGCACACTCCTAACGATCCAAACGCACAGCACAACCCCGACGGTAATCCAGAACCGCAGTCAGAAGCGGCAAACGACCGACAGTTCGTTGAAAATCGGCAGCGGCGTGACACGCCGTCGTCCGGAGTGTAAGGGGAACAAGGAGGCAGACCGATGGCGGTGGATGCAATCCAAGCAGGTCAAAGCGCGCTGAGTACCGGGTTGAGCACCTCGTCAGCCGAACTGGGGGATCAGTTCCTGAATCTGCTGATCACCCAGCTCAAGTACCAGGATCCGCTGAGCCCCATGGACAACCAGCAGTTTATCTCCCAGCTCTCCCAGCTCTCCTCGCTGGAACAGCTCGAGGGGATCAACTCCCGGCTGGAAGATAACATGGCCATGACCCAGTCCCTCAACAACACCATGCTGGTGACGCTGGTGGGCCGGCGGGTCACGGTGCCTGGCAGTCAGGTGGATGTCACCGACGGCGAGGCGTCCAGTAACCGGGTGGCGGTGGACCGCGGCGGTACGGCGACCATCGAGGTGCGCGACGCCAACAATGCCGTGGTGACCACCTACACCAAGGATGTCGACAGCGGTCTGGCGGATATCTCGTGGGACGGAAAACTCGACGACGGCGAGGTTGCCGAGGATGGCGAGTACAAGCTGGACATCACCGTGCGGGACGCCGATGGCAATACCATTCCCCACGGGTCGTACATGAACGCCCCCGTGGACAGCATCCGTTTCATCAACAACATCGGCATCATCGAAGTGGGTGGTGAGGAGTTCTACATCTCCGATATCCAGGAAGTCAGCATGTGATCCCTGTCCGGCCGTAACTGACGGCCGGTTTAGCGATAAGCAAGGAGGCCCTTTATGTTTCGTTCGCTCTACTCCGGTGTCTCGGGTCTGACCGCGAATCTGACCGAGATCGACGTCATCAGCAACAACATCGCCAACAGCAACACCATCGGCTTCAAGGCGGGCCGGGTGACCTTTGCGGAGATGTTGACCCAGAACATCCGCTCCGCCAGCCGTCCCATCTCGGGCGGACAGGGCGGGACCAACCCGATCCAGATCGGTCTCGGCACCATCGTCGGGTCCGTGGACACCAACTTCAACCAGGGCAACTTCCAGACCACCGGCATCAAGACCGATCTGGCCATCCAGGGCGACGGCTTCTTCATCATGAGCGACGGCCTCTCCAGCTACTACACCCGCGCCGGCGCCTTCGGGCTGGACAGCAATAACTTCCTGGTCAACCCGGCCACCGGTCACCACGTCCAGGGTGTCATGGCCAATGCCGACGGTGAGATCCTGCCCGGCACCCTGGATGACCTGTTCATAGATACCTCCCTGGTCATGGAAGCCCAGGCCACGGAGAACGTGGAGCTGTTCGGCAACCTCGACTCCGATTCCGACGCCATGGAAACGGTGCTCCAGTCGGACACCTTCCTGGCCGTGGCCGACGGTAACGATCTATTGACCAACATGTACGGGCAGGGCGCCAATTCCTTCGGTTTGCACGACGGCGACCTCATCTCCGTCTCGGTCATGATCGGCAGCGGTACGCCGTGGTCGCCCCCCGGCCCGTTCCTGGTTGGTGGTGTTGCTGGAAGCGGTGGTGATACGTATAACGACCTGGTGAACTGGCTGGACCAGTCATTCTTTGATGCTGGATATGGCAACATCGACTTTTCGATCAACACCAACACCGGGGCGCTCCAGGTGGACAACGGGGGCGGCGATGTTCTCACCAACCTGGCGCTCAACGTGGGCGGCCGGGTGCACTTCAACCAGAACTTCGCGTTCCCCTCGGAAATCGCCGCCGGGGCGACAACGGACACCGCCCAGAATGGCCCGGATCGCGGGGAAATGCGGGCCCCCGCGTCGGCCGACGATCTGTTCTCCCGGCTCTACGGCGTGGACGGTAAGCATCTTGGCCTGGACATGGCCTCCGGCTCGGCCGTGGTGGAGATCAACGGCACCCAGGGCGGCGAGGCCATCACCAGCATGAGCATGGTCGTCGACGACACCACGACACTGAACGAGTTCCTGACCAGACTCCAGGGCGCCTTCCGCATCGCCTCCGGTTCGGTGACCGTCAACGACACCGGCCAGATTGTCGTACGTGGCGACGTGGGGACCACCAATGCCATCGGTGACATCACCATCCGTGAGGTACTCGGACCGGGTGCGTCCAACGACGTGATGGAGAGCTCCTTTCACTTCCTGGAGACCCAGGAGGCGCGTGACGAGCAGTCGTTCTCCGTGGCCACCACCGTGTTCGACTCCCTCGGCACCGGGCACACCATCCACTTCGTGTTCCAGAAAGAATCGGGCCTGAACGAGTGGATCTGGCGGGCCGAAATGGAGGGTGACGAGGCCATCTTGCTGGGCAGCCAGGGCCGCGCTCGTTTCACCGAGAACGGCGCCGTCAGCAGCTTCACCTTCGACGACGGATCGAGCCAGCTCACCTTCCGGCCGCAACCCATCGGCGAGGAGGGAGCCGATCTGGTGACCCTGGATATCGATTTCGGCACGCTCGGCCAACTGGACGGTCTGACCCAGTTCGACGCCAGCGGCAGCCTGCAGGCGCTCGCCGACGGCTACACAACCGGTTCGCTGGTGGATTTCGAGATCGATCAGAACGGTTTGATCATCGGGCACTATTCCAACGATACGGTGCAGAACCTGGCGCGGATCGGGTTGGTGCAGTTCAGCAACCCGGCCGGTCTGTCCCGCGCTGCGGACAACACCTACCGGCGCAGCGGTAACTCCGGTACGCCGCTGGCAACCTTCCCCGGCGAGGGTCACGGCACTTCGTTGGTGCCCGGCACCCTGGAATCGTCCAACGTTGATCTGGCGGAGCAGTTCACCCGCCTGGTGGTGGCCCAGCGCGCCTTCCAGGCCAACGCCCGGGTCATCACGGCCGGCGACCAGATCCTGCAGGAGATGGTGTCGATCCTCCGGTAAGTAGGGGGTTAGCCCGTAAGGAGCTAAAGTAGATGATTAAAGTAACGAAGTTAAATGGGAACGAACTGGTGGTGAACGCCGATCTCATCGAGTTCATCGAGAGCACGCCGGACACCCTGATCACATTGACCACCGGGCGCAAGATCCTGGTGCTCGAGCCGCTCGATGAAGTCATTCAGAAGACCGTGGGGTACCGGGCGACATCTCGTTGTTACCCGGTGCCCACCGGCGGCACCGGTTCGGTGTACGAAGGTTGACATCAATAGCTGAGTCGAGCTAGGCGAAGGGTTCCGTAGTGGACATCGCAACCATAGTCGGGATTGTCGCGGCCTTTGGTCTCATTATCTGGGCCATCAACCTGGGTGGATCCCTGAGCGGATTCGTCGATGTGCCTTCCATGGCCATGGTGGTCGGCGGCACGCTGGCCGCCATCATGATCAGCACGCCGTTACCCAAGGTGATCGGTCTGACGAAAGTCATCAAGAAGACCATCCTGTTCGCCGCGCCCGATCCGGACGCCGTCATCGGCAAGATGGTGGGGTACGCGGAACGAGCGCGCCGGGAAGGTATCCTGGCCCTGGAAGAGGACTCCGAAAACGAGGATGACGATTTCTTGCGCAAGGGGTTGCGGCTGGCGGTGGACGGGACCGATCCGCAACTGCTGGCGAAGATCCTCAAAACCGACATCGCCCAGATCGATGCCCGGCACCAGGAAGGGAAAAGGATCCTGGATACCGGCGGCACCTTCGCGCCGGCCTTCGGCATGATCGGCACCCTGGTGGGACTGGTCAACATGCTGTCGGCGCTGGAGGATCCGAGCAGCATCGGCGCCGGCATGGCCACGGCGTTGATCACCACCTTCTACGGCGCCGTGCTGGCCAACGCCTTCTTCCTGCCCATGGCGAACAAGCTCGGCACGCGCTCGGAGGAGGAGATGCTCGTCAAGGAGATGGTCATCGACGGCATCATGGCCATCCAGAGTGGCGACTCACCCCGGATCGTGGAGGAGAAACTCCGTTCCTTCCTCTCGCCCGCCAACCGGCGCAAGCTCGACGCGAGCAAGGAAAAGGCGGCCGCCTAACCCCGCAGAGCGGAGCGCACGCGTATGGCCCGTAAACAGAAAAAAGCCCCAAAAGGCCTCGATGGCTGGGTGATGACCTACGGGGACATGATGAGCTTGCTGCTCTGTTTTTTTGTCCTCATTGTCAGCTTTTCATCCATGCAGGAGGCCAAGTTTCAGGAGGCCGCCATATCGCTGCAGGGCGCCTTCGGCGTGATGAAATCACCCCCCACGGTGGTGAACCTGAAAAAGGTGGTCATCCCGCACCTGGCCAAGAAGGAGCGCGAGGATATCATCTACGAGGTACGCAAACTGGAACAATCCCTGCTCGACGATCAAGCGGACCGGGAGGTCGAAGTCACGATCACGGAGCAGGGGGTCAATTTCCGGATCAACGCGCCGTTCCTGTTCGCTTCGGGAACCGCTGATCTGAAAGAGACGACCGTGGCGGTGCTGGAAAAGCTCGACGCCTTTTGCGAGAAATTCCCCTATCCGTTGCGCATCGAGGGGCATACCGATTCGGTGCCGATCAACACGAACCGCTTTCCGTCCAACTGGGATCTGTCCGCTGCGCGAGCGGTTGCGGTGGCCCGTCATTTCCAGGTGCTGGGCATCGCGCCCGAACGAATGTCTGCCGTGGGCCGGGGCGAATTCCAGCCCATAGCGACCAACGACACCGCCGAAGGGCGGGACCGGAACCGGCGGGTCGAAATCTTCCTCATGGTGGATAACGAGCGGGACTTCAACTGGTCACTGCCGCTGGCGAGCGAGGAGAACGAAGATGGCTGACGCGAAACAGGACGCACAAGATGACGCCGGATCGGGCGAGAAGAAGGTTGGCCTGCTGGAGAACAAGGTCGTGCTGCTCGGCGTGATCGTGGTGGTACAGGCCGTGCTGGCCATCGGTCTGACCCAGTTCGTCCTCGTGCCAAAATTGCAGTTCCAGGATCCGGCCCTGGCCGCCATGAACGACGCCGCGGGGCAGGATCTGGTGGACTACGAGCCGGGCATCATCGTGGGACTGGAGGAACTCATCATCACCTTGCAGAGCGATGACGACATCCCCAGTTATCTGCGGATCGAGGTCAATCTCGAGGTGGTGGATCAGGCGGCGGCGGACCAGGTAATGCTCCGCTTACCGCAGCTCCGTGATACCGTGATACTCGCCTTGTCGAACAAGCGTGCGAGGGAACTGACAACTCCGGAGGGCAATCTGGCGGCGCGGGCGGAGATCATGCGCAAGCTGGCCGAGAAGCTGCCGCCTGGGGCACTCTGCGACATCTATTTCTCGGAACTGGTCATCCAGTAAGAGCGGATCGGCCGGCCGGTTCGCCGGCGATTGGCAGACCCGGAGCCACAGCGAGGAAACGGCGTGTCTGACGACGAGATCATTGGCGCGAAAGATCAAGCGCAGCAGAACGACGGCGAAGATCCGTTCGGCGACGATCTGGATGATCTGCTCGACGCCGAGTCCAGTGGACTGGACCAGGGCGCGGGTGTGGAAGTGGCGTTCGATTTCACCCAGCCCCACGACATCTCCCGAATCTTCGAGCAGAATCTGCGCAGCGTGGGCGAGAACCTGTCCAAGGCCGCGGCCATCTCCTTCACGAACCTGTTCCGGGCCAACAGCGCCCTGGAGTTCAAGGGAGTCACCCTGGCGCCGTGTGGCGAATATTTGGACCGTCTGCCCAAACCGACCTGTATCTCCACGTTCACCATGCCGCCGTTCCAGGGCCGCTCGGTGCTCAATCTGGACCTGAGCTTCTGCTACACCCTGGTGAAGAAACTCATGGGTGGCGCCGTGGAGCCCGAGGAGAATCTCCGGGAGTACACGGAGATCGAGCGGACCATCGTGCAGGGACTGTTGTCCCGACTCCTGGAGGTCTTGAAAGAGGCGTGCTCCCGACTGATCACGGTGACCCCGGAGCTGGTGGTGCTGGAGAACAACGCCGATTACATCGCCGGCGTGGCCTCCGGCGATACCCTGGTGGTGCTCAGCTTCGAGTTCACCCTGGACATGCAGACGGGTGACCTGGACGTCTGTATCCCCATGTCGAGTTTCGCGCCCGTACGTGACGTTTTCGATCCCCAGGAACGGCGGGAGATGCGGGCGCCGCACGAGGTCAGGCAGGAGCGACGCCACATCATGGATGTGCTCAATAACACGAGTACCGAGATCGTGGTGAAACTCGCCGAGATGGAGACCAATCTGGAAACGATCACGCAGTTGAGAGAAGGGGACATCCTGCACCTGACGCAACCGGTGGATAGTCCCATGCTGGTGGAAGTGGCCGACAAGCTGGTCTTCATCGGTGAGGCCGGGAGGATTCACCAGCAGCGGGCCGTGAAATTGACCCAGCGGATGAACAAGGAGTGAGTAATGGCTGAAGACGATGTCATTGGCGTGCTCGACGAAACCGACAACAGTACCGCCAAAACAGATAATCCTGAAGCAAGCCAAGCGTCGCCGATTCCCACCGTGGACAAGGAGAGGACGGCGACTCCGGAACCGAATTCGTTGACCCAGGACCTGCAGGACACAGTGGCCGATCCCAAGAATCTGGAGATGCTGCTGGATGTGAATCTCAAGGTCACCGTGGAATTCGGACGCGCCCGCATGAAATTCCGGGACGTGCTCGACCTGTCGCCCGGTTCCATCGTGGAGCTGTCCAAGCAGACCAGCGAACCGGTAGATATCCTGGTGAACGACGCCTTGCTTGCCACCGGCGAGGTGGTGGTCCTGGACGATCACTTCGCAATCCGGATCATCAAGCTGCTCAACCGGGTCGAACGTCTGAAGAGGATCCTCTGATGTTCCTGGCCACCACAGCGGGACCGTTGACGGAACTGGGAGGCGGCAGCTGGCCGCTGGCCGGCTTCTCCTGGTGGCAAGCCGTCGGGGGTATCCTGGTGGTCTTCGCCCTGCTGGTGCTGTTCATGCGCCTGCTCGGTCGCTGGCACGGGAAGCAGCGGCAAGGGGACGCCGTCTTGTTGCGGGTGCTGCCCCTCGGTCATCGGGCGGAGGTGCAGATTCTGCGGCTGCGGGACACGGTGCACTACATCTACCGCCACGAGTCGGCCCTGCTGTTGCTCGGCACGGAACCCCATGCGGACTATGCCGCCACGGCGTCGACAGAGGACGCCCGGGGCGGCGGCGTGCTGCCCGGACTACTCACCCGATTGAACGGTCTCGTGCGACCGGCCCAGACCGTCCCGATGGGTCGTCTGGATTCCCCCGCCGCCGGCGAGCAACTTCCCGCGGGCTGATCCGAAGCTGACCATGTTTTGGCCGGTTCCCGGCCGACTCCATTTCACATGCCTGAACAACCGGTCCCGCATATCCAAAGCATTCTTTTAGCAGACAACTCAACTGATTAGTAATCAACAAGATAGCGAGTCAGATCCCCACTGCTGCCGACAACTCATCACCGGGAAACGACGCGCCCCCCTTGGCATAGCCATTGCCTTTTGACCTCTGGAAAGAATAGTGCGCACGGGCCGATGATGGCAGGAGACAGGGAATGCCAAGGGTCACGAGACGACTGGTACTGATGGCGACCGTGGGGTCGTTGTTGCTGTTTGGCAGTGGTTTGGCCTGGGGACAGGATCCGACCGCCCCGGACAGTGGGACCGCAATGCCGCCGGCCCTGACCGTGTCCTTCGAAGGGGTCGAAAGCCCGGCGAGCTGGAACGTGGCGCTGCAGATCGCGGCGATGATGACCCTCATCTCGCTGGCGCCGGCCATGTTGATCCTGCTCACCAGCTTCACCCGGATCATCATCGTGCTCGGCTTCCTGCGCCAGGCCATGGGCACGCACCAGATGCCCGGCAACCAGATCGTCATCGGACTCGCCCTCTTCCTGACCTTCATCATCATGGGGCCGGTATTCCACCAGGTGAACGAAGAGGCGTTGCAGCCGTTCCTGGCTCAGGAGATCGAGCAGTCCGAGGCACTGGCCCTGGCTCAGGCGCCCATCAAGGAATTCATGTTGCAACAGACCGGCGAGAAGGAGCTGGCGCTCTTCATAGAGCTGACCAGCACCGAGACGCCGGACAGTCCCGAAGATCTGCCCATGCTGGTGATCATCCCGAGCTTCGTGCTGGGTGAACTCAAGATCGCCTTCCAGATGGGCTTCATCCTGTTCATTCCCTTCCTCATCATCGACATGGTCGTGGCCTCGGTGCTCATGTCCATGGGCATGATGATGTTGCCGCCCATCCTGATCAGCCTCCCGTTCAAGGTGTTGCTGTTCGTGCTGGTGGACGGTTGGTTCCTGGTGGTCAAGTCCCTCGTCCTGGCCTTTCAGACCTAGCGTCGGGGTTGGTGACACCGGGAGAAGGAGCGACATGACTCCGGAAACAGTGATCGAGATCGGACAGTCAGCCGTGCGGACGGTGCTGCTGGTAGCGGGCCCCATGCTGCTGGCCGGCATGCTGGTGGGTCTGCTCATCAGCATCTTTCAGGCGGCGACCCAGATCAACGAGATGACCATGACCTTCGTGCCGAAGATCATCACGGTGTTCGTGACCATGATCCTGGCTTTGCCCTGGATCATCAACCAGGTCACCAGCTTCACCGTCTCCATCTTCGACCGTCTAGCAGCCATGTGAGGTGGGGGACCTTTTGGAGATCCAGGTACAGCTGACCTATCTGGCCATCGTGGCGGTGCTGATGCTGCGGTTCACGATTCTGAGCGTGACCCTGCCGTTTCTGGGACACCGGAGCGTGCCCATCGCCTGGCGCATCGCGCTGGGCTGCGTCATCGGCCTGGCCACGGCGCCGGTGGTGGCGCACAACCTGTCGCTGGCGGATCTCCACATCGGCTGGCCGGAGCTGGTGGCGGAATTCGGTCGCTCGGTATTGGTGGGTATGCTGCTCGGCCTGGCCATCGGGCTGCCGTTCACGGCGGTCAAGTTCGCCGGCCAGGTCTTGGGCGTGCAGGTGGGCTTCGCCATCGTGAACACGGTGGATCCCCAGAGCGGGGCGCGGATATCCGTCATCGGCCAGATCTACTATCTGCTGGGCAGTCTCCTGTTTTTCGCCGTGAACGCCCACCATGCGGTGGTCATCGGACTGGTGCAGTCGTGCACCGTCGTGCCGCTGTTCGCCCCGGTGGACGGGAGCGCGGCGTCTTGGATCATGCTCAAGGAATTCGGCTCGGTCTTTCATATCGGTCTACGCATCGCGGCGCCGTGTATCATAGTGCTGCTGCTGGTGAGCGCCACCATGGGCGTCATCGTCAAGACCGTCCCGCAGATCAACGTCCTGATCGTCGGGTTCCCCATCCGCATCGCTGCCGGTTTGATGACCTTCGGGCTTTCCCTGGTTTTTTTCAAGGATGTCTTCCTGTCCGCGGGGGCGAACATGGAAGAGCGGTTGGTGCGCTTGCTGACGGCATTGATGTAGGCCCGGCGGCGGGTGGACCGTCAGCCGACAACGGAGAGGAGGTGAAGCATGGCGGAAAATTCTGGAGCCGATCGCACAGAACAAGCAACCCCCAAAAGGCGGCAGGACGCCCGCAAGAAGGGGCAGGTCGCTCAGAGCAAGGAAGTGAACAGTTTCTTCGTGTTGGTGGCGGGCATGTCCCTGTTGCTGTTGAGCAGCGGACATATTTCCGGAGTCCTGACGCGTAATGCTTCGTACCTCTTTTCCCAGGCGCATATGTTTTGCCCCGGCAATGTGTTCGGTCTGAGCGACATCGCCAGCGGCAACATGCTGCAGATGCTCAAGGCGCTGGCGCCCATGGTGGCTGGCATCTTGATCGTGGGGCTGGCCGCGAATCTGCTGCAGATCGGCTTCAATTTCAGCACCGAGGCCATGTCCTTCCAGTTCAGCAAGCTGAATCCCCTCACCGGAATGAAGAAGTTCTTCGGCAAGAAGGCGTTCTTCGAGATCAGCAAGAATCTGGTGAAGATCGCCATCCTGGCGTTCCTGGCCTTCATCACCGTCAAGGGCCAGGTGCACAGGATCATCAGCGCGCCGCTGATGTCGCTGGACGTGATCACCGATATGGGCAAGCACATCTTCCTGCTGCTCATCTTCAAGCTGCTGGTGTTCGTGATGGTCCTGGCCGTCATCGACTGGATCTTCCAGAAGTATCAGTACGAGGAAAGCCTGAAGATGACCCGCGCCGAGGTGAAGCAGGAGCGGAAGGACCTGGACGGCGATCCCCAGATCAAAGCCCGTATCAAGCACATCCAGCTGGAGATGGCGCGTAGACGGATGCTGTCGGCGATCCCCACGGCCGATGTGGTCGTGACCAACCCGGAGCACTTCGCCGTGGCGTTGCGGTACAAGCCGGGCGAGCCGGCGCCGCGAGTGGTGGCCAAGGGGTGTGACAGCTTGGCGCAGACCATCAAGAAGATCGCCCGGCAGAGCCGGGTGCCGATCATCGAGAACAAGCTGGTGGCGCGGGCGCTCTATCGCAAGGCTCAACTCGGCGACCTTATTCCGGAATCACTCTACCGGGCCGTGGCCGAGATCCTGGCCTACGTCTATCGACTGAAACGGGCCTAGCCGGAATTGCCGACCTGTCCGGCGTGACGCGACGAGGAGATTTCTTGAAGCAGGAAAAAGGCATCGATCGCGATCTGATTCTGGCCAACACCAACGTGCTGAGCGCCATCGGGGTGGTCAGTATTCTCGGGCTGCTGGTGGTGCCGGTGGCGCCGTTACTACTCGATCTGTTGCTGACCTTCAGCATCGCCTTCGGCGTGGTGATCATGCTGGTCTCACTCTACTTGAAGGAGCCGCTGCACTTTTCCGCCTTCCCGTCCCTCTTGCTCATCGTCACCCTGTTTCGGCTGTCGCTGAACGTGGCTTCCACCCGGCTCATCCTTTCCAACGCTTCCGCGGGGCAGGTCATCCAGAGCTTCGGCGACTTCGTGGTGGGCGGCAACTACGTCATCGGCGTCATCGTTTTCGTGATCCTTATCATCGTCAACTTCATGGTGATCACCAAGGGGTCGGGCCGCATCGCCGAGGTGGCGGCGCGGTTCACCCTGGACGCCATGCCGGGCAAGCAGATGGCCATCGACGCCGATCTGAACACCGGCCTCATCGACGAGCAGCAAGCCAGGTCACGCCGGGCGGCAATCGCTGCCGAAGCGGAGTTTTTCGGCGCCATGGACGGTGCCAGCAAGTTCGTGCGTGGGGACGCCATCGCCGGCATCATCATCACTCTGATCAACATCGCCGGCGGCTTCATCATCGGCATGCTCCAGATGGGCATGGAGGCCGGCGAGTCCCTGGCCCGATTCACCATTCTCACCGTAGGCGACGGGCTGGTGAGTCAGATCCCGGCCCTGCTGGTATCCACCAGCGCCGGTCTCGTGGTCACTCGCCAGTCGAGCAGTATGAACCTGGGACAGGTCTTGACCCTGCAGCTCTTCCGGCAGAACAAGGCCATCTTCCTGTCGTCGGGAACCCTGGTGCTGTTCGCTCTCATTCCGGGGCTGCCGACGATACCGTTCCTGCTCCTGGCCGGTATCATCGCCGGCCTGGCTTACGTGGTGGGAAACCGGGTGAAGAAGCTGGACCAGGAGACCGAGGATGAGGCCCTGGCAGCCTCCCTGCCGCCGGTGGCGGAGGCGCCGTCGGATTGGAGCGAGGAGCTGTTCATCACCGACCGGCTGGAGCTGGAGATCGGTTACGGTCTCATTCCCCTGGTAGACGAATCCAAGGCCGGCGACCTGCTGCAACGAATCGGCAGCATCCGGCGCCAGCTCGGGACCGAACTGGGCATCTTCATCCATCCCATCCGGGTCCGGGACAACCTGCAACTGGACGCCAACGATTACAACATCAAGCTCAAGGGAGTAGAGATCGCGCGTGGTTCCTTGCTGCCGGATCGGCTGCTGGCCATGTGCACCACTCCGGACGGCGATTCCATCGACGGAATCCAGACCGTGGAGCCGGCATTTAATCTGCCGGCAGTCTGGATCGAGCCCGACCGGAAAACGACGGCCGAAATGGAAGGTTACACGGTGGTGGAACCGACCGCCGTTCTGTCCACGCATCTTTCCGAGGTGATCCGCAGCAACGCCGGCGAGATCCTGTCGCGCCAGGACGTGAAGGATCTGTGCGAGTCGGTTCGCGAGTTCGCTCCGGCGCTGGTGGAAGAGATCATTCCCGACAAGGTTCCGGTCAACATTCTCCACAATGTCCTGCGCTCGCTCCTGCACGAGCGGGTGCCGGTCCGGGACATCACGACCGTCCTCGAGACCCTGGCAAATCATTGTACGCCAAGCACCACCGCGGATTACTTGACGGGAAAAGTCAGGGAGGCGCTGGCGAGGACCATCTCCAGTCTGTTCACCGAATCGGACGGCAGGATCCACGCCATCTCCCTGCATCCTTTCACCGAGCAGCAGTTCATGCGGGCAGCGCAGAACTCGGATCAGACCGGGGGTCTGATCCTCGATCCGAGGTTCACCCAGGAATACCTGGGCAAGCTCGATGCGACCCTGCGCCAGGCTTACGCGCAGGGGCATCCGCCGGTACTGATGGTGCCGTCGCCCATTCGACTGTTCATGAAGCGATTGATCGAACCAACTTACCCAAACTTGGCCGTTCTGGGTTATTCGGAGGTTGCGGCCTCCGCCCGGGTCCAGGCGGCAGGAACGGTGGTGACCGATGGAATCCAACAGGAAGAGTCGGCCGTCGGCTAAGCGAAACCAGGCGGCCGTGCGCGCACCGACGCTGCAGGAAGCGCTCCGCGAAGCCCAGATGCGGTACGGCGAGGAAGTGCGGATCGTCCAGAGCCGGACGATTCACCAGCGGCAGGAAGCCGGACTCGGCCAGGAGAAGATGGTGGAGGTCCTGGTTGAAACCGGCCGCCCGCAACCAACCCTGTCTGCCCTTTCGGCGCCGGATGTGAGACCGCGATCCGAGACAGGTTCCCACGATCTGGTCAAGGTGATCGAGAGTGAAGTGACTCGCATCGAACGTCTCGTCCAGCAACTGGCGGGGCGGAACCACCCGGCTCACGCGATGGCTGCCGAGCTGCACGAGTACCCGCTGGCCACGCCGTTACTCGCCGCCGGGGCGTCCCTGGAGAGCGTCCGGCGGCTGGCCAGCGCTTTCGCGGCAGAAGTTGCAGGGGGGGAGAGCAATCTGCCCGCGGCCGTGAAGCACCTGCGTGGTTCCATCCACGCCGGGCAGAGCGATTGGCAAAATTTTGGCGGCTGTCACGTCTTCCTGGGAGATCACGCTGCGGGGAAGAGTGACCTCATCCTGGCACTGGCCGCCATGCTTCGTCGGGCCGATCGCAATGTTCTGGTTTTGAATTTGCTACCGAAACACGGTGGCGAGGTCAGGCGGCTCCAGCTGGAAGCAGCTGAACACAGTTACGACGCCGCCATTATCAAGCACGGAGAGCAAATTGCACGCGTTACAGAGCATATGGCTCGATACGAGGCGGTCCTCATCGATACACCTTCCGTGTTCTCGTCGGCATTCCTCGAAGCGGGCGAATTGCAATGCTTCATCGCGCAAAATGAAATGTTTCACCGGCATTTCGTGGTGCCGCTGGACATCGATTTGATCAATGGGAGCAAGTACTGGGAAGCGGCTCGCCATTGGAACTGCGACTGGACCGTGCTGACTCGACTGGACCGTAGCCGGGGGCCCGGCAAGATCCTGGACCTGCAGAGCAGATTGCAGTTGCCGTTTTCCCTGGGGACGGTGGGACCGTGGCCGGAGCAGGAGCCATTCCTCGCCGAGTCGGAACTGCTGGCCGACCTGATTCTGAAACACCAAGGGGTTCAGTCAGCCGAGGCTGCTGAAGCCTAGATGGAGCCACTCGGATGCAGAGATTGGTCAACACCATAGCTTTGGCGGCTGCCCTGGTGGCGGTGATCGCCGGGCTCTGGGGAAATCACACCCTGCTTATGGTCCTGAAACGGGCGGTCATTTCGTACCTGGTCTTCTATTTCGTCGGCTCGATCCTGATGCTGGCCTACCGGATCGGCGTTCACGCCGAGCAGGAGACCAAAATTGCGGCGGTGGCGGACAAGCCCGCGACCACTGCCTCGAAGAATGGCTGAGATTGTTCAAGGTGGAGTCCAGAGGAACAACTGACGGCTCGGTAACGATTTACCGACAAGAATTGCTGGCACGAATAGTGCAAGTGTCGACCCACTCGACCTCTTGAGAAAGGCGCGGAAATGTCCCAGAACGTGCGGATAGCTCATTACGAACTCTGGCAGCAGCACTTGGAGCATGGGGATCAGGATGCGCGTCGGCTGCTCGTTGAGCAGTACGTCAAAGTGGTCAAATACGTATCAGGCCGCATGGCCATCGGCTTACCGCATTACGTGGAATTCAACGACCTGATCTCGGCCGGACTGCTGGGACTGATCCAGGCCATCGACAATTTCGACCATCAGCGTGGTATCAAGTTCGAAACCTACGCTATCCCGAGAATCCGGGGTTCCATCCTCGACGAGTTGCGGAGTCAGGACTGGTTCCCGCGTTCCCTGCGTCGCAAGGCCAAGCAACTCGAAGAGGCTTACTCCACCCTTGAGGTCAAGCTGGGCCGTCCCGCCACCGACCGCGAAGTGGCCAAGAAACTCCGCGTCGATATGCGTGAACTGGACGACATGCTCGGGGAAGTGGCGGTGGCCAGTATCATGTCCCTGGATGCCGACACCACCGGGGACGAGAACGAGCAGCCCACCAACCTCGGCGAGTATCTCGCCGACCCTCGTTCCGACGATGTGGAGAAGATGCTCGCCGAACAGGAGATGCGAACCCTCATCTCCCAGCGGCTGGCGGAGCTTCCGGAAAAAGAACAGCTCGTCCTCGTGTTGTATTACTACGAGGAACTCACCTTGAAGGAGATCGGGGAGATTCTGGATGTTACCGAATCCCGGGTTTGCCAGGTCCACACCAAGGCCATACTGCGACTCCAGGGTAAGATCAGACGCCACGAAGGCAAGATGTCCATCGGGCGCATCACGGAAGAAATTCAGCAGAAGAATCAGCAGGCCACGGTGAAGCGGGACAAGCCGGTGAGTTTGCCGACGAGTTCGGCCGAGAAACCGTCGCCCGTGGATGTCCTGGTCTCGTTGACCGTGCTGATTCCGACCGGATTACTGGCTCTCGGGGCTGGGCTCGGACCGCCCATATAGCAGTGAGCCTGACGGCAAGGCGGTGAGATCATGGCCGCGGACGGCGTATCCCTTCAGACCTCCCTCTCGCAGCTCGGCAACGTTGCGCGTACGCAGGTGAAGAGCCAGCAGCAGGCCAATCAGAACACAACGACCTTTTCGGAGCAGGTCGGTCAAAGCAAGGATCTGAAAGTCAACCGGGTCAAGAAGGCCGAGAAGGCCGACAAGGGGAAGATCGATCCGGATGCGGAGAAGGACCGCCAGCGGGCTCAGCAGGAAGCGGCAGAGGAAGAGAAGAAGCAGCAGGCCGCAGAACAGACCGGTGAGGAGAACGATGCAGAAGAACAGACCGATACGGCCCAGGAGATCGGTTTGAACATCGACACGCGGGCGTGACGGCGGGGGCCAGAACGGGGTGAATGTGATTCATGATTATCTGCACAGCGGTAACGGCTTGGGATTCTGGCTGTCGCTTATCTTGATGGTCGCCGGAGTTTCCCTAACGGTTGGCGGCTGCATCTGGCGGTTGCGCGCTGTCTGGAGAAGCTGGCGGAAACCAGTGGTCACCGTGGTGAAGAACCAGCTGCTGGAACCGTCATCACCGGAACCCCGGGGCACCCCACGGAATTATCCGGATATCCAGAATGTCCTGTCGGCATATCAGAGGGAGGCCGAGGATATGCAGGAAAAACACCGTCTGGCGGAAAATCAGCAGTTCATGACCGGTGGCGAGCCACAGCCGAATCCCGACGCACTTCTCTCCAGCCTCCTGCACCGATTGCACAGCGCCGCCGACCGGTTGGAGCGAGTGGCCGTCGGGTCGGAATCGTCTGGGGAGCCGAATTCCGAATCCTCCCTAAAGCGGTGGGGGGGAGAGGTCGAATATGTCTTTAAGGCGAGTCAACTGTAGTCACGAACACCCACGGCGACGCGAGCTTCGGACCGCGTGCCGTATCTGGCCGGGAGCCAACGATGACCAGCGGTGAAAGGGAAGTGCAACCGGTTTCGGCCGTGACCACGGCCGAGCCGAGAGCCGACAAGGAACAGCTCAAGCAGATCATCATGAACACCCGGGACCTGCCAGCCATGCCCCACGTGGCCAGCAAGGTGCTCGAGCTGTCGTCCGATCCCAACTCCTCGGCCCAGCAGTTGCAGCAGGTCATCGCTGACGACCAGGCAATGGCGGCGCGAATCCTCAAGATCGCCAACTCCGCCATGTACGCCTGCAGCCGGAAGATCAAGACCCTGACCGAAGCCATCGTCATGCTCGGCTTCAACTCTATTCGTAGCCTGGTCATCACCAGTGCCTCGCGTAACCTGTATCTCAGCAGCGGCAAGCGCATGGGGCTCAAGGAACGGCTGCTGTGGGAACACTCCATCGGGGTGGCCTTCGGCTGTCGTCTGCTGGTGCAGGACCGCTATCCGCAACTGGCCGAGGAGGCGTTCCTGGCCGGTCTGATGCACGACATCGGCAAGCTGGTGCTGAACCACCAGGCCGCTGAACAGTTCGACGAGATCGTCCAGATCGTCTACAACGAGAACCGGATGTTCGTCGAGACCGAACAGGAACTGCTTGGCTTCGACCACACCCAGGTGGGTGCGCTGCTGGTGAACAAATGGAAGCTGTCGCCGTTGATGGAAGCGAGCATCGCTCATCACCACGATCCCGCCAATTTCATGCCCGACAATCCGTTGTTGCTGTACCTCGATCTCGCCAACAATCTCTGCAAGCGGCAAGGTATCGGTTTTGTGGAGAACGCGGCGCTGGATCTCCAGTCTTGCCGTTCCAATCAGATCCTGCAGATTCCGTCCGAGGTGCTCGACAGCATTGCCGAGAAGTTGCAGCACACGCTGGAGAACGAGATGGAAATCTTCGTCTGACTCTGGCGTGTTTCCCCGGTTTTTCCCTGGCAACCACGACGGATCGTTGTATTATCCGCTACGTCGCGATATGTGCTGAGGCTGTTTCAACCCAGGCGGAGCGTGATGTCGAGCAAGAAGCCACTGGTTGTTCTCAGCCGCCGGCCGGCTCTGTACAAGGAGGTGGCCGATTGGCAGTTGCCGGAGGTCGAACTCTACCTGTACGACTCGCCTTCCGAAGCGCTGGCCGAGGTGGCGGCTGGACAGTCCGTCATGCTGCTGTTCGATACCTCGGAATACACGCGTCATCGTCACGTCATCCGGAAGTTCTTCTCCCTGCGGGGAGATTCGGATCTGGTAGTACTCGGCGACCAAGGCATCCTGTCCGACTGGGAAGAGCAGTCACGGATCGGGTCCAGCCGGCTGCTGCCAGTGGACGTAACGGCCGCCGAGTTGCGGGGGGTCATCCAGCGGCTGCTGTTACTGCGCGAGGTCAGACAACGGAGCGGGATCGTGGGACGATCACGCGCGGTGTCGGAGATGATCTCGCTCATCGCCCAGGCGGCGCCCATCCATGTCAACATCCTGATTCTGGGAGAAAGCGGCACCGGCAAGGAACTGGTGGCGCGGGCCATTCACGCCCACTCGTCGCGAGCCACCGGGCCGTTCCTCAGCGTCAATTGCGGCGCCATGAGCGAAGGCGTTCTGGAGAGTGAGCTATTCGGGCATGCGCGGGGCGCTTTCACCGGCGCGGTCGCCGCCCACGACGGGGTGTTCAAGCGGGCGGACGGCGGCACCCTGTTCCTGGATGAAGTGGCAGAGATGCCGCTCGGCATGCAGACCCGTTTCCTCCGTTCCCTGGAGACCGGTGAGTTCAACCCGGTGGGTGGACGGCAGACACTCCGGAGCGACATCCGGTTCGTGGCGGCCACCCATCGCGATCTGGCGCTGGAGGTGGAGGAGGGACGTTTCCGCCAGGACCTGTACTATCGACTGCGGGTCATCGTGATCCCCACCCCGCCACTTCGCGATCGACCGAGCGATATCCCGGTCCTGACCGAGACCTTCATCAAGCTGGAGAACCAGGAGCACGGTCTGTCGGTGCGGGGGATTTCCCGGCCGGCGCTGGAACGGATGACCGAGTTTTCCTGGCCGGGCAACATCCGGGAGCTCCGGAATGTCATCCGGGCGGCGGCGGTACTCAAGCAGTCGGGAATGATCGAGCTGGCGGATCTCCCGGCGGAGATTCGTTTCGCCGGCACGCCCGCCCTGGGCAGCAAGTTGCCGGTGCCGGTCCAGCGTGACCGTGAGAGCCTGGAGCGGGAGCTGATGATGGCCACCCTGCTCGAACTCCGTACAGACATCAAGGCCATCAAGGCGGCGCTGCTGGGCACAATGCCGGGCGCCACCGGTCAGGCCATACCGTACGGCGAGCAGGTGGTGGAGACCTATTCCGGCGCCACCGGTTACAGCCCGGTGGCCTTTTCGGAAGGGGGCGATCTCCAGACAGCGGAGCGAGCCCTCATCGAAGCCGCCCTCAAAGCGACCGGTGGGCGGCGCCGGCAGGCCGCCGCAAGATTGGGCATCAGTGAACGAACCCTGTATCGGAAGATCAAGCGCTACGAGTTGTAGCCGACTAGAAAAGAGTGGCTTTGCAGCGATAGGATTCTGCTATATAATGACTGTAGGCAATTGCCATTGCCTTGACCACCTGCGGGTCGGGTCTCATTGTTGCGCTGAATCCTCTGACACATTCTCCCCTGGTGAGTGAGGACATTCATGCAGATCTCGTCAGTTCGCACCAGATCGTGGTGTGCCTTTTGTACCCTGTTCGTGATGGGGCTGATTTCGTGTGTCGTGACGACACCCGTGCAGGCTGCCAAGTACGCCGGAGCCTTCATGGAGAATGGTGGCGGTGCTCGCGCCCTGGCCCTCGGTGGCGCCTTTGTGGCCTTGGCGGATGATCCGTCCACCACGTTCTGGAATCCAGCCGGTCTCGCCACGGCCCAGGAACGGCAGCTCCTGCTCATGCATTCCGAACGTTTCGGCGACCTCATCGATCGTGATTTCGCCGCCTATGTGCAGCCGGTGGACTGGTCGCTGTTCGGTGGCCAGGAGGGGGGCTTCGGCGTCTCCGTCATCCGGCTGGGCATCGACGATATTCCTTTCACGGATCATTTGACCGATCAGCTCGATGAGAACGGCGACGGTGAAGTCGACAATACCGAGATCCTCGAGCTCTTCAATATGCAGGATCAGATCCGGTTCAAGAGCGACCAGGAGTGGGCGCTGTTCCTCTCTTACGGGGAACGCAAGGGACAGTGGCAGGTGGGCGGTTCATTGAAAATGATTCGTCAGAGTGTGGGAGACTTCTCCAGTATCGGCATCGGTTTCGACGCCGGTCTCTTCCGACCGCAGATCTGGCGCCGGCTCGATTTCGGGGTCAAATTTCAGGACATCACGACCACGTATCTCTCCTGGAGCACCGGCACCAACGAGATCATCGCCCCGGCAGTCATCCCGGGCGTGGCGTACACCTTCCCGCTACCCAGCTGGAACGCCGCGGTATTGCTCACCAGCGCCTTCGAGACCCGGTTCGAAAACCGGCGCGGCGCCGACCAGTACTGGACGGGGTCCATCAGCACCAACGCCCATCTCGGACTCGAGATGGCATTCAGCGATCGGGTCTTCCTGCGCGGCGGTTTCGATAGCGGCTGGGAGATGAACGATCTGACTGCGGGTGTCGGTTTCGTCCTGAAACCGTTGACCGTGGATTACGCTTATGCGGGGGACACCCTGGATATCGACGAGGTGACCCATCGGCTCAGCCTGACCGCCCGGTTCTGACCGAGGTCACGGTCGGTAGGCGTACAGCCGCTGCCCGGGATGGATCACGCTCGACTTCTTGAGTCCGTTCACCCGGAGCAGGTGATTCAGCGACACGTTCAGCTTGAGGGCGATACCGAGCAAGGTGTCGCCCGTTTTTATGGTATAGGCCACCCGCTGATACCCGTCCGGCGGGACGTAGTGGCCCCGCTCCTGAGCGCGCTGGCGGGCTTTGTCGCTCAGGCGCGCGGGCATGGGGATCAGAAACTGATCGCCAGGTTTGATGTGATTGATGCTCTGGACATTGTTGAGTTCCGCAATTTCTCGCGCCGTGGTTCCGTAGTGGTAGGCGATCTCACTGAGCGTCTCTCCACGATTCACCCGATGTTTGCGCCAGGTCAGCCGTTCCGAGGCCGGTACGCGGGAAAGGGCCGCGGCGCAGACGCCACCGGTGCCGGGCGGGACCCGGATGGGGTACTCGGGACTGTCCGGGGGGCTGGCCATGCGACGGAGGGCGGGATTGAGTGACTGGACCTCCTCGACGGGAACCCCCGCACAGCGAGCGATGAGCCCGAGATCGGTGGCGTCGTCCACCGGCACCACGTCGTAGCGGAGGTCGCCCCGTGATTCGACACTGAATCCCTCCGCCGCGTAGTTCTCGCCGAGCCTGGCGACCGCAATGAATTTCGGGACGAAATTCTTGGTCTGTTCGGGCAGGTGCAGGCGCCAGTAATCGTTGTGCCCCGCCAGCCGGATGGCGCGTTCGATGCGTCCCTCACCGGCGTTGTAGGCAGCCAGTACCAGGGCCCAGTCGTGGAACTGATCGTACAGCCGTTGCAGATTGGCCACGGCGGCCCGGGTGGACATCTCCAGATCGCGCCGTTCGTCCACCCACCAGTCGTACCGCAAGCGAAACATCTTGGCCGTACCGGGCATGAACTGCCACGGTCCCACGGCCCCGACACTGGAGCGAGCGTAGAAACTCAAACCGCTCTCGATGACCGCGAGATAGATCAGCTCCTCGGGGAGACCGGCCTCGCGCAAGATGGCGAGCACCAGGGAGTCCACCTCGGTCTTGCGCTCCAACCACTGGCCGAAATGTTTGCGACCCGATCCCTTGAAGTACTCTTCCCACTTGCGCACCAGCGCATTGTCGATGCGTAACATATCCGCTACTAGCGGCGGCCGACTGCTGCCGGTGATAGGGACCAGCGAATCCGGAAAGGCCGGTCCGGTGAGCGTGGAATACGCCACCTGCAGCACGGAATCGGTAGCGGTGACACCCCGGCTGAAAGCCGAACTCTCGGCCAGAAGGCCGCCGAGGAACAGGGTTCGCCGGGCAAAGCTCCGGCGGAAGGTGACATAATTGGAGTCGGCAGAAACGGGTACCGGTTGCTGCACCTGGTCCTGGAGGATGAAGAGCAGGTCCTCGGCCCGCGTGAGTTCGCCCGCAGCGATGGCGCTCAAGGCCTGGCGGTAGAAGCTTTCGAGGTCGGCAATGGCGAGTAACCCATCCGGAGAGTCGGGCAGCGACGCTGGGACCGGCGTCGGCAACTCCAGTAGAAGCGATAGACTATCTGACGATACCGTATCCTGTGGGGAGGGCGTCAGCTCAGCGGGAGCCGAATCGCCAGCCGATTCCGTGGTGGAGGCGGGACCACCACCGAACGGGATGGAACCACAACCGGCCAGCACGAGAGCGGCCAGCAGCACCAACCAGAGACGGGCCGGCCCCCCACGAGGCCGCGCCGTGTGACGGATACTCCGAAGCGAAGCTATTAGCTGGAACTGCATCGTTACCACCTGATTTCAGGATCCTCACGCCTGGTCGGGAACGGAGGCGAAAACTTCGAGGAATTGAATTCCCCGCCACGAACAGCAATGTATACCAGATGATTTCGAACCCAGGCAAGATAGATACCTGGTTCAGACCGGATTGAAGATCGGAAAAGGATTGTCGGGCCGGCGCAGATTAAATGAAGAGAAAGCCGCGTGGTTATTGCATGAAAATGCATTATATGTCATAATTAGTAGCAGAATGGCAAAGATGGGCACGGATTCACCTCCTGTCGGATGGGACACGTGAACGGTTCCGAACGAAAAATCAAACAGCTTTTACAGGTTCTGCTGAAACTGGATGCCGTGGGCCCCGAGCAACGTCGTCTGGCTCGTCGGGTTCTGGCCACCACCGACAGCCGGCGACTGCTGACAATAACTCGATCCGTGGCGTCCGATCTCATCAGGCGGGGCGAGTTGATCCGCGTCACCGTCAATCGACCCACCAGGCCCCGGGACGACACGCTTTTTCTCATCCGATCCAATACCCACCTTGTGGATCTGGCGCCATTGAGTGCGACGAGTCACGTCCCGACAAGGCCGACGTCGCCGCCACCGGAGCCGAAACCGAAACCCGCGCCACCACCGACGCCGCAACAGTCCACACCGGCGCCATCGACTGGCCGAACTTCACAGCCGGAATTCGATCATCTGCTCACGGCCATGGAAGCGGCGCAGGATCTGCGGATCAATGATCCACGCAGTGGCGAGCGCGAGGTGATCCTGGGCGGCATCCTCGAATTGCTTCGCCGCATCCGTTCCGATCTTCATATCTACTTGCGTCTCGAGGAGGCGGATCCCAGCTGGATCGAGGAGCAAGCCGATCCGGCGATCCTGGTCAAGCGGAGTGGGCAGACCGGAGCCGGTTGGGAGACGGCGCGCGAAAAGGGCGCCGCTATCTGGATCCAGCAGCGGGCCAAGCTGCCCTCCGACATTCATGAGGTCTTGACCCGTACTTCGGCGAACGAGGTGGCTGCTGATCAGACCTTCAATTTCCACGGCGCCATCGCCATGCCGCTGTTCGAACCGTTTGTGTCCGAACAGGGCGCCAACGGTCTGGGGCCGGAGGTGGGCTTGCTCTTCGTGGTGCCGCGTAGTCCCCTTCCGCGGCTCGATCTGTTCCGTCTGGCACGGCAGCTTTCCCGATTCGTCTCCCGCCGTTGGCGAAGTATCCGGGAGATGAATCTGCGTATTCACACCGACAGTCTCACCGGGTTGCAGAACCGCGCCTTCTTCGACAACCAGTTCGTCCTGGAACTGGAGCGCGCCAAGCGGAGCAACAGTCCCCTGACGCTGGTCATGGCCGATCTCGATTACTTCAAGCAGGTGAACGACACCCACGGCCACCAGTTCGGCGACGCCGTGCTGCAAATGGTGGCCCAGGAACTGCAACAGGTTTTACGTCGGATCGACCATGTCTGCCGGATCGGGGGGGAGGAGTTCGCCCTCATCCTGCCCGAGACCTCCGCGGAAGCGGCGCGGGAAGTCATGTCGCGTCTGCTGACGAGCATGTCCCGCCAGAGTATCCAGCTACCCGACAGTGAAGGGCGACTGCAAGTCACGCTCTCCTTCGGTGTGGTGACCTATCCCGAGTGCGGCACCGATCCGTCCGAGCTCAACAGCAAGGCGGATCAGATGCTCTACCGGTCCAAGCACAACGGGCGCAATCAGTGCACTTTCTACGATCCTGCCGAGAATCATCAGAGTATCTTTCCCGAGCCGGAAAACGACTGATCGGATATTTCCGCGGCGCGCAACTGTGCACGGGTTGGCGGCGCCACTGGATGCTGGTATGGGTTTGCCTGTATCTCCTGGCATTCAGTGCGGGTGGCTGGAGCGCCGGGAAATGGCCCGCCGGGGTGGGGGAACCGCGCCGGCCACCGTCGCCGAATCTGCAACGCGGTGCGATCCTGCTGCCGTTGCTGCTGGCCGGAGCGAACCATCCCGTGGCGGTGCTCGCCGTCTGGGGCGTGACTGCGGTTGGCGCGGTCTGGGTGGGACGTCAAGAGTGCGTGGCGCGGCAGAGTCGGATCCACGCCCAGGCGGCCGCGGCCTGGGAACCGAGCCGGCGGTGTGGTTGGCAGGGACGAGCGACAGTGCGTTTTTCTGCCTGGCCCCAGCACCGTAGCGAAGGCTGGACCTGTGCGGCGGTGATCGTCGCCTTGGGACCCTGCACGGAAACGGGGGCGGTGGTGGCGCCACGAGTGGGGGACGGCATCTTGCTCAAGGGGAAAGGGCCGCCTCCCGTTTTATGGTCCCTGGTGGCCGGGTCGGTCGCAGCCACCGCCCCTGCCGGCGCCACCATACCGGGTGGTTTTGATTACGCACGGTATCTGGCGGGGCGCAATCTGCTCTGGCTAGGCAAGATGACGGACTATTCGCCGCTAGCGGCGCCCTTATCCGGTGGGCCAGCTTTCGATCCGTTGCGCTGGGGAGCGCGACACCTGCTCCAGCCGCTCAGGGAGCGGATTTTCACCGAGTTGCGAGCGGGGATGCCGTCTCCGGAATCCAGCTTGGTGGGCGCGATCCTGCTGGG
This sequence comes from bacterium, assembly GCA_043823125.1. Lineage (GTDB taxonomy): Bacteria > Krumholzibacteriota > Krumholzibacteriia > LZORAL124-64-63 > LZORAL124-64-63 > JBDRBC01. The sequence continues at coordinate 8,415 of JBDRBC010000437.1, read as the reverse complement.
CCAGCGGGACGAAATCGGAAACCGCGCCCGCCAACCGTTCACGCAACTCGGCCTGGCCCATCTGTTCGCGGTGAGTGGATTACACGTGGGCATCCTGCTGGGGATCCTGGCCCTGCTAACTCGTCGGCTAACCCTGGGCCCTGGCTGGCGACTCCTGCCGGTACTGCTTTTTTTACCGGGGTACGTGATACTGACCGGCATGTCGGGTTCGGTGCTGCGTGCCGCCAGTCTGGCCACCCTGATCCTGGCCGCGCCGTATTTCGGTCGACGGTGCCAGCCGTTGACGGCCCTGGGTGTCCTGTTCTGGATCAATCTCCAGCTAGCGCCCTGGAGCATCCTCGATACCGGGTGCCGGTTGTCGTATCTCGCCGCGGGCGGCATCGTCGCCGTCAACCGGCTCACCCAACCGCTCTTGCCGACCAAACCGGGCTGGTGGCGCTGGCTCCTGACGGCACTCCTGGTGACTCTGAGCGCCCAGTGGTTCACTTTGCCGGAAATCATCGGTTCATTCGGCTGGCTCCATCCGGGCGCTTCCCTGGCGAATCTGGTGGCGGTCCCAGCATTCGCCCTGAGTGTGTGGTTCGCAGTCCTCGGACTGGTGGCCGGAATCGCCTGGCCGTGGCTCGGGGAGGCGCTGCTGGCCAACTGCTGGCTCTTGCTCCGGTGCCTGGGTGTCGGGGCCGGACAGGTGGCCCGGACAATTCCCACGCTGGGTATCGCCCCGCTCGGCCCGTGGCGACTGCTCGGATTCGTGGTGCTGTCGGGATGTCTTCTGAGGCTGTTGCATCGGTGGCGGTCAAACGACGTGGTGACGCACTGGCGAAGACGTGGACTGCTGGGTTGCCTGCTGGCCGGGCTGGTGCTGCTCCTACCGCTGGGACGCGACGGCCGATCCGGGCGGATGCTGGTGTATCAATTCGATGTGGGGCAGGGGGATTGTGCTCTGTTGCACTTTCCTGATCAGTCACGGTTGCTGATCGATCTGGGTCCGGGCTGGACGGGAGGTTCCGCAGTGACCTGGAGTGTGCTCCCGTGGTTGCGACGGCACGGGATCCGGCATCTGGACGGGGTGGTCCTGACCCACGATCATGCCGATCATATCGGCGGTCTGGACGATCTGCTGTCATCGATTTCGGTGGGCTCCTGGTGGTTGGGCGGCGGGACCTGGCAACATTTCGCGGCGCGGTTTCCCGAGGCGGACATTCGGCAACCGGTTGTCGGCCAACAAGTGCATCGAAGTGGGGAGTGGGTGCTGCTGTGCCTCCATGCCCCGACTGACAGCGAGTCGAGCGAAACGGAAAACGATCGTTCCGTGGTCCTGGCGTTGCAACGAGGGGAACGGGTCGTCGGCTTGTGGGGCGGGGACCTGGAACTGGCAGGTGAAGCCGCCCTGCTTGCCGGATCACCTCCCCATCTCGAGAACAGACTGCAGGTCTGGAAAGCCGGTCATCACGGCAGCAGCACCTCCGGTGGTGAACCATTCCTGGCCTGGAGCCGTCCGCGGTTGGTTCTGGTGAGTTGCGGAGTGGAAAATCGGCACGACCACCCGAGCCACGGTCCCTATCTGGCTTCGGGAGATACCGTGCCCATCATCCGGACGGACCTGGACGGAAGTGTTCGCCTGACCTGGGAAACCGATGGGCGGTTGGCGTGGTCCTGCGGGCGGGGGAAACACGGTCGCGTGACACCGTGATCGCGGGCGCCGTGAGGCCGCACGACAGGATCAGTCACCGGTTCTGTCGGCAGTTACGGCGGGAAGCTTGACACCTATCCACCCCCCCGCCTAACATGCCGCCGACAATGGTCCGTGGAAGGTGTTCCCACCGCCGAACCGGCACGATCAAGCAAAGGAGAGTCATGGAGCCGCTGCGTTGTACCACCGAGCTGGGACTGAAGCCGGACTACACCGGTAAGGTACGGGATATCTTCGATCTGGGCAGTGAGCTGTTCATCGTCAGTACGGATCGGATTTCCGCTTACGATGTCATCATGAATGATGTCGTCCCGGGGCGCGGCGTCGTCTTGTCGGTCATGACCCTCGCCTGGTTGAATCGGTTCGCCGACGTGCCGAACCATCTCCTGACCGCCAACCCCGCGGAATTCCCGGCGCCGTTCGATCGGTACCCCGACCAACTGGGCGGACGCAGCGTGCTGGTCCGCAAGGCCGAACGTTTTCCCGTGGAGTGTGTGGTCCGGGGGTACCTCACCGGCTCGGGTTGGCGATCATATCAGCAAGACGGCACCATCTGCGGCATCGAGCTGCCCGCGGGTCTGCAACGCTCACAGCAACTGGCCGAGCCGCTTTTTACGCCGTCCACCAAGGCCGAGGAAGGGCACGACGAAAACATCCCGTACAGCGAGGTGGTGCGGATCATCGGTGAGGATTCAGCGGCTCGCTTGCAAGAGCTGAGTTTACGGCTCTACAGCGAGGGACTGGCTTTCACCGCACCGCGCGGCGTCTTGCTGGCCGACACCAAGTTCGAGTTCGGCATCATCGATGGCCAGGTGGCCCTCATCGACGAGGTGCTCACTCCGGACTCCAGCCGGTTCTGGCCGGCGGCCGAACACCGGCTGGGCGAAGATCCGCCGAGCTGGGACAAGCAGATCCTGCGTAATCATCTCGATACTCTCGACTGGAACCAGGAACCGCCCCCACCGGAACTGGATACGGAGATCCTCAAGCGAACCGCATCACGGTACCGTGAAGTTCTGGCTATCCTTTTCCCCGCGGAGGCCGCCCAATGGCAGACCTATCTCCCGTGAATCGCCGGCGCCGGGCGCTGCTCAGCGTGACGGACAAGAGCGGCCTGGCCGAGCTGGCCGCGTCGTTGCGTGATCACCAGTACGATCTGCTCGCCTCCGGAGGGACGGCGGCGTTCCTGAGAAAACACGATTTCGACGTCACCGCGGTGAGCGATCTGACCGGCTACCCGGCCATTTTCGGCGGGCGGGTCAAGACCTTGCACCCGGTGATTCACGGAGGAATCCTCGGGCCACAAGAGCAGGACTTCGCCGAGGTGGCGGAACTCGGTATCCAGCCCATCGATCTGGTCTGTGTGAACCTGTACCAGTTCGTGGCCGCGGTGGCGGCTGGCGGTGACAGCGCGGAAATCGTGGAGAAGATCGACATCGGCGGACCGACCTTGCTCCGCGCGGCAGCCAAGAACTTTCAGCGAGTCGCCGTGTTGCCGGATCCCGCCTGGTATCCCGAGTGCATCCGTGAGCTGGCAGCGAATGGCGGTGACACCAGCCTCGACTTTCGCCGGCGGCTGGCCGGTGCGGTTTTCGAGCAGGTCACGGAATACGACCGGGCCATCGCGGCGTGGTTCAACACCGCGGCCCCGGGTGATCAGGAAGGCAGTCTGGCGATCCCGCTCCGCTACGGGGAGAATCCACACCAGGCGGCGCGGCTGGAACTGCCCGCGCCGGCCCAGGGGCAGGAGGAACTCGAAACGTGTGGCCTGAGACTCCATGGTGGGAAACCGCTTTCATACAATAATCTGGTGGACCTCATCGCGGCTCTGAAGCTCGCCCTCGATTTTACCAGCCCGGGATGTGCGGTGATCAAGCACACTAATCCGTGCGGCTTCGGTCTGGGGGAACCGTCGGTGGCGCTCGAGCGTGCCTTGCGTTGTGATCCGGTCTCCGCCTTTGGCGGTGTTTTCGTCTTCAACGCACCACTCGACCTCGAGACCGCTGAAGGTTTACGCAAGCGGTTCCTGGAAATCATCGCCGCGCCGGCCATCGCCGAGGATGCTCTGAAGATCCTGCGCAAGAAAAAGAACGTGCGACTGTTGACTTTCGACCGGGGCAAATTCCTGGCGGCTACCGACGGACAGAGTCGGGCGTTCGGTCGGGTGGTCCTGCATCAGGACGAGGACGCCGGGTTCCCGGAGCTGAAGAACTGGCGGGTGGTTGCCGGTCCAGAACCGGATGCGGCACTGACCCGCGCCCTGACCCTCGCCTGGAAGGTGTGTAAACACGTCAAGAGCAACGCCATCGTCCTGGCCGATGCGGAGTGCACTCTGGGTGTGGGTGCGGGCCAGATGAGCCGGGTGGATTCGGCACGGCTGGCCATCCACAAGGCGGGCGAGCAGGGGATCGATCTGAACGGAGTTGTGGCGGCGTCCGATGGCTTTTTTCCGTTCCCCGACAGCATCGAGCTGTTTCATGGCGCGGGGATTCGGGCCGTCATCTCCCCAGCCGGCTCCATCCGGGACGACGAGGTGGCGGCGCGTGCCCAGGAGCTGGGTGTCACCCTGGTCTTCTGTGATCGCCGGCATTTCCGGCACTGAGTCCACGGTCCGGAGCGCGCGGCCCTGGCACGTGGTTTCAAGGGGGCTCGATTTTGGACTCGCCAGCCACCCGGCGGCGTGTGTATCTTGAGGTTGATGATCTTGCCGCCCCTACGGCATACCACGATCCCGCCGGGATGGTCACCCAGCTCCAGGTGTTGTCCATGACACGCAGGCTGTTGTATACGGTCTTTCGACGCGGCGGGCATCTGTCTCCACACCGGGTCGCGGTCGCGAGAGTGGGGAGCAGATCGCAACCGGTGCCTGTGCGTCACTGGTGGTTGTTTCCACTCCTGATGATTTTACTGATTCTGCACTGGCCGCTCCCGGCCGACAGTGACCCCTCGAGTCGTCTCCATGAACTCAGGGCCGATCGTCGCTCGGTCATGCGCCGCGCTGCCGCGCAGGCCGTCGCGGATTCTCTGCCCACCCGTTTCGGGCTGCTCGTGATTCCGGTCGATTTCGCCGATCTCCGGCTGCCGGTGAACTGGGAGCAGAATCGTGATCTCGGCAGCCGGCTGTTTCCGCTGACGGGCGAATCGCTGGCCAACTACTATCGTCTCGCCTCTCGCAACCATCTGGAACTGAGCCTTTTCCTGACCCCGCCGGTGCACCTGGCAGGGAACCGCGCCGACTACGCAACCGTGCCGAGGTCGCGTCTTCTGGCGGCGGAGGCGTTGCAACTGGTGGCGGCCAGCGGCCTCGATTTCCGCTTGCTCGACATGGAAGGCCCCGATCGTTTGCCCGGCAGCGACGATGATGACGGCCAGGTGGATGGAGTGTTGTTGCTCCACGCCGGAATCGGGACCGAAAACGACCTCGTGAACGGCCAGATCATCGCGCTGCAGTATTTCCTGGAACAACCGGTGATGGATCGGGGCGTGGCGGCCAGTCTCTACGCCGTGGCCAGCATGCAAAGTGGCGTCGGAATCTGGGCCCATGAAGTGGCCCATCTGATCGGGCTGGAAGATCGCTACGATCCCGACCTGGCGGTGGGATTGGATGATCCCCGGTCGCGGGGGGGGCTCGGCCGATTCAGTCTCATGTCCGCCGGCGCCTGGGGCAGTGGGGAGGGACACGGCGCCGCCCTGCTGGACGCCTACAGTGCCGCCCAGCTCGGCTGGTATTCCGTGGTGAACAAGCGGGGCAATCCAGCCGGGGTGGACACCTTGTCTCCGGGACTGACTACCGGTGAGACCTGGCGGATCTGGAGTCACGGCCGAACGGAAGCGGAGTACTTCCTGCTGGAGACCCGGGGTGATCCCGACGCCGCACCGTTCGACGCCGACATCCCACCCGGCCAGCTTCTCGTGTATCACGTGGACGAAACGCTGCCTGAGGGTTTGGCGTCCAGCGTCTCGCCTGAGGATCGACACCTGCGGGTGGCACTGCTGGAGGCGGACGGGGACGACCGCTTGCGTACGGGGCAGGATGTGGGGCGACCCGAGGATCAGTTTCCCGGTCCACTCGGCGTGGCTGAACTGACCCCGACCAGTTCCCCGGCCAGCTGGGGCTATCAGGAAATCACCGAGGTGTCCCTCACCGCCATCACCAGCTTGCCGGTGGGTGTGGCGTTCGAGCTGCAGGATGCAACTGCGTTCGGCGTTGAGATCGAATTCGGCTTCACCGACGCGGATCCACCACAACTCACGCTGGCGGTGCGGGAGACCGGGCTACAGCTGCCAACACTTTCCGCCACCGTCACTGCCGTCTCGACGCCGTCCTGGGGAGAGTTCGCCGGCAGCGGCCTCGAACGGGAGATGGACCTGCAGCGTGACGCTTCCGGGAGCTGGACACCCGGGCAGACCAGCACCTGGCAGTTGAATCCGGGGGTGATACCGGGCGCCGAGACCCGGTTCACCATCGTCTGCCGTAGCGGCGACTGGCAGTCACAAACGGCAGCTAGGAACTGGATCTGGCGCGCCGAGGAAAACGCCCTCGATTTCGCCACCAGTTGGCCCGAGTCATGGGAGCAGACCTATCCCGGTGACAATCTCGAGACCAGCTGGACGGTCTGGTCTGACGAGCCGACGCTCACTGCTGATGGCAGTCCGGTCCTGATCTGTACCGGCGTCGAATTCACGAGCAGTACCAGCTGGCCCGACGTCAGCTATCATAATTTCGCCGACGCCGTTTTGCAGTCTGCGCCGTTACCGACGGGCACTGCAGCCGTCCGTATCGTTCACGCCATGGACGGTGAACAAGTGCGCCCGGGCGTCGCCTGGGATGCCGGTCTGGTCGAGTTCGTTTTGCCTGACGGGTCGGTTGTCGGCGGCTATCCACTGGACGGGTACGACGGTATCGTGGACCCATCTACCCGTTCTGATCTGCACGGGCGTCCGGCCTTCGTGGGCGATGATTCCCTGCAGGTGTCCGGACCGATCGCCTGGCGGGTGGACGTGGTGCCGACACCGGCCAGCAACGTGCCGGTGCGTCTGAGACTCCGTTTCGCCAGCGACCCCATTTTCCCCACCGGTGTCGGGTGGCTGCTGGCCAGGCTCGAGCCCCTCGCGACGTTTCCGGATGCCAGCGCGTTCAGTATCGCCTGGTTATCGCGCCAGGATATTGGCCCGCCCCATCTGGCCTGGAACTGGTTCGGGGAAACCGCCACGGAATTTGCCATTCAGAGTAGTGAAAACGGGGGGAGTTCCTGGCGCACCATCTGGGCGGGACAGCCGAGCGGTGACATCGGAGAATTCGCTTGGGGAGTGCCGCTCTCGACCTTCGAAGGGTCTCTTGAAGGCAGCGTGAGCAGTCGAACCTTGTTCAGGGTACTGGCCGCGGTCCCATACGGTCGCGTCGCCTCGCGGCCGGTGGCATATTATCGTGACGGTGGGGCCAAGCCGTCCCTGTTGCTGGCGGAACCGTACCCCAATCCTGCTCACTCGGAAGTGCATCTGTTACTGGAGGTGCCGCGGGGCAAGAACGGCCGTCTGCTGCTGTTCGATCCGCGTGGTCGCCTGCTGCGTCGCTGGCAAATCGCCGGCGGCAACCAGCTCCTGGTCTGGGACGGTCGCGACGGCGCCAGACGGCGAGTGGCGGCCGGTGTGTATCTCTTTCGCATGGAGGCGGCGGGACGCACCGCCAGCCGGAAGGTGGTTTTTCTGCCGTGACCAGAAACAAGTGGCCGCGCTCAACGGCCGGTCTGCTGCCGCTGCTCTGCCTGACCGGTTCCCTTTTCTGTCTGCTTGCCGGGCCGGATGTCGTCGCCGGTCCCTCGTTCGACCCGTTTCTGGAACGGTTCCGGGTCGGGGACTATCGCGCTCCGGACGATATCACCCTGGAGGGGGGGTGGCCCGCCGATCTTTTTCAGCCGTTGCAGGCCGATTCCACCTGGCGGCTCGGGGTGGCGCGGTATCTCGCCGCCCTGGACAGCAGTGAGAACCATCAGCTGTTGACCCGGCTTATCGTCTGGCCAGCCCTCGGTTCGGAAACGGAACGGAATACCTGGCGAACCGGAGTGGAGAACGGTCTGGCGCGGATCCTCCAGCTCGAGGTGGTGGGCCCGGATACGTTGCCACCACTTGCCGGAAACCATCTGTTCTTTCATGATTACTGTCAGGCATATGCCGTTACATGTTACGAACATGCCAGATACCTTCAGTCGGTTTCCGCAATTGCGAGCATGTTGGACCATGCCGCAGAACTCGATCTATCGGATGAGGAGATCTTCGTCTGGTCACTGCGGTTGCGGCAGCTGCAGGAGCAGCAGGCGGCCACCAAACCCAGGACCGACGAACCCATCTGGCCGGAGATGTTCGAACTAGGATCGTTCGATTCTCGCTCGGCCTGGGCCATCTGGGTGGCCCAGCGGCGTCAGCGGCAGCTCCCCGCCATTCCACCTAAAACCGGGAACGATAAGCTGGCGTGCTGGCTGGGGGGACTCGGCGAAGCGTGGGTTCTGGACCAGGAGATAGAGGACGCCGGATTTGCGCTTGAAGCCCGGGCGGGCCTCGGCGCCGCCACCCTGGCCAAGGGGCCACAACTCACGGCGTTTTTCAAGTCGTACAGCACACCGCCTGCAAGTTACACGTTTCAGCGCTTCTGGGTTCACGGCCAACGCCGCGCCGCCGGGTACAGCGCGGACACAACGGAGGCGATGGCAAGATTGACGGGGCTG
>JBDRBC010000436.1:0-2898 GCA_043823125.1 bacterium | reverse complement strand
GGATCGCGCGGGCGCTCGCGGAACACTGGTCACGGGACCAAAGGGGCGACGAAGTGGCCTTGGACCTGTACCGGAAAACGATAGAGAGCGATGAGGTCGACACAGCATCTCTGAAGAATATGGCTAGGGTTTTCGAAGGCAAGGGTGACAGACTCGCTGCGATGGATGCCTACCAGAAGGCCCTGGACGTATCCGGGGGTGATCCCGAGTCGGCTTTTCTCGTCAGTCTAATAGAGAACGGTTTGGGCCGAGTTCCGGATCTCGCAACTTTGAACCTGGCCTACTCGTTCCGCAAAGACGATCCCCGAATCAATGCGGCGCTTGAGCAAAGGCTGCAGGAGCGCGAGATTCTGTCGGAGGACGAGTGCACGCTGGTCATGGCTCTTGCGAAAGACAGGACGATTGCTCTTCCGTTACAGCGGTTGCTGGCCGCCAGCCTGCTGGCGCTGGGTCGGGAAGCGGACGCGGAGCTTGTTCTTCGAGACTTTCTGGCTCGCGGTGGCGAGGACCCCGGATTCTTCCAGGCCATGTTTGAATCTCTCGATAAGCCCGAAAGTGCGCAGAACCACAGTAGGGTGGAAGTTCTTACGACCCTTCTCGAGAAGCTGAGACTCTTTTTCCCCCACGAGCGTAAGTACCTGGTTCGCCTCGCCTGGTACAGCAACATTCTCGGAGAAAAAGAACGTCTGGATGGTGTGGCGCGAATCTTGTTCCGGACGTATGCGGGCCCCGAGGATTCGTCGGACGGGTTGGTAACCGACATGCTGGAGGTGCTGACTGAGTATGTTTCAAGGCGGTACACGGAGCAGGGGCTGTCAGGTCTTGATACAAAGATGAAACAGGTGTGTGTGGACGCCGTGTCAATCGGAATCAAGATAGATGAGGCCCTACTGGGTGAGCTTGGCCTGGATGCGGCGAGTCGTGAAGACTGGATCTCCACCGAGGCATTGCTGGGAGCGCTCTTTGAGCAAGAAGGCGCGGCACCGGAACACCTGCATTCGCTTACAAGGTCCTTGCTCAAGCAGGGGAAGGGCTTGGCGCGTAACGGGATGGGGGAGATTCTGTCCGGGTCACTTCGGCATGTTGCGGATGACTCCGAAGTTCTGGCCGCCGTTCAGGACTACCTTTCCACGGTGGGAGTCTGGACCCAGGTCGAATCTGACTTGGCACGTCGACTTCTGAACAGCGGTTATCGTGAAGTATCGCTCCTTGTTCCTCTGTTCGAATACCTCCGGTGTTCTGGGGAGACTGAGGACTCAGCGCGCGCAGAGAAACTGGTCGATGAATATCTCGAGATTGCTTCGGGGGGACTGGCATGGTTCCGCGACGTGGACGCTCTGTGTAGCCTATCGGATATGCTCCACGCCCGCAAGATGGAGTCCGAAGCGGACGGTGCTCTCGCTCGGGCCTGCGAGTTGGCCGAATCCGACGAGCAAAAAGCCGCGGTCACGAAAACCAGAATCCGGCGTGCCTCGAAAGCGAAAGACCCCTCAGCGGCCGAAACGCTTGTGGCCGAGCTACTTCCGGCCTTCGCAGAAAATTTCGACGTGCTGCGTGAGCTATATGCCCTCGCGATCAATCATCATTTGAACTCCGAAGTGGAACGGATCGAGGGATTGATCCAGGATGTTGCCCCCGAAGAAGCCGACAAGATTGACGTCAAGAAGGAGATGTTCGAATTCCTGGTAGACGCACATCGGCGCGCGGATGCCCTGAAGGCGCTGAAGTCTGTGGAGGCGATGTTGGGAGAAAACCCGTCTCCGGAGGATGCCGACTGGGTTTCGGGCCAGTATCGGCGATTGCGCAGTGCGTTCATGGACGATCCGGAGATCTGGTTGGGCTCCGGGGACTGGGAGCTGAGACGGTTCAGAGTGAACGACGCGGTGCGGCTTTACCATCATATTTCCAGCCGGTCCGGTGAGACCGAGCAGCTCGTGGATCGATTCACTCGTGTCAAGAGGGAGAATGACAACCAGGTCAGTGGATTCTACTCCTCGATCACGGATCTGGTGGCGGACTACCATATTGCGAAGTTCAATCTGGAGCGGAGCGATCTGGAGAAATCGCACGAGATGATCGAGGAATCTGTCGGAAAGTACCGCTCTCTGGATGAGGAGGAAAACAGCGAACTGGATACGAGATTCCCCAGCTTCTGGGTGGATCTCCGGGCGTTGAGAAAGGACGTGATCTGGCAGCTCTCCCTGGCTCACCCTGAGAATCTGGATTACAAGTGGCAGCTCGCCGAAACATACTACGATCAGGGGATGTTCAGTGATGCGGCGAAGCTCTATCGAGACCTGATCGACGATCTTCCTCGGAAGGGACACGAGGAGCGAATGACCAAGTGTTATTTTCGCCTCCTGGCATGCCACCGCGAGACGAGCCTCCTGCACGTACAAGCTGGCTTGGAGTTCATCGAGGACGCTCTCGGAGATCTCTCGGATCCGAACAACTCTAGAATAGACATGAACTTCTATGCGGCTCGTGACCTGATCCAGGAAGTCGCCCTGGGATATCACTACCTCGGACTTCGGGCGGAAGGTCCCAGGCAGAAGGATTTCCTCGGCCGGGCCGTGAATCTTTACACCAGAATCAGTAAGGCGGGGCGCCTTCCTGAGCGACCCTGGATTCACGATCTCAGAGGCGATCTGGTCGCCGTTCTGGCGGGCGGGCAGGCTGCGATTGCGGATCCCTATGCCAAGGTCAAGGGGCCGGAGACCGATTCGGGTCCGAGGAAACCGCCGGGAGAGGCCATTCTTCCGGACAGGTGGCAGCGCCTGGAGCTCATTAGTGACTCGAGTGCCTATGGAAGGATCTACAAGGTCAAGGACACACACTTACGGGGGACATCGTTGCCGCAAAGGTCCTGAACAAAGAGATCGGCGATGAAGGTGATGC
>JBDRBC010000435.1:0-5973 GCA_043823125.1 bacterium | reverse complement strand
CTGCGGATCTGTCTGGCGTGACCAGGCAAAGTTATGCACCGGAGATCAGGATCGTGCGCCTGATGTGCACCGGCCGGGTGGACCTGGCCTTCGTGCTGCGCGCGTTCCAGGGCGGAGCCGACGGCGTGATCATCGGCGGTTGCTGGCCGGGTGAATGCCACTACGTGACCGAGGGCAACTACGACGCCCTGGGCAACATGCATCTGTGCAAGAAACTTCTACGGCATGTCGGCTTGGACCCCGGGCGGCTACGGCTGGAGTGGATCTCCGCCGCCGAGGGGACCCGCTTCGCCGAGATCATGAACGACTTCGCCAAGCAGCTGCGGGAACTCGGACCCCTCGGCCAGGGCGAGGGGATCGACGCCCCCGACCTGAAGATCAAGCTCACGGCGCTGAGCCGCCTGGTCCCCTACGTGAAGCTGGTGGAACGGGAGAAGCTGCGTATTCCGGAGAAGTCGGAGGAGGCGTACCGGACGTTCTACGAGAGTGACGAGACGAATCAGCTGTTTGCCGACCTGATCGCCGACAAGCTCACCGTCAGCCAGATACTGATGCTTCTGGAGGAGAGCCCGCTCTCCACCCGGGAGATTTCCGAGCGGCTGGGCCTGAACCCGTCCGACGTCTCGAGACACCTGAACGACTCTTCCCGGTGCAGTCTGGTCCGGTACGACCTCGACCGGAAGTGTTACGCACTCGCCGGAGCATCACGGCCGGCAACGGAATGACTGGAGATTTCACTGTAGGATTGACTGAAGGATTGAGTGAAGGATTGAGTGAAGCGGTTATGGATCAAGATCGCATCGACCAGATCATCGAAAAACACGATTGCCAGGCCAGCTCGCTGATCCAGGTACTGCTGGACGTCCAGAGCGAGAACCGCTGGTTGCCCAGGGAGGCCCTGGATCGGATCAGCCAACGGCTGGAGGTCCCGCTCTCCCTGGTGCAGCACATCACCACCTTCTACAAGGCGTTCAGCCTGGTGCCGAAAGGACGTCACCAGGTCCACGTCTGCCTGGGCACCGCCTGTCACGTGCGGGGCGCGCCGCGGGTCCTGGACACCGTGGAAGATTTGACCGGTCTCAAACCCGGCGAGACGGACCTGGATCTGAAGTTCAGCCTGGAGACCGTCAACTGCCTCGGCTGCTGCGCACTAGGCCCGGTGATCGAGATCGACGGCACAACCCACGGCAATGTGTCCACCGCCCAGACGGAAGACGTGCTGAAGAGCTACGAGTAAAGGATGTCCATGGCGCGATTCACGAAAGCGCAGGCTCTCGAGAAACACCGGCAGGGACTGGTCGCTCGACGCCAGGAGAACCGGCCGTGTGTCTCCATCTGCGCCGGAGCGGGGTGCCTGGCCTCGGGTGCTAGTCAGGTCATCGCCGCCTTCGAGACGGAACTCGCCGCCCAGGGTCTCGCGGCGGACGTCGACACCCGGGGCACCGGCTGCCCGGGATTCTGCGAACGGGGCCCCGTGGTGGTCCTGCATCCCGAGGAGATCTGCTACCTCCAGGTCAAACCCGACGACGTGCTGGACATCGTCACGGGCATCAAGAGCGGTTCGGTCGTCGAGCGGCTGCTTTACGAGGATCCGGCCACGGGTCAACGGGCAGTCCACGAGGCCGACATCCCGTTCTACAAGTTTCAGGAACGGACCCTGCTCTCCAGCAACATCCTCATCGACTCGCGGAGCATCGACGACTACCTGGCCATCGGCGGGTACACGGCGCTGGTCAAGGCGCTGTTCGAGATGGGCTCGGAGGCGGTGCTCGAGGAGGTCATGCAGTCCAACATCCGCGGTCGCGGCGGGGCAGGCTTCCCCGCCGGGCGCAAGTGGGAGGGTTCCCGCAACGCCCCCGACGATCCCAAGTACGTGCTCGTCAACGCCGACGAGGGGGATCCCGGCGCGTTCATGGACCGGGCGCTGCTCGAAGGCAACCCGCACTCCGTGCTGGAAGGGCTGATGATCGGCGGCTTCACCATCGGCGCCAAGGAGGGCTACATCTACGTCCGGCAGGAGTACCCCCTGGCGGTGAAGAACGTGCTCCACGCCATCGCCCAGGCCGAGCAGTACGGCCTGCTGGGTAAAGACATCCTCGGCTCCGGCTTCGACTTCACCATCAAGGTGCACAAGGGGGCCGGCGCCTTCGTCTGCGGCGAATCCACGGCGCTGATGACGGCCCTCGAGGGTCGAGTGGGCGAGCCGCGGCCCAAGTACGTGCGCTCCAACGTCAAGGGGCTGTGGGGCAAGCCCAGCGTGCTGAACAACGTCGAGACCTGGGCCAACGTGCCGCTGATCGTCAACCGCGGCGCGGACTGGTTCACGCAGACCGGCACCGAGCGTAGCACGGGCACGAAGATCTTCTCCCTGGTCGGCAAGATCACCAACACCGGTCTGGTCGAGGTCCCGATGGGCATCACGCTGCGGGAAATCGTGTACGAGATCGGCGGCGGCATCCCGGGCGGCAAGCGGTTCAAGGCCGTGCAGACCGGGGGGCCGTCCGGAGGCTGCATCCCCGAGGCGCTGCTGGACCTGCCGGTGGGCTTCGACGAGCTGACCGAGGCCGGCTCGATGATGGGCTCCGGCGGCATGATCGTGATGGACGAAGACAACTGCATGGTGGACGTCGCCAGGTACTTCGTCAACTTCCTCACCGAGGAGTCGTGCGGCAAGTGCCTCCCGTGTCGTGAGGGGCTGCGGCAGATGCATCGGATCCTGACGAACATCTGCGCAGGTAACGGCCAGGAAGGCGACATCGAGACCCTCGAGGAGCTGTCCGAGGTGCTCACCGAAGCGTCGCTGTGCGCCCTGGGCCAGAGCGCGGCGAACCCGTTCCTGAGCACGTTGCGCTATTTCCGTTCAGAATACGAGGCGCACATCCAGGAGAAGCGGTGCCCGGCGCTGTCGTGCAAGGGGTTGATCTCGTACTGGATCGACCCGGCCAAATGCAAGGGGTGCATGATCTGCCTGAAGAAGTGTCCGTCGCAGGGCATCGAGGGGGGCAAGAAGCAGATCCACGTCATCGACCAGGCGAAGTGCGACACCTGTGGTGTCTGTTTCGATGTATGCCCCCAGAAGTTCGGCGCAGTGAAGAAGATCTCGGGTGAGCCGGTGCCGGATCCGTTGCCGCTGGAAGAGCGGGCCATCGTGAAGGGGGCGAAGTGAAAACCGGAGCAACGAGCGACATCGTCCTGCAGATCGACGGCAAGGAAGTCAGCGCCACCGCGGGCCAGACCGTGCTCGAAGCAGCCCAGGGGGTGGGGATCGCTATTCCCACTCTCTGTCTTCACGACAAACTTGAGCCGTTCGGCGGTTGTCGGCTCTGCATCGTCGAGGTGGAGGTCAACGGCTGGAGCCGGCTGGTGGTGTCGTGCGTGTATCCGGTGGCGGCAGGTATCGTCGTCCGCACCCGTAGTGACAAGATCGACCGCATCCGCAAGACCTTGCTGGAGCTGCTGCTGGCCCACGCCCCCGATTCCCCGCCGTTGCAGGAGCTGGCCGCAGAGTACGGCGCGGACCGGGACCGGTTCGAGAAGGAGGCGTCCTTCTGCATTCACTGCGGGCTGTGCGTCCGGTATTGCGCCGAGGTGAAGCAGAAGCACGCCGTGGGGTTCATCGACCGCGGGATCCGCAAGGAAATCAGTTTCCTGCCCGAAATCGCCGCCCGGGAATGCCCTGACTGCAAGGAGTGCTTTCCTCTATGTCCGACGTCGTACTTGCAGGCGGCTTATGTTCTGGTGGAGGCGCTTACTTCGCAGCGGTGATTCGGCTGGCTTTGATTCTGCACCGGTTTCCGCCTGAGCCTGTTTGACCAGGGATTCTCAGAGATAATACATCAGTCATGAAATATGAAAAAAGAAGAGGTTCAGGACGGATGCAAGAACCCCTGACATGGCAGGAACCGTTCGCCTCCAGTTGTCTCGAAAACCGGTTCACCGGTCCGGGCCGCAGGTTCCGGGCTAATTCCTGGTATCTCGTTTGCGGCCTGGTCTTTATTTTTGTCATGACCATCCACGGATGCCTCTTCCTGGGCTTGAGATTGTCGGTTCCCTTGCTGTTGATCTTGATATCGATGATTCCCCTGGTTGCACTGATAATCTGGCAAGCGGACGAAATGGGTCGGGAAATACAGCTCTGGTCCACCGGTATTGTTGCTCGGACCAAGATCAAGAGGACCCTGAGTTCTCCACGGGGTTACATCGAGAAGAGTTACAATTATTCGAGCTTCGATTCGGTGCATTTCGAGACCTGGCAGCGGGGAAATAATACAGCCAGGGCTTTGATTCTCTCAAGGGCGGATGGCGGGAAGGTCGGATTCATGCTCCGCCGGGATCTGGAGTTCGCTCAGGTGATGGCAAGGATACAGAGCGCCGGTCTTCAACGAGGGCAGGACCGCGTGATCTCGAGGGACGCTACCGTCTGACCGTCAACTCCACTCGATCACGATTTCTGATCCTGTGATGACCGGGGCAAAAAATATATGTTCGATCGGGAGACGGGCACGGGGGCAATGGATGGTTGATTTTGCCATCCCTTCTTCACATGTTTCCTGCTTGAGCTTGGGTGCGCGAGTGTATGGCCGCGCCGAGCGCCTATTTGCGTTGAGTTGAGGCGCCCTTGCGGGCATCATTCTGGACGACCACGGTCTCGTGCGGGAACGACTCACGGGGGACCGGGCGAGATAGGTCAACACGACCTGGAGGTTGAGTTTCATGATCAAGCCACACGGTTCCACGACCCTGAATCCGCTGTACGTCGCGGACGACGCCAAGCGCGCCGCGCTGCAGAAAGAGGCCGCAGGACTGCCCAAGCTGCTGGTCTGCTCCCAGGCGGCCGCCAACGCGGTCATGATGGGCAGCGGCTACTTCAACCCGCTGACCGGCTACATGAGCCTGGCCGACGCCCTGTCCGTCTGCGAGAAGATGAAGACCACCGACGGGCTGTTCTTCCCGACCCCCATCGTGAACGTCGTGCCGAGCTTCTCGGACATCGGCGACGCCAAGCGGATCGCCCTGCTCGACCCCAACGTCGCTGGCAGCCCGGTGATCGCCATCCAGGACGTGACCTCCATCGACGAAGCCACCGACGAGCAGATGGCCACCATGACCAAGCAGGCCTACGGCACCGATGATCCGGCTCACCCCGGCGTCGCCGCCTTCAACAGCGTCGGCAAGTTCTTCATCGCCGGCCCGATCCAGGTCCTGAACTACTCCTACTTCGCCACTGAATTCCCCGCCACCTTCCGGACCGCCCCGCAGATCCGCGAGCTGATCAAGAAGCACGGCTGGAACAAGGTGTGCGCCTTCCAGACCCGCAACCCGATGCACCGGGCCCACGAGGAACTCGTGCGCATCTGCATGGACCGCGTCGGCTGCGACGGCGCCGTCATCCACATGCTGCTGGGCAAGCTGAAGAAAGGCGACATTCCCGCCGACGTGCGCGACGCCGCCATCCGCAAGATGGCCGAGCTGTACTTCCCGCCGAACACGGTGGAGATCACCGGCTACGGCTTCGACATGCTCTACAGCGGTCCCCGCGAGGCCGTGCTGCACGCAGTGTTCCGCCAGAACATGGGCTGCACGCACCTGATCGTCGGTCGCGACCACGCCGGCGTGGGCGACTACTACGGCGCCTTCGAGGCCCAGGAGATCTTCCACACCGACATGGTCAAGGGTCAGCTGGAGATCGAGATCTTCGAGGCCGATCACACCGCCTGGTCCAACGTCGTGGGCGAAGTCATCATGATGCGTGAGGCTCCCGAGGGCCACAAGAAGGAGGACTTCGTCTTCCTGAGCGGCACCAAGGTGCGCGAGATGCTGGCGGCCGGCACGGCTTTGCCGCCCGAGTTCGCGCGGCCCGAGGTGGCCGAGATCCTGATGAAGTACTACCAGAGTGAGGCTTAGAAGTAGTCTGACCTTGCTCGGAGCTGAGATGGAAAGAACCGGCGCTTCTCTTTTGAGGGGCGCCGGTTT
>JBDRBC010000434.1:0-3716 GCA_043823125.1 bacterium | reverse complement strand
CACCTTCAACGCCAGACTCTTGCTTCCTAACTTCTTTTTGAACACCAAGGTCAAAGGCCCCCTGCCTTTCAGGTACTTTGACCCGGCACTACCTTCTCCCTGGTGCTGGCCGAACCGACGAGCGACGTCCATCGAAATTCCGGTATAGAGTCTCCCATCGTGGCATCTTACCATGTACAAATACCAATCCAACATATTCCGCCCGCCTATAATTCTCATTGGAAACAGCTACGAAAGTTCTATCAATAGCTGTCCAAGTCATTATATCAATGTCTCAAACCCGAGGTCGAATCAGGATGGTTGTGTTACGTTCCCCCAATTCCTTATTTCCACCCAATCAAACTTTCCAGCTATAATGAAAGGTGATAAGAGAAATACATGCTCAATATCACCAACATCTCCAAATCCCATAACAACCGTGAGCTTTTCAGCTGAGTCAGTTTCACCATCGGCATGAGCGATCGTATCGCGGTCATCGGCCGGAATGGTTCCGGTAAGACTACTCTTTTCGAAATCATCACCGGCAACATCACGCCGGATTCCGGCATCGTTTCTCTGCGGCGCGGCACTACCATCGGCTACCTACGCCAGGACATCCTAGCATCGTCCGGGTACACATTGCTGGAACATGTTTCCCGTTCATCCGATGCGATTAACAACCTCGAGCATAAGATTCGTCTCCTGCACGAAGACCTCGCCGATGAAAAGGACGAGGAAACCGTCGCCGGACTGCTTGATGAATTAGGCGAACTTCAGAACCTCTACGAGTCAAAGGGAGGCTATGATTCCGAGCACCAGGCAAAGGTTATCCTCTCCGGACTGGGTTTCGCCGAATCAGATTTTGGACGTTCACTGTCCGAGTTCAGCGGCGGCTGGCAGACACGTATCGAACTGGCCAGGCTCCTTTTCCTCAATCCGGATATCCTGTTGCTCGATGAGCCGACGAACCATCTCGACCTGGAAACGCAGCGCTGGTTCGAGAGCTACCTGAAACGCTACTGCGGCGCCGTCCTCGTCACTTCCCATGATCGTGCCTTTCTTAACAATGTCGTCCGTAAAATCATCTCCATCGAGCCCGATGATATCATCTTCTACCCCGGCGATTATGATAGCTATATTCTTGCCCGTCAGAAGGATACCGAGACGCGGCAGGCGACCGCGCGGCGGCAGGAAATCAAAATTAGCCGGGAGATGCGCTTCATCGAGCGCTTCCGCTATAAAGCCACCAAGGCGACCCAAGTTCAGAGCCGCATCAAAAAGCTGGGCAAAATCGAGCGGATTGTGGTCCCCCGCTCCACCAAGAAGATCCATTTCAATTTTCCAGCGCCGCCACGAAGCGGCAATATGGTCATCGAACTCAAGGAGATTGCCAAGTCCTATGACGAACACATTGTCTACCGCGACCTAAATCTCGTTATAGAGCGCAGCGACCGTGCCGCCATCGTCGGAGTCAACGGGGCGGGTAAGACAACCATCCTGCGTATGCTGGCGGGTGTCCTGCCGTTTGAGAGCGGGGAGCGCGTCCTCGGTCACAATGTCACCATCGCTTACTTCGCCCAGCATTACATCGAATCTCTGAATCCGCGCAACACCATTCTTGAAGAACTGCGGAGCGCGGCACCGGAAGAACCGGAGCAATACTTGCGGGGACTGCTGGGCGCTTTTCTTTTCAGTGGCGATGACGTCACGAAAAACATCAAGGTTCTCTCCGGCGGGGAAAAGACCCGCGTCGCGATTGCCCGGATGCTCACCCGGCCGGCTAATTTTCTCCTTCTCGACGAGCCAACCAATCACCTGGATATTCCCTCCCGCGAGATTTTGACCGATGCTCTGGATGCTTACAAAGGTACTATTTGCCTCATCACCCACGACCGCACGCTCATCCGCGAAATCGCCAATAAAATCATCGAAGTACGGAACAGGGGAATAAAGGTTTTCCCCGGTAATTACGATGATTATCTCCGGCAGAGTGAGGCCTCCGCCACCGAACAAAGCGGGGCAGAAACCCTGCGTGACCTCAGGACAGACCGCTCGCCGAACGCCATGAAAAACCTCCAGCGCAAGGCGGTGGAAGGTCAACTCCGGAATGAACACTACCGCGCCATGTTGCCGATAAATGAGCGAATCACCGAAATAGAGCAGGCAGTCGCCTCGGCTACGGAGCGAATTAAGGAAACCGAGGCTATGATAGCCGACCCTGGGCACTATAAAGACTCCCAGAAAGTCGTCGCGGTGAACCTTGAGTACCTGGCGTTAAGAAAGAGGATGAAAGAACTCACCGCCGAATGGGACCACCTTATCGCTGAAGCAGAGCGGCTCAAGCAGGAATATCGCCGGGCGCAGGAAGACCTAGAAAGTGAAAGGTTTGGAAAGTAATGTTGGACCGGCGTTGTAGTAAAATTAGAGTCTTACTCTTCTAGCGATGGTACGAAGATGAAGAAGATGGAGATGGCAGTATGAACGGCACAGAACGTGTGAATATAAGACCGGGTTTGCGGGTCTCGATAGTATTAAAGACAGACCAGCAGTCTGGAAAACTAACCGAAGGGATAGTCAAAGATATTTTGACCAAATCGCAGGTTCATCCTCATGGCATCAAGGTCCGTTTAGCAGACGGTCAGATTGGTCGAGTTAAAGAGATAAAAACCTGAGATTGACCGCCATCGACTCTACCATGGGAAGGCATTTGAGCTCCACATGCCTTCTTGCAGCCGGGGGCACAGAAGTAGTGGGTCTTGCCCTTGTATTCGGACTTGGCGGCCGCCTTCTTCTCATCAACTTCCATTCCACAAACCAGGTCTTTAGCCATCTTGTTCACCTCCCTTCATTAACCATAATACTGGCACGGCTAATCCACGGTTAGTCCAGGCGGGCGGAAGCCCCTGAGCCGCAGGGAGTTTGATACTACCGTTACCGAGCTTGTCGCCATGGCCAGGGCCGCCAGTATCGGGTTGAGGAAGCCGTAATCGCCGAAGAAGAAGCGCAATGCCGGCGGCGTCCCGCTCTGGCCGAAGACGAAGTAGAGCACGCCGGCGGCTACCGGTATCAGCGCCACGTTGTAAGCGAATGCCCAGAACAGATTTTGCTTGATGGCCCTCAGCGTGCGCTTGCTCAGGGCGATGGCGGTAACCACTCCGCTCAGGTCGCCACTCATCAGGGTGATGTCGGCGGCCTCCATGGCCACGTCCGTCCCGGTGCCGATGGCGATGCCGACATCGGCCTGTGCCAGGGCCGGGGCATCGTTGATGCCGTCACCGACCATGGCTACTACCCTGCCTTCTTCCTGCAGGCGCTTAACCTCACGGGCCTTGTGCTCCGGAAGCACCTCGGCAAGGACGCGGTCGATGCCCACCTCACTGGCAATTGCCTCGGCGGTGCGCTTGTTATCACCCGTAAGCATCACCACCTCCAGCCCCAGGCGGTGCAGCTCTATGACTGCGGCTTTAGAGTTCGGTTTGAGGGTATCAGCTACCGCGATTACGCCACAGGTATCGCCATCAATACCCAGGAACATCGGCGTCTTACCCTCAAGGGAAAGCTGGCTGGCCTTTGCTTCCAGGCCGTTAAGCGAGAGCTTGCGGTCCTGTATCAGCTTTAAATTACCCAGCAGCACCTTTTGCGCCCCTACTCTGGCCTCGATGCCGTGCCCGGGGATGGCGTTAAACTCGGCGGCATCTTCGAGGGTAAGGTTTCTCTCGCGGGCGGCGCTGACGATG
>JBDRBC010000433.1:0-2716 GCA_043823125.1 bacterium | reverse complement strand
GGCCGTCACCGTCGGCGCCAACGTCCACCTCGTGACGGCCAAGAGATGGGATATCTGGGCGGGTCCGATGGTCGTCTGGTCGGTCTGGGATAGGTACGGTTTCTCGGACGTTCAAGTTCAGCTCACCACTTCGATGGAGAGCCTTCTGAAGGGCGAAGTTGATCAGTTTGATCTTGTCAGCTCTTCTGACATCGCCCCTCAGAACGCGCTGACCTATGGCGCGAACATCGGGGGCCGATATGAGTTCGCGGGCCGGTGGAGCCTGGTGGGCCAGTTCCGTTACTTTGCGGGCGATGACCTCGACCTGCCCGGCGGCAGCGGAAGGTACAGGGCGGATGGACTCAGCGCAGGTCTCGCATACCGGTTTGGCGTTTGATGCCGCCAGGGGTGGTCCCTAAGAGGCGGATGCGCATGGATGGAGATGAGCGCGCGAATCGTCATCGAAGCATGATGACGCGATGACTCTGAACCTCGCGACCGGCTTGAATCCGGCAGAAATAGACTCCTGAGGCCAATTCTTTCGAACCGCGTGGTCGTGACCAGTTCAACTGGTGGGATCCGGGCGGGAAGAGGCGACCCGAGATCGGTTCATCGACCAGCCTTCCAGATACATCCAAGATGGAGATTCTCACAGGACTTGCCTGTGATAAGTCGAAGGCGACAGCCATTCTGTTGCACGCTGGATTCGGATACGTCGTGAAGCCCTGCAGATTCAGATCGGTAATTGGGCTTGATTCGGGCTCCAGGCCGTCATCCACAGTCGCTGTTGGAAAAGTGAGCGTCAACTCAGCCGGATCTGTCTCGAAGAAAATGTATGGGTCGCGCACACGCAGCCATGCGCCATACTGGACATCGGCATCGGGACCCCAATTCTCATCGTCGTAGTCTGCTCCTTCGTTGTAATCGCCATCCATGATGAAGAGATACTCGCGAGCGCCAAGGGCCGAGGTGTCCGGCTCCCAGATGCCATCGAGCCGGTCAAACTCCGTGAAGCAAATATTGAGACGGCGTGGATTTCCGGGATCAGAGATATCATAGGCCGAGCCGGGGAAGGTGCCTGTGCCCGCCCATTCATACGATTGGTTTCGATCGTAGACGGCACAGGTGGTGATTTCAGTGCTGTCGAATCGAATCAGCACCTCGACATACTCCGAGTCAGCGAGAGTTGAGCCAAAAAACTCCCGGCCGAAACCGATGCCGCCCAAAAACGCGCTTCCCCCCCAATCGACTCCCGTAAGCCAACGTGGGTCCGGGGACCATTCCCAGGACAGGGCGGGAAGCGGTGGAATCGGAGGAGGCTGGGGCGCCTCCACAAGATCACGGTAGAGACCCGGTGCCTCGCCGGCATGTTCCTTGAGATTGACGATGCTGGAGAGTCGGTCGGGGCCTTGTCCGATAACCACGGCGACCGCCACGATCTGACTGTCTCCCGGAGCCATTTGGAAAGGTCCGGAAGTGAGGAGCATCCGCCGATCCGATGGATTCTCATCAATCCAACCCTCTCCGGACACAGGATCACCCGGTACTGAGTATTTCGTCGGGAGATTGGTTGTTGGGTCGATGAGTACGGATCCGTCTTGATCGAGGCCCTGCATGTAGTTGTACGTTTGGTCAGGGTTTTCAGGGTCTGTGCCATTGATATATTTGTTAAAGGCGGTCATGGGCAGATTAATGTAGTCCGGGATAACGCTGCTAGCGACGCATGCGCTGTCTCCTGGTGCGGGGACAATTGGCCCCTGGAGGATCACAACGCCGACGGCCGGGGGAGTCGATCCATAGATCTCATCATCATTGGTCGCGTTGTAACAGTATCCAAGCGACAATAAGGTGTCGCAGCCTACTAGGTCATCCCACGATCCACCAAGGTCGGGATCCATCCATACCGAGACATAAGCATCGGTCAAGAGATCCAGGCCTTTGTTCAAGATCTTCCATTCAAGAAAGACCGTCCGTTCGGCAGCCCCGTACTGATAGTCGGCGAAGGTTGTTTGTCTGACTTCAATCTCCAGAGGAAGCGCTGTTGCCGCATGATTGGTTCGATATGATGGATCCAGGTCGTTGTAAAGCGACCACAACATCTGCTCGCCAATCACCCGTGGGTAGCCATCCTCACCGACGGGGGCACCATCCTCCACCGGCCACTCGGCATAGTCGGGATTCCATTCTCCCCGAGTGATTTTGTAGGTTCTATAACGCTCGTCCCATGGGTCGGCCCACTCTCCGGGAGAAAGGATCGGACCCGGCATGTAGGTCGTGCTGTATTCGGCCACGGAAACGCGAAGCTCCCCGTCGACCCGTGCACCCATCCACAGACCTGCTGCATAGACGGCCGTTCGATCGGTTCCATTCGGATAGACCAAACCTGGCGCGCCATACATCACGTCCCAGGCAAACGAGCCGTAATTGGTCAGCACCATGTCAATCAGGTTGGCATTGATCCGTGTTGATAGATCCAAGTCTTTCTCACCAGCGGGGGCAGACTGACCGGAGAGACTGATCAGGAGACAAAAAAAGAGAATGGAGCGAAGGAATGGACGAGTAACCTTTTTCGCGGAAAAATTTTTCGGATAATGTGTATGATAAAACATTTGCGGCCCCCTGTCCGTAGTCTCTTGAGCACTCGATTGATCAGGCACACAAACTATACCCCATTTCGCATCGGGGGACAAGCCTTGAACCAAGAACTTTCGCCCCATGTCACATAATAGTAATTCTC
>JBDRBC010000432.1:0-10902 GCA_043823125.1 bacterium | reverse complement strand
TGACCATGATGGTGGGTGGTGTGGTCTGCACCGCCCTGGCGGCCTCCGGCGCGCTGGCGTCCGACCTGAAGGTCGGGCACTGGATCGGCGCCACCCCGGCCAAGCAGCTCGGTCTGAAGTTCGTCGGCACCCTGGTGGCGGCCGTCTTCTGCGGTCTCGCCATGTGGCTGCTGTCCCAGACTGGCGACGGCTTCGGCAGCCGGGCCATCCCGGCGCCGCAGGCTTCGGCCATGAAAGAAATCCTGGTGGGGATCTTCGGCACCGTGGCGCAGCCGCTGCAGTGGTACACCTTCTCCCTCGGCGTCATCTTCGCCGTGATCATGCGGATCGTGGGCGTGCCGGCACTGGCCTTCGCCCTCGGCATGTACCTGCCCATGGAGATCAACACGCCGGTGTTGCTGGGCGGCATCCTGGCCTGGATCGTCAAGAAGCACGGCGCCGGTGTCAGTGAGGCGCTGGCCAAGGCGCGTTACGACCGCGGCATCCTCATCGCTTCGGGTCTGGTGGCCGGCGGCGCCTTGATGGGGGTCATGGACGCCCTCATCGGCGTGGTCGGTTTCGGCGGCGATTCCGAGGCCAAGGCATCGCTGTACCTCCTGTCGGAACATGCCTTCGACGGGATCTCCGGCGAGGCCATCGCCATCGTCGGTCTGGTTGCCCTCTGCACGTTCATTGTCATGTGGGCGAAGCGGGCGAAGGAAGAGTAGCGACCGACCACGAGATGACAGCATTCGGCCCCCGCCATACCGGCGGGGGCTTTTTTTCAGCCACTGCCAAATCGCTGAGTGATGACAACCTCGCGGTACGCGAAGATCCGTTCCAGCATCCGGCGCACCATCACGGCGTGGGCCAGTCGACCAAGGCAGCCGAACGGCAGCTCATACCGGATCTCGTCGCGGATCCAGGTCCCGTCCCGGGCGGCTACGAAACTGTGTCGATGAATCCACCGTCGGTACGGCCCCCGTGACTGTTCGTCCACGAATCCATGGGGCGGGTCGTACTCGGTGATCAGGGTTCGCCAGCGCAGGGGCAAAAAGAACAGTCGGATCACGTAGTCGATGACCGTACCGGATTTCATCTCGATGGGGTTCGGAGTGAGGATCCGGAAACCGAGGCTGCCCGGCGTCAGCTCGCCCAGATTCTCGGGACGATCGAAAAAGGAGAAGACCTCATCGAGCGGAGTCGGCACGAACTGTTCCCGGCACATGACATGCAGTTTCATGTTGCTACCTGCTGGCTCATTGACGCCACCCGCTCGATGTACGCCGGGATGTCGAACTGGCGCCGACAACCGGCAGCGGTCAGGGTGCGGACCTTGCCAAAGATGGGCCGCTCGAACCAGGGACGGTCATGCACGCCACCGATACTCCAGGCACAACCCGTATATCCGTTGGGATCACAGCCGTCCAGCGCCAGCTCGTCGTTGAGTCGAATGGCGTTGTGCAGCGCCTCGGCCGGATCGTTGGTCCAGGTGAGCAGCCGTTTGGCCCAGTACATGCGTAAGTAGCCGGGCATCCGGCCAGTGTGCAGCAGATCGTGCTGGGCGGCGTTCCAGAGCGAATCGTCGCTGCGGCCGGCCACCAGATCGGTATAGCAGTAAATATGGTCACGCGGGTCGTCCGCGTGTTCCTCCAGACTACGTCGCGACCACGCGGGAAATCCCCGGAAGTCGTCGTACCACCGGTTGTGTTCGCAATAGTTGTCCGACAGTTCGCGCCGGATGACGAGCTGTTCCAGATAGGTCGCCTTCGCCTCGGGGTGCCCTTTGACCTGCTGGACGGCCAGCGCCACCCGCTGGGCGGACAGCTGGCCACAGTTCAGATATGGCGACAGATGCGAGACCGCACCCGCGTTGGCGTCGTTATTGCTTGTACTGTATCTCGGTAGCCCCTTGGTCAGGAACCGGCGCAGGGCCGCTCGCCCGGCGGCTTCCCCGGCGCTGAAAGTCCGGACAAGTGGCGGGCCTGGTCGCACCAGACGCGCCGCTGCCGACCAATCGTTCCGTGGCACCGCCCCCGACCACGGTCGGAGAGCGTCTCGCAACTGCGGGAACGGGGTGAGGAACCGGAACAGCTGCCGGTTCAGCTTCGGTCGGATGGTCCGCGCGGCGTACTCCGGCCTGCCGGAGACCAGCCAAGCGGGAACGATGTTGTGCGCATCCACCCGCTGTACCGGAATGGAGAGCCGATCCACCACTCCGATCTGATCGCCACGAATGCGACGCAACGGAGAATAATCGGTGACCAGACTGCTGATGCCGCGCCAGCGGACGAACTCCGGCAGATGCCACACGGGATCGCCGGTCAGCAGGAACATCGGGATGTTCCTAGCTCGCAGATCGTTTTCAAGAACCTTGAGTCCGGCAAGAAGGAATTCGCCTCGTCTGCCCGCCATCCCCGGAAAACCTTCGTGTAGACAGACTACCACCACGAGCGGGACCTCGGCTGCCCGAGCCGCGGCGCGAGCGTGCAGCAGCGCCCAGTTATCGTGCAGCCGGAAGTCGCGACACATCCAGTAGAGCACGGGCCCCGGACCGAAGCGGCCGGGTTGGACGATCTGGACACGATCTGGATCAAGGGCACGCATTACCTGCTCACTCTCCTGAGAGGAATCGCCATAACCGGTGCACCACCGAAAGTAGTGGGCGGAAAGGCAAGGTCGCTCGCCCCCGCTTCTCCGCCCGTCTCTGTCGCGGAAAGAACAGAACTCATTATCTCGTCGAGATCGGCAGCGCCTGCCAACGGTTCTGGATACCGCACCGGTTCACGGCCTGGTAAGCGGCCGCGAAGCCGACGAGTATATACACGACGGACGCGATCCCGCCGACTCGGACCAGCTATACTTGACTAGTTGCCGTACATCGCCTTGAGGCCACCCCAGCTCGCCATCTCGTTGTCCACCGTGGTGGGCGCCAGCTGGAGAACCGTGCCGTCCCCCAGAGCCGCGAAGAGTCCAAACTCTTCCAGCTTGGAGGTGAGGAAACCGCTGGCAAAGACCACCGCCGTGCCGCCACCCAGACCGGACAACGGCGCACTGAAGGTCGCCACGACGGAACCCGGGTTGGCGGCCGGTTTGATCTCGAGCTTGTAATCATCGGCTGGCACGAACAGGTAGCCGTCGAATTCATTGAACGGCAGGTCACCGAACAACGTGCCGACACCCACGGCGTCGATGTTGACACTCGGCGCGTCCGGAGCGCCATGGAAGGCGAGAATGCCGACCTGGTCGCCAGGACCGCTGGTGACCAACTCGTTGATGTACAGGTTAAAACCGGTAGCACGACCGTCGGGGTTGCCGGGCAGCATCTCGTCGAGCACGCCTGCCGCCATGACGACATACGTTGCGCCAGGCGTGAGCGTCACCGGGAACCAGGCCAGGACGTCTGCGCTGGACATGCTGTTGCCGGGAGCGACACCGATCTGAATCTCGGAGCCCGCAGGCAACGGAGTCATCCCGGTAGCCTCGCGAAAACCGAAATCGGGCACTGCCAGGTCGGTATTCAGGTAGATATCCACCGAGCTGGCGCCGGGATCGGGTGAGTTGTGAATGATCTGCACATCGGCGGTCTGGCCAAAGGCGGTGGTGGTGGTGATGGCCAGGAGGGTCAGGGCGAAAATGGTCATTCTCTGTAAACGCATGGTTCTTCTCCTTATTCAAGCGGGGCGGGTATTCCGCCCCGGGTAATTGTCGAATCGATTCGTTGGCAGGTTATCCACCGAAACCGCGATCGTAGATGACCTCGTCGGCGGCGACACAAGCCTGACCACCCAGATCCTCGGAGCGATCCACATCGCCTTCGCAGATCCAATGATTGCCTGCGTTGTCCAGGATGTACTTGATGTTGACGGTGTTGCTCAGGTCGCTGTAATTCAGTTCGTTCCGCATTGTTCTCTCCTTCTATTGCCCGGGCTCATCAGCCCAGAAGCTCTGTTTTAATTTCACTGCCTCTTGCATTCACAAGCTTTCTTGTTGCATCGAACGAGGACAAGGTATTCACTCGTCTAGCATATGTCAAGGACATTTGTTGGATATTATTGAGATACTATCTCAAAACCTGTATGTTATTGTAATTTAATGAGTTGATCAATATTCTCGGATTGGGTATTTGGACTGAATGGGGAATCAATAGCCATTATAACCGCAAAATAGATAGGATTATACGAACAGTGTTCACAAATATGTTGACAATACATGGACATCAAGTATCATTCGCCCTTGAGGTGATAATCATGAAAACCGATGGTCACCCCATCAGGGTTGTCGCGAAACGAACGGGTCTCACTCCGGACGTGCTGCGAGCCTGGGAACGCCGATACAGTGCTATAACACCCTTCCGCTCCATCACGGGACGCCGTTTATACAGTGATCACGATGTGTCCCGACTGACCTTGATGAAGCAGATCGTCGCTGGTGGACGCCGCATCAGTGATATTGCCAACCTCTCGCTCGCGGATCTTCAGCAAGTTGTCAACGAGGATTTGGATGCCCAGCACGGACAGCTCGTGGCGGAAACGGCGAATCAGGTCCCGCTACTGGATACACAAACCCGATGCATGAGTACCGAGACTCTCTTGCAGCACTGTTTGGAAGCGGTGGAGAAATTGGATCGGGAAGGATTGGCTCAGACACTCGCCCGAGCTTCAGTCGTCTTGAGCGGCCACCAGTTTCGTCGCGACCTGCTGGTACCTCTACTTCACCAGATAGGCGAACGCTGGCAGCAAGGAGATTTGCGAATTACCCATGAGCATCTGGCCGCGGCAACTGTCCGATCTTTTTTGACTACCTTCGAACGGACTCCGCGCCAGGCCAGGTCAGGGCCCGTCCTGATCATCACCACTCTCTCGGGCCAGCTACATGAGTTAGGTGCGCTCCTGGTCGCGACCACAGCGACGGAGATGGGCTGGAACGCCATTTACCTGGGGCCGGATCTGCCGGCCGAGGAAATCGCCGCCGCCGTTCAACAGGCCCAGGCACAAGTCGTGGCCCTGAGTCTGGTGTATCCCGCTCACGATCCGCGACTGGAATCAGAACTCCACCGGCTACGGCAGCTACTCGGTTCCGATATCAAGATCCTGGTTGGTGGTCGGGTCGCCGCCACCTACTCGAATGTCCTGAAAGAGATATCGGCAACCCGCATGATCGACCTGGACCAACTGCGGAATCAGCTCGAAACCATGACGAGTTGAACCGGCCAAGCGGACTTCGGCCACGACCACCGATGTCGCTGACTACTCCGTCTTCATGGCCAGCGCCCGCTCGATACTACTCGTCAACTCCTCGCCACGGCACGCTTCCCCCCACGCCATCAAGGAACCATCCGGCCCCACCAGGAACGGCGCCGGAATGGAGCCGACGAAGAACCGTTTCACGAGCTCGGAATCCCAGCCGTTGCCGTCGTAGATATGGCGCCAGTCCATGCCGGCTTCGGCGATCCATTCGCGGTAGGCCGCCTCGTCGGTCCGGTCGAGATAGTCCAGCGAGATGGAGACCACCGAGAATCCCTTTGCGTGATACAGCTCATAGAGTTCAACCAGATGAGGGATCTCTTCCCGGCACGGCGAACACCAGGTGGCCCAGAAATCGATGAGCAGCACCTTGCCGTGGTACTCGCCCACGGTGACCAGATCACCCTCCAGGTCCGGCGCCTCGATTTCCAGTGGCCAGAGAATACTGGGGGTATCGTGATTCAGGCGGGTGGACATGACGCGGCGGATCCCGGCGTCTCCCGGATGTTCGGCAATGATGTTGCGGAGCTGCGCGTGATACGTCTCCGTTTCGGCTCCGGGCGACAACAATGCGTTGACGGTTTTCAGCGCCTGGGCCGCGCCGTGGTATTCGGTATCGGCGGGCACTTGGTCCAGGTGATTCGTCGCCGCCTGGAATCCGGATACCTGCCGCTCGTCATCGTCGGCATACTGTAATGAGAGAGCGGTGCCGGCCCGGTAGTGCGCTTCGCCGGCCCCCACGGCGGCAGGCGAGGTGGCCAGGTACGATTCCACCTCATCCACGATCAACCTGGTCACGCCCCCCCAGCCCGGTTCGTACACCGACTTGAGCGTGGAGACGGTGCGGATCCGTTCGAGCCCGTAATCGTATTCGGCGGCGTCCTGCTTGAGCGTCCGCTCGGCGGCGAGGTACTTTCCCATGTGGTCGAGCTGAGCGGCCATCTGCTGCTTGCTCGTCCAGAGATAGTAGTGCCGGCGGAAGACCCGCTCCTGTTCGTCAGCCCATTCGGTCAGCGCCTCCTCCGTGTCGAAGGTCACGGGCGGGACCTCGTGGTCCGCCAACCCACCCACGAGCGACTCGGTGGCCGCCTCGTGATTGGCCTTGACCCGGTCGACGACGGACTCGAACTGCGGTTCGTCCTGGAGCAACTCGAAATCCCCCTCGTAGAGAAGTCGATCGACCACGTCGAATCCGTTGTCCGAGAGACGGGTCAGCCACTGGCAGGCCGCCTCCGTCTCCCCACTGCGTGCGTAGGCACACGCCGTGTGGAATTCCCGGGCCATGGGCACCAGCTCGCCCGCCTCGGTGAACTTGGTCAGCGCCCCCTCGAAATCGCTGCTGTCCAGGAGGGCATATCCCTGTTCGGTCAGCTCCCGAGCCTGGGTGATGGTTTCCTCGCTGTATACGGTGGGCAGTTCGAGCTTTTCCGTCCCGGTCTGGGAACAGGCAACCATCGATACGGCCATCGCCAAGGCCATGGCCACAGCCAGGAATAGAGCGATGCCGGTCTTGCACAGCTGATTCATGATCGTCTCCCCGGATTGCAGACGAGAGGCCGACCCGGGCAGGGCCGGTACGATTGAAGGCAAGTAAAAGGGCGGACAGATCGTTGCCGGACGATCCCGTCAGCCGGACCGGCGGTAGGGTACGATATAACACGTAACCAATTCCACAACATTCCGCGACTGGACTACTCGTGTTCCGTGGCGGCTGCGGGTAACTGGTGCGCGATCTTGGGTCAGGGCGTCGGGATCTTGAGCGACAGTCGTGTGACACAGGCGGCACCGGTCGTCGTCGAGTGGCGATTTCATGTCCTGGTAGTAGGGACGGAGCAGCTCCAGAAACATGGACCAGTCCGAGCCCAGCCGCCAGTACGCACCGGCGTGCAGGTCGCCCCGTTGGGCCGAGGTGACGATATCCTGGTGGTGCAGAAAATCGGTGTATTCTCCGGCCGTGGGACCAGTCGCCGACAGCAGGACACATGCTGCCACCCAGACAACCATATAGGTGGCCTTCCCCATGGCGGACCTCGCTTCGAGTTGTGTCGGGAAATCAGAAAATGGATCTCAGCTGTCTGTATACAGAACCGGGTGGGGGTAGGAAACACGCCCAACGTGCGAACCGCTCAACGCACCAGGGTCATCACGGCTGTTTCCACCCGATCACCCGCCAGGAGACGGCAGAGATACGTTCCGGAGGGGAGGATACGGTCGGCGTCGTCACGACCATGCCAGGTGAACAGGTGACTGCCCGCCGGATAGTCGCCGCGGGCGATGGTGGCCAGACGACTTCCCCGGACCGAATAGATCGCAACCTCCAGTGGACGGCCCGCCGGCAGCACCACTTCGATCTGGGTGGTGGGGTTGAACGGATTCGGGCGATTCCGCCGCAACCAGCGAGCCGTGGACGGTTCAGGATCGTCCGTCGGCGAGAAGCTACACCCCACCCCGTAGACGCCGAGGTGGCCGCACTCCAGATCGTTCAGGCAGGGCGACATGATGTTCAGGTAGTAATTCCCATCGTTGGGGGCACAGAAGAGCGGATCGACACACATGTTCCCGTTCCGGTTGAGCAGCCACCCGAAGATCCCACCCCAATCGCCACCTTCGTTTCCGAAGATATCGCAGCAGACCAGGTCGAAAGTCGCCGTGGTGAAACCGACCAGCCCCGCCGCCCCCTCCGAGAAGGCGACGATGGTCTGTTCCATGGTGACAAACCCGCCTTCCTGGCAATAAATACCAGCGCCTTCCGTTGCCGTATTGCCGTAAAAGGTACAGTTGATGATTTCCGGATGACCCGATATCCGATTGAAGATTGCGCCACCCGTGACCTCAGCCTCGTTGTCTACAAGCAGGCACGATTCGAGGACCGGCCGGGCGATGTTGCCAAAACAGAGGGCGCCGCCGAGGGAGCTGGAGTAGTTCCTCTCGAACACACACTCGGTAAACTTCGGATCGGACAGCCAGCAATCGACGGCTCCGCCGCCGTAGAGCTCGGCTATGTTCGATTGGAAATCGCACCGAATGAAGTCTGGCCGCGAAAGCTCATTCATCCAGACCGCTCCAGCGAGATTGGCCCGATTCCGGCGAAAGACACAGTCGTTGAGCGTCGCGGACGAACGTTCCAGGCAGAGGGCGCCGCCGCCGTTCCCTGAATTACCCTCGAAGTGGCACCGGGTGAGCACGGGATCGAGGATATCGAACAGATAGATCCCGCCCGCCCCACCGGTGGAACTGTTGTCGAGGAAGATACAGTCCACCGCCGACAAGGCCGAGTTGTTGCAGAAGATCGCGCCGCCGTCGCCCGGCGGGGTGTTGGCGGAAACCATATTGGCGCGGAACACACAGTGTGACAGCTCGGGACTGGAATCCTTGGCGTACAGGCCACCACCGCCAGCCCAGTTTTCGCACGTCGCCAGATTGGAGTCCACGCTGCAACTTTCCAGAACGACACTGGATTCGAGAATCCCGAGGCCACCTCCCGTCCGCGCCGAGTTGCCCCGGATAAGGCAGTTTCGCAAGATCAGCGAGCCGTTCTGACACCGCACCCCGGCGCCCCTGTTTTCAAGAAACGCCCCACCCTCGAGGTAGCCACCCGTGATGGTCAATCCCTCCAGCACGGCGGGTTGGGTCTGGTTGGCGCAGTCGAATACCCGCCCCAACCCCAGAGCGTCGATGACGATGTCGCCGGCATCGTCGCCGTCACCCCGAATGACAACGGCGGATTCCAGCGTGATATCGTGTTCGAAGTAGATTCCCGGCGCGATGAGTATGGTATCCCCATCGGCGGCACTGTTGATCCCCGCCTGTACCGTCGCCACCCGGTCGGGGACGTACCAGGTACGGGCGTGGACGGAGTGTACAATACCCGAGCAGCCTGCCACGAGACCCAGGATAAATAGACATGACGCCCGCATAATGATTCCTCATCAAGTGAGCAATAATATGGAGATTCCACGTTTCGGATTATTGAAACCCAGGAAATCCCTCATCAGGCATACCCGATTTGCGGTCTGAGGTCAACCATCGGATTCCGGAAGGCTCGCCGCAGTAGGCCCATCATGAATAATCCTAGTGTTCTTCTATGGGGCACTAGCTAACGAATCAAGGATATCTTACGCGATTCCACCCGATCACGCGACGCCATCCGCACCAGGTAGGCACCGGTGGACACGGCGTGCCCGCTCCGATCGTTTCCGTCCCAGGAGACGGTAAACTCCCCCGGTTCGAATTCCTCGTGGGCCAGTCTCTTCACCAGCCGACCACTGACATCGTACACGGCGACGGTCACCGGTTGACGCCGCTGCACCGAGAAAGAAACGGTGGTCAAAGGATTGAACGGATTCGGGATGACACTCACCAGGCGGGTGCGCCAGGCCGGTTGCAGCGAGACGGTGTCGCTGGCGAGCAGTTCCCATATCCCGTCGCGATCCTGATAGAACAGACGGTAGGTGATATCACCGCCGCGGCTGGAGATCGGTGCCTCGTCCGCGCCTTGGTACTGACCGGGGCTCAGTTCTCGCCACGACACCTCCCACTCCCGCTGCCCATCACTGCCCACCAGACGGAACCCGGCGGGTTCGCTGCTGGTGGCGAGCGACCAGCTGGCCGTGATGACGTTCGCCGTCACTTCGACCTGGAAGGAAGCCAGGAACACCGGGGAACTGCCGTCGCACTGGCGACTGGCTATCTGTAAACCGGACTCGCCGTCCGCCAGGTAGACCTGTTCGCCGCTGACAGCCACGCCACAGGCGCTGCCCGGCGTATCGGTCAACCCGATGATGAACGGTTCGGTCGGATCGGAGATATCCACCACCTGCAGGCCCGAATATCCGTCGGCAATGTAGGCGTAGCCACCGTAAACAAGCACGTCGTGAGCCAGATGCGGGGTGGCCACCGAGGCGACTATACTGGGGGCCGTCGGATCCGTGATGTCGATCACCTGCAGCCCGGCATACTGATCGGCCACGAAGGCGTGGCGGGCGGTGACTGCCACGTCGCTGGCGGCGCCTGGCGTATCGACACTGCCGATGATGACCGGGTGGTTCGGATCGGTGATGTCCACCACCTGCAGGCCGGTGAACCAATCGGCCAGGAAGGCGTGGTCACCCAGAAGCGCGATACCGTAAGCGTGACCGGGGGTGTCCACGTTCCCGAGCAGGTCGGGATCGTGCGGATTCGAGATGTCGATGATCTGCAAACCGAGATACTCATCCGCCACGTACGCCAGGTCTCCCCAGACACGCACATCCGCCGCGTTACCGGGGGTGTCCACTTCGCCTATGATATCGGGAGCCGCCGGCAGGCTGACGTCGATGATCTTCAACCCGTAGTGCCAGTCCGCCAGATAGATCAGGTTCCCGACGCTCACCACATTTCGTGCATACCCTTCCGTCGCCACCGATCCCACCACCACCGGCGCCAGTGGATTGGAGATATCGACCACCTGGAGACCCGCATCGTCATCGGCCAGATAAGCATACCCCGCGCTCACCGTGAGACCGTAAGCGCAATCCGGGGTATCGACGGCGCCCACGGCGGGAGGGCCGGCCGGATTGGTGACGTCGATCACCTGGATACCGGCGAAACCGTCCGCCACGTAGGCGTGGGCTCCCACCACACAGACCGCCTGGGCGTGACTCATGGTGCTCACGGAACCAACGATGACGGGATCGGT
>JBDRBC010000431.1:0-4891 GCA_043823125.1 bacterium | reverse complement strand
GAGTGTGGCACCGTCCGCAATCCAGATCGAAGTCGGGCCCGTGGAGGGTGGAGTCGATCGGCGCGGCAGCCGAGTCCGGATCGAGCGAGGTCCAACCCGCCTGGTGTCTCCCGGTTGCGTCGGAAGTGGCGCCAGAAGCGGTGTCACTCGAGAACGCTTGCACCCCTGTCGGCCCGTCCGGCGGAATAAAACCCAGCCCGCTCGTCAGGAAGGTGAGAATTGCGAGGAACTGGACGCGTCTCATCTTCACGAACCCTCACCTTTGCCGGAAAGCTCGTAGTATCGACCGGAAGCCCGGAGGCCAGTGCATTTCACTTGCGAGATTCCTGGCTCCCGGCCCGGTCGGCCTCGAATACCGGATTCATTCCATGCCGCCCGGGAATTCATCCTATTCGACGTTATCCAGGGCGAGAAGAGAAATATGGCCCTGATTCACCTGAAATCGCCGGGTCTTTCCGGGTGACTTGATGAGCATATTCGAAATAAATAAATAAACAAGATTTTTTCCTACTTGAACGCTATGATATAATGGATTACAATGTCAAACGTGACTATACTGTCCGAGGGTAATCACCCGACAATTACGACGAAATCCGGATACCGGGGGTGTCCGAGGAAAGGAATTGTCCTATGCGAGGCAAGCATGATCCGGCGTCCTTCACCGTCATTGCGTTATTCATGTTCGGAACCCTTCTGCTGCTGGGATGTGAAGGGGAACGCGGTCCGGCAGGTCCTGCCGGGTCCGGCGTGGAGGGGGTCGAATACACCTACCTCGGCAAGAATGGCGAGAATTGCAAGCATTGCCACGAACATCTCATCGCGACCGTGGCCAACACCAAGCACACGCACGCCTTCGAGGATCTCGGAGCGGCAAACCAGACCAACCTCTATTGCGCCCAGTGTCACACGACCGGATTCGACTCCGAGGTCGCCTTCGGCGACACCCAGATATTGCCAGAAAGTTACGGTCCCGATCTCTATGGATACGACGACTACGTCGGGATCGGTACTCCCGAGGCCGCCCAACGCCGTGCGGACCTCGAGGGGATCCAGTGCGAATCCTGTCATGGTCCGATGGGACCGGAGTTCAACCAGAACATGCCCCGCGTCTCCTTCGCCACGGGCGTGGACGGCGACGTCTCGGTGTCGCTCTGCTATCCGTGCCACCAGACCCAGCTGGACGAATGGGTCGATTCCGGCCACGGGTCGGTCAACGGGATCGACCTGGAGGATTTCAACGAGGAATTCGGCCGGCAACCCTGCGCCGCCTGCCACACTTCCGAGGGGTTCAGCCAGTCGGTCGACCCCGCCCTGGCGAGCTACGAGTTCGAGGAATACAACTTCATCGGCTGTCCGACCTGCCATGACCCGCACGTCGGCGCCGCGGATGAAGGGAACGCCTATCAGATCAGAACCCTCGGGCCGGTCGAGGTGCTCTACGCTCCCGGATTCGAACCCGGCGACAACGGCATCCCGCAGATGGTCGACCGCGGCACCGGCCAGGTCTGTGCGCAGTGCCACCACGGGCGGCGGAACACCAGCAACGTGGAGGGCCAGATCGCGAACGGCACTAGCCATTTCGGCCCCCACGGCAGCCCGCAGATGGATGCCTACATCGGTTACGGCTGCTACGAGATCGAGGGTTACGACTACGACCGCGTGGCGGCCCACCAGGGCATCATCAATTCCTGCGTGTACTGCCACATGGTGCGAGAGGTGGAGCAGCACGGCGAGCTGCAGGATCACGCCTTCCACAGCTTCGAGCCGGACGTGGGCAACTGCCTTCCTTGCCACACCCTGACGGATTTCAATTTCCACAACATCCAGACCATCGTCGAGGAGAAGATGGACGAGCTGGCGGTGCTGCTGGGCTTCGCCAACCTTGCGGCCTTCCTTGACCACGATATTGGCTTTGATAGCCAGGCCGACGGGGTCGAGGTTTGGGAGCGGGAGGCCGCTTACGCCCTCGTCTTCTCGAACAACGATGGCAGCCGTGGCGTCCACAACCCCGAGTACATCATCGATTTGCTGGACAACGCGATCTCGTACGCCCAGGAGAAGACCCGGCTCGCGGCTCGGTGACCGGCGAAACCGATATTCCCATCACTCCCGCCCCGGTGGTAGCCGTGCGCGCCGAGGGGACCGCCCCGTACGACCAGAGCAAACGCGTCTTCCTCAACTACAGCTTCGCGCCGGCGCAAGGTTTCCCGGTGCGGATGGCCAGCTTCGGCCTGTCCATCGACATCCATCTCGTCTCCGGCGAGGACGGAGGCTTGTGGTTCGACTACGTGAGCTGGGGCGCCGTCATGCTCAGCGAGGACACGTTCAAGATCGAGGAGAATGTGCATGACGAGGATGATGGCTGGGTGCGGCACCGGATCTTCACGGGCACCGTGGAGTTCTCCAACCGGCGGATCACGAGCTGGTATTACTTCTACCAGTACGACAACGACGAGACCGATATCCATGTCGTCGCCAGCGAGTGTGGGGGAGAGGTGAACGCCTACTGGCAGACCGACTCCTTCGCCCAGTACGAAGCGCGCGGCCAGGAGGTCATCGACGGCCTGCAGGAGATCTCGTTCGTGCGCACCGAGGGCGGCGTGGTCACCCAGCAGCTCGACACGACGTACTGCGATGTGACCTGCAGTCTGACGATCACGATCCGGCCATGACGACGGGGGCGGGAGTGTATCGGGTGCACTCCCGCCCCGTCTTCGAATTCGCGGGTAGCGGTATATCCGCCGCCTGCGGGCCTGGAATGGCGTGTTGACAATGGTCTGCAGAGTATGAATATTGATGATGTGATCTGAAAACTTACCCCTACAGATTGCTGGTATCCCCACATTACAAACTGATCGACTTTTGCGAACAGGAGGATCATCATTCGTTGGTTATCACTATTGCTTATCTGTCTTGTTGTTCCGTCTCTCGTCAGCGCCCGCACCTGGAAGGTGCCTGTCGATGCTGCCACGATACAGGCAGGCATCGATTCGGCCCTGGCGGGCGATGTCGTCGAGATCGCCTGCGGGACCTATTACGAACACGATCTGCTCATGAAATCGGGGATTTCCCTGCGGAGCGAGTCGGGGACACCCGACTGCGTGACAATCGACGCCCAGTATTTCTCGCGCGTGATGCGGGGACACGCCCTGGCGAAGGATACAGTCATCTCGGGCATCACCTTCCGGAACGGGGGGGCTGAACTGGCGGGGGGTGGTATCTACTGCGATTACTCCTCGCCGCTCATCGAGAACTGCGAGTTCAGGAACCATCAGGTTGGAAACAGGTCCGGCGCGGCCATCTGCTGGGACCACGGATCGGTGAGGATCCTGGGGTGCGGGTTCTTCGATAACGACTCAGTTTCCAATGGCGGCGCCATATTCTGCTCGTCTTGCGATGATGTCCTGATCTCGGGCTGTTACTTCGGCAACAACTACGCTGAGGCCAGCGGGGCGGTGGAGCTCACCATCTGTGGCGCTGGACAGGTCGAAGGATGCGTGTTTTTCGACAATGAAACGTTCAGTCCCAGCTCGTTCGGCTCCTCGGTCTTGAGCACGTCGGCTACACCGCTTGCCATATCGCGCTGCACCTTCGCGGACAATATTGGTCACAATGACGGGGTCGGTGTAATCTTCTGTGGCGACGCTCCACTATCAATCGAGAGATGCATCATCGCGGAGAACATCGGTAAGCCCATTACGATCTCGTCTGGCACCTTCCTGATCGAGTGCTGCGACTTTTACGGGAACAGCGGGGGCGATTGGGTGGACAGCTATACGGCCTGGACGGGTATCCACGGGAATTTCTCCGCCAATCCGTGCTTCTGCGACCTGCTTGCCGGCGATCTGGAGCTGGCGGCGGATTCCTACTGCCTGTCCGGCAACCATCCGTGGGGGTGCGACGACCTGGTAGGGGCCCTGCCGGCGGGTTGCGCCGCAGTTGGTTGCAGTGGTCCGGTGGCAACCGAGGCCAGGAGCTGGGGCATGGTCAAGAGCCTGTATCGTTGAGGCGGCTGTTGCTGCTGTTGGCAGTGAGATAAGGTAATATCAAGGGGCGGAGTGTACCCGGGTACACTCCGCCTCTTAGGTGACATCTCGCAGGTAATATCGCGCGACCGCCCGCTGCCTAATCCCGCTCCCAAACCGGGAACCGTCCCGGGGTCCACGGCGCTCCCGCCGCGTCCAGCTCGGCCTCCAGCGCCCGCAGATCCACCTGCACGAGCTGGCGCAAGTCGCTCAGCAGACGCCCGAACGCCTCGGCGGCGATTTCGTACTGGCGCTCGAAGGCCGGCGGTACATTGCTGGTGGCCTCCCAGTGGCTCCAGATGATCCATGAAATCCGATCGCTGATGGATGGTGATGTCGGCTCTTCCCGCCGTGACACCGTGCGGTCACCTTCCAGCTCGATGAGCAGGTCCTTCAACCGCGTGTCCAGGGCAGCCGCCACGTCGAGCAGCGCCTGGTTCGCGCCTGGTGTCTCCTGCAGCGCCCGTTCGGCCAGATCGATCCGCTGCTGCGCCTCGTCTGCTACCCGCTGGGTGCCCAGGATGGCCTTCTGCAGCCGCGCACATTTCCGCTGGAACGCCAGCAGCGCCGGCTTGTCCGCAGCCGGCAACGTGGTGTTGGCCAGGGGCGTGGTCTCGAACGACTGTTGTTCACCCAGTGGTGTGGTGACCCCCTGCACGCACTTGGCAATGGCCACTATATATTCGCCGGGCAGTGCCATGGGCCCCATGGGCTCGGTATCCCAAGGGTTCTCCCGCTGCCACGGGGTCAAGGACGTGGGACGGGGCGAGGGGTAGCGCAGATTCCACGCCACCCGGTGGAAACCGCTCGACGCCGGCCCGGTCAACCGCCGCACCACGTTCCCGTCCGTGTCGCTGACGGTCAGA
>JBDRBC010000430.1:0-13361 GCA_043823125.1 bacterium | reverse complement strand
CGCGGCCGGCGGTTGCTGTTCACGCCCGGACGATTCGTCATCGACCATCCCCTGTACCTCAGTGACGGGATCGGTCACTACTTCCTGGCCAAAGGTGACATCTTGATCGAGAACGGCCGAATCGTCTATCGCATGCGCGAGAGGAGTGCCAATCCGCAAGCTCAGTATATCATCCTGGCCGCCCTGATCATCATGATCGTTCTCCTTTTGGCTCGATCCCGTTCCCGTCTACGCAAGAAATGAATCAGCTCTCCATAACGCGTTGGTTCGAATGGTGTAACGGATTAATCCTGATGGTGCTGCCGTGGATCGGGATGGGAGCGGTAGTACTGATCACTGGCCGGGACCTGGGTGCGGGATTCCAACCTGCCTACCTGCTCCTGGCAGTGGCGGCCTCACTCCACGTGATCGCCGCCTTGCGGGGACCTGGGGAATCGTCTCGCAGGCCGGACCCGCTGCCGCGGCAGTGGTGGGTTTTTCTGGCTGCGAGTTTTGGGGTGGTGGCACTTTCGGGAGTCGGGCTGTGGTTGCGGCCCGGTGAGGCGCCGGCAGCGGTTCGCTGGTTACGACTCGGCAAGCAGTCGCTGCAATTGCTGCTCATGTTCGGTTTCTTGCTGTTGCCGCTGCTCTGGTTACGGACAGCTCGGCAGTGGGAGTTGGCCGGTCGCTGGTTGGGCGTAGGGCTGCTGTTCCAAGTGGTGTACTCGGCGCTGCAGACAGTGCATTTTTTTCAACCGGTCGGTTGGTTCGCTCGGCTCGAGAGCTGGTTCACCTCCAATCCCTCCATACTCTCCGGATCTCTCGAACTCTTCCTGGGAGACTCTTTCAGCGGCATTCCGCGTCTGCGTGGGACCGCCTGCGAACCTCTCTATCTGGGCAACTACCTGCTGCTCGTGGTGCCATTTTTACTGTTGTCCGGTTCCGGAACTCGCTGGCGCCGGCCGTTGATTGTGGCCGGGCTGTTGTTGCTGCTCGCCACCTGGGCGCGCGGCGCGTATCTGGCGGCGGCCCTGGCCGTGCTGGCCGGCCTGATCCTCGCCAGACGGAGCGGCGATTTTCGGCTTCCGGCCGGTTGGTGGCGATGGTTGGCGGGGGGAATCGTGGCGCTGGCCGGGGGAGCCGTAGTGCTCTGGGGCCCCCACGTCGTGCTGTTGCCGTTCCAGCGTCTTTGGCAGTCCATCGATCTGGAGGACTGGTCGAATCTCACCAGAATCTACTCAATGCAGGCAGGCTGGCGGGCCTTCCTGCTGAGTCCGCTGGTTGGGGTGGGGTGGGGGCAGTTCGCGTTTCATTTCCCGGTGCTGGTGGATGCCTCGGGGTTGAACAGCCAGTTTTCCTGGCCCGTGGTGAACAACTTTCCGCTCCAGATCTTGTGCGAAACGGGGCTGGTGGGGTTCCTGTTCTTCATGACGATCTGTTTTCTGCTCGGCCGGTCGGTCTGGCGTGCCGTCTCCCCGGCGACGGTCGTCGGCGAGGCTCTGGGACGTTCCG
This sequence comes from bacterium, assembly GCA_043823125.1. GTDB lineage: Bacteria > Krumholzibacteriota > Krumholzibacteriia > LZORAL124-64-63 > LZORAL124-64-63 > JBDRBC01. The sequence goes on along the minus strand of JBDRBC010000430.1, from coordinate 11,870 downwards.
GACGCCTCCGGGTGATGGTGATGACCGTGGCCGTCATCGGAATCTGGGGACAGTTGTTGACCTTCTCGCAATACAATCTGCCTCATATTTGGGTCGCTCCCGGATTCCTGCTGGCGGCTTTGCACGGCGTGGAATCCGACGTTTCTGCGGAGCGGAACACGACTGGCCAGACGCCTGACGAGGAGCGGTTCGATGCCTGACCGCCCGCGGATTCTCTGGGATGCTCTGCTGGTGAAACCCGAACCCACCGGGGTGGGGCGTTCGGTGCTGGAGTTGGCCCGGGCCATGAGCGCGGAGGACCGGGGATTCCACTTCACCGTGCTCTGCAGTTATCCCGAGATGTTCGATTTCCTGCAGGGGACACCGCACTGGCAGCTGTTCCCGTGTTTGGGCGCCAGTGGCGGATCGTTGCGTAAGGCGCTCTTCACGCAGCTGAAGCTACCGCAGCTCGTACGGCAGTTGTCGGGAGATCTGCTGCACAGCCACCAGTTCATCGCCCCCTGGCGTTGTCCGTGTCCCAGCGTGGTGACTGTCCACGATCTGAGTTATCTTCAATTCCCACAAACAATTGAACAGCCGCGGCGCAGTTACTATCGTCTGTTCGTTCCGCACTCCCTCCGGCGGGCGGCACGTATCGTCACCAACTCCGCCACCACGGCCAGTGACGTAACCCGCCGGTTTCCCGAACTCACATCCAGGATCCAGCCGACCCGGTTTGGCACCCCGAGCTGGGTCTGGCAAGCCAAACCACCGGAACAACCACCACCGGCCAACGCTCCTTTCCTGTTCGTGGGGACCCTGGAACCGCGCAAGAATCTCGAGCGGCTCTTGCAAGCGTATGCCAAATTCCGGGAAGTGGCGGCGCTGAACCCGGGGCCGGAACCGCCTCCGGACCTGGTGGTGGCCGGGGGCAAGGGGTGGCAAGATTCGCGGATCCGCAGCGTGATTCAGCAGCTCCAGGACCAAGGCTGTCTCCATCTGGAAGGGTATTGCGACCTGGACCGGCTGTGGGAACTGTACGGCTCGGCACGCGCATTGCTTTTCCCTTCGCTTCATGAAGGTTTCGGATTCCCGATACTAGAAGCAATGGCCGCAGGATTGCCGGTGCTGACCTCGAATAGGGGCGCGATGCGCGAAGTAGCCGGTGATTGTGCGATTCTGGTCGATCCGGAAGATGTCGCCGACATGGTCAGCGGGATGGATCGAATTTACCGAGATGCTACAGTTCGTTCCGAACTTCAAGCCAGGGGGCCGGCTCACGCACGGTCGTTCACCTGGGCGGGGACAGCCACCGAGACAGCGGCTGTCTACCGTGAATTGCTGGTGCAAATGAATGCGGAATAGTGCAAATAATCATTGCCCCGTTCTCACGGGTGGGATAGGTTGCCTGGGAGTAACGGATACTTGGATCAGGCAATCGAGACATCAAGGGAGTGATTGTGAATAGAGAGGTTGTGGCGTTGCTGAGCGGGGTGGTGGCCTTTATCCTCTCCTGGTTGGTACAGCCTCACTTCCGGAACTTGGGTTTTCTCACCGAGATCGTGGATCATCCCGGGTATCGACGGCCGCATCGTGAGCCGGTCCCCCGGACCGGCGGTATGGCCATATTCATCTCCTTCTTCTGCGCGCTCTTTTTCCTGGAGCACGTTGTTCTGAGCACGCCGCTCCCGTGGTCGTGGCTCGGTATCCTCATCGGCGCCGGCCTGGCCATTCTGGCTCTGGGTGTGGGGGACGACCGCTTCGGGATCCATGCCGAGAAGAAACTGTATGGACAGCTCGTGGTCATCATCGGCCTGATGCTTTTCGGGCAGCGACTCGACACCGTGGTTCTCCCTATCTTTGGCCAGATCGAGCTGGGTGGTTGGGCCTGGCCGTTCACGCTGCTCTGGTATCTCGGTTTCATCAACTCCATGAATCTCATCGACGGCCTGGACGGGTTGGCCAGCGGGATCAGCATGGTGGCTTCCATCGCGCTGGTGGTGATCTCCCTGGCGGTCTCCGAGTACTACTCCATGCTGTTCGCGGCGACCCTGTGCGGGGCGACGACGGCGTTTTTCTACTGGAACATCAGTCAGCGCAAGATCTTCCTGGGGGATTCCGGCAGCATGTGGATGGGGTTGGTGCTCGGCAGCATCATCCTGAACCTGAGCCAGAAGGTCGGGATCTCATTGCCGGTTCTGCTGGCCCCCATGGTGGTGCCCATCTGGGATACCGGCACAACGATCATCCGGCGTTGCCGCAAGCGCACGTCCATCTTCCAGGCCGACGATTACCATCTCCACCATCGGTTGGTGCGGCTCGGCTTCTCGCCGACCTGCGCCGTCCTCTGTCTCCTGTTGTTGACTTGTGGGACAGTGCTGTTCGCTCTGTCCGATTTCCTCCATGTCCCGTGGCTGGGATTGCCGGCCATGGCGACTTGGCTCTGGGCGGCCCAGCTCGGTGCTCAACAGCACATGAAGAATCGCGAGATCGGGCTCGATCTCACCACGGAATTGATCTATGTCCTCGGCCTGGATTATCGTCTGGACGAGCTGTCACGGGTCAACGGTAGTCATGTGGCGGACATCATCGATCTGCAGGCTGAACGGCAACGTGTGGAGCGGAACCGGTCCGTGGCCTCAGGTACCGACAACCAGCCTGCCACCGTCGTCGAACATCCCGGTTCCACTTCGGTGCGACAGCCACAAGATTCGCAGAAATCGGATAAAGAGCAGCCAGAGGATGTCCTTCTCTCCTCTTCCGAAGACGTTTCTTGAAGAACTCCATCATCCCCGACACGACACCATCGTTGAACTCGGGTGTGGCGATGGTGCTTTCTCCGAGCTGTTGACAGCCACCGGAGCTCGGATCATCGGTTGTGATCGTCGTCCACCGTGGCACGGGAGTTGTGCTCAGCTCGTGGCCGATGTCCGGCAGCTCCCCTTCCCGCCCGCCAGTATCGACCTCCTCGTCTGCGCCAACTTGTTGCGCCAGATCTGGCCCATGACGGACGGCTGTCCGGTCCCTGTGGACTGGTATCGTTGCTTGCGTGAGAACGGGCGTTTGTTCATTTTCGAAGACGATGCGGCCGGTGCGACACCTGCGGTGCGCAACTACCGGGACCTCCAGGCCTTCCTGGTACGACTCGATCCGGCGCGGAGGAGGCCCTTGCTATCGCGACGTGTCTTCGCCACGAGCTTGAAATCAGGTGCCACGAGACCCGGTCGCTGGGATCTGGGGTGGCAACAAAACAACTGGACGGTCAACATCGATCAGGTACTCGCTCTGCTGTCCGCACTGGATCCGGAGGGGCAGGGGGAGGGTGGTCGACTGACCAGGGCCATTCGCCAAGAGGGTATGAGTTACGGACGCTACTGGTGGGCGTGCTGGACACCGGAGGACTGACATGAAACGCACTATGACTCGTTATTGGCTCGGTTGCGTGCTGTTGTTCGGTCTGGCCTTGTTGCTCGTTGCCTGGTTGCTCGGCAGTCCTCGGAGCCAGGTGGATTGGCGGGAAGTCCGAGCCATCGTGTTCGAGAGTGATGACTGGGGTTTCTGTGGCTTCATCCCGGATTCGACGGTCTGGCGGGGTCTTGATCCGACGGTACTTCGCGCTGGCAAAGTACCCGAGGTTTACTGGGGTTCCACGCTGGAAGACAGTCTCACGGTATCCCGTCTCGCCCAGATCTTCACCACGTTTTCTGGCCGGGATGGTCTACCGGCGGTTTTCCAGCCCAATTACATAATGTCCGCACTCGATTACCGGCAGCCGTCACCCCGTGATACCGTGATGACGGAAAACTGGCAGCAGTATGATCTGCCAGCTTTGCCGCCGCAGTACCAGCGGCCTGGTTTGTGGCAGGCCGTGGCCGAAGCGGTGGCGCGTGGGGTTTGGCATCCCGAACTGCATGGTGCCTATCATTACGATCCCATCTGGCGTCAAACCGCGGTCCGGTCCGATCCGCAGATACAGGTGGCGGCCGCACGGGGGATCGTGCCGTTCCCTCGTTGTTCACGGGCCTGGGAACTTGGTACCTGGCGCGCCCGGAATCTGTTGGTGGCCGAGCTGGCCCACAGCTTGGCGGTTTTCCAGGGTCTGTTCGGGCGACGTCCCGAATCGGTCATCGCTCCCGATTATGCCTGGGACGGCCGTTCCGAACGGCTCTGGATCAAGGCCGGCTTGCAGGTGGTTCAGGCCAAGCGGGATCAGCGACATCCGCGTTTCCAGAGCGGCCGGTTCCATCACCGATTGCTGAAGCTCTTGGCCCGAGCCGTGGCGCGCCAGACCCGATCGGAACTCACTTTTCTGGAACGCAACTGTCGGTTCGAACCGACCCAGCACGCGGAATGGCAAAAAGCGGTCGATCGCTGTTTGTTTGAGATCGATCGTGCCTGGCAACAGGGTGAACCAGCCATTGTCGAGACCCATCGCATCAACTTTGCCCACACCGATCAGACAATCGTTTCGCGAGGATTTCTAGCTCTGGCTGAATTGCTGACCAGGCTGCAGACCGCACACGAGCGTGATTATCTCTTCCTCACGGATGCCGAACTGGCGCAGCTCTACCGCACTGGCACGAGCTTCACCATACGGGGGCCGAAACTGGTGATCCGTAATCTCACTCACTCCCGTCGCCTGGTGGAAATTCCGGCCGATCAAGGTTTTGAAACGGTTTTGGGGAACGGTGAGGACAGCCCGGCAGGGGTGATCCTGGTGGCCGTCGAACCGCAAACAGTGATTGTCAAATCGCTGGCATCCAGCTCCACCGCGGGTGATATCAGCCGGGGGCGGAGCGAGACGAAATGACCGTGACGGAGGGGATTCCTTCATTCGGGAAAAGAAACCGACTTAGTCCATAATCGGTTTGACCGAGGTTTGAGATTGTGGTATTATAGCCACCTAGGCCACATATATCTTCCTGCCTACTGAGGGGTCACCTTACTGAGAGGCTTCGGAGGTTGTTCATCAGCTCAAGGTTATAGTGCAGCAAGGGTGTCATTGTATGGGGCACCTAAGGAGAAGAGCCAGTAACCACTGACCCCGAGGGAGTTCAAAACACAAAAGAGTGCTTACGTCCGGTCGTGTTACGATGGGTTTTGAACCCAGTGGTAATCGGTTTTCAACTATGGAGGCCCCGAATGTCGTTCTCTTGTCGCCTAGTCCGCATGGTTGTCGGTTGGGTTTGGGTTGGTCTGTTCCTGGCAGCGTCTACTGGTCTCGCCAGTCAGGCCCCCGCGACCTACTATCAAGGTTCACTGGATACGGATCAGCTTCACTGGTCCCTGGATGCCGACGGCGCCTTTTTCCCGGTGTTGCCAGGCACGCGTGAACTGGCCGAAACCGATAAACCGGTTTTGGCCAGGCAGAATCTTAATCTGCTGGTTCCGGTGGACAGTCGTATCGTGGGAGTCGAAGTGATTCCTCTCGCCACGCACGTGGAAAAAGTTCCCGGTCCTCTGAGTTTTGGGGGCTTGTTGTATACGGACCAGGATGTCGGCGTGCGAGTCGAGCGACTGGAGATAACCGACGAAGTATTTCCACTTCCGTGGGGCGAGTTCGGTGGTACCCATGTCTGGCGCGGCTACCGGATCCTCTCCGTTCAGCTCTACCCGCTGAAAGCCCTGCGTAACGCGGCGGGTGAATGGACCAGTATTGAAGTACTCGATGAGTACGGCATCCGGTTGATCAGTGACGCGGGCGCTTCATTTTCCGCCGTGGTGAACCGTGAGCGGCAGGTGCCCGGTGAGCGCCAGCAGCTCGATTCGATGCTCCGTCGCATGTGCGCCAACCCCGAAGTGCTCGGCAGCTATCTCCGGGAAGACGGGATTGCGGTTGCCGAACCCAAAGGTGGCTTCCAGCCGAGCAAGACGCCGAGCCTGGACGGCAGTTCGGTGCGCTACCTGATCATCACCAACGAAACCCTGGCACCATCGTTCGAACCACTGGCCGCACACAAGACGGCACTCGGTTTTCCGGCCGTGGTGCAAACCGTCGAGTGGATCGAAGCCAATTACCGTCACGGCTGTGATGTCCAGGAAACGATCCGGCACTTCATCCGTGAAGCGTACGAGCGCTGGGGTGTGGAATTCGTGTTGCTGGGTGGCGACTCGGACGTGATCCCGGCGCGGTACATCACGAGCACCTACTACCCTTCCGGCGGTTTCACGGAGATCCCGACCGATCTCTATTTCGGTTGTCTTGAAGGTAACTGGAACGACGACGGCGATTACATTTTCGGTGAACCATATACTCACTACCTGTACCCTGGTGACGAATGTGATCTGGGAGATGAGGTATATGTGGGACGGGCGCCGGTGAGCAATCCCACAACGGCGGGTATTTTTGTCGACAAAACCATCAGGTACGAGAATTCCACCAGTGCTGATGACTTCCTCAACAATGCGCTTTTCCTGGCCGAGGTGCTCTTTCCCTCCGAGTATACGCCGGGTGATTACATCATCCTCGACGGCGCGGTCTTCGCGCAGGCGATCATCGATGATTTCTTCGAGCCGTGCACCGATATGAATTGTACGGCGTTGTACGAAACCTATGCCTTGACCGACACGCTCAGTCAGCTCATCTATCCGGGATCGTTCGAGCTGACCCGCCAGGCTACGGTCGACTCCCTGAACAGTGGCGACTACGGCCTCATCAACCAGATCGGCCACGGTTTCTACTTCAACATGTCGGTGGGCGACGGCAACTTCGGCAACGCCGATGCCGACGCTCTGGTCAATGGCGACCATTACTTCATGCTCTATGCCCTCAACTGCGCCTCGGCCGCCTTCGACCAGGCCTGCTTGATGGAGCGTTTCCTCCAGAACGGCAACGGCGGTTCGGTGGTGTCCATCGGTTCGTCCCGTTCGGCCTTCCCGCACACCGCCAACGACTATCAGCGTGAGTTCTTCGATCAGCTCTGCTGCGAGCTGGAAAATCGAGCTGGAGCCCTGATCACTCTGAGCCGGGCGCCGTTCTTGTCGCTGACCTACTACAACACAGTGGATCGCTGGACGCATTTCAACTACTGCCTGCTGGGTGATCCGGCGTTACCGATCTGGACCGCGACGCCGGGCGACCTGACCGTGACGGCGCCCACGGCGCTGAACACCGGCGATCAGCAGGTGGCGGTCAACGTTACCGACGGCGCTCTGCCCGTCGAAGGCGCAATGGTCTGTCTCGCCAAGTCGGCGGATGATTACGTGTATGGTCTGACCGACATCAACGGTGATGTCGATCTTGACTTCACGCCCACCAGCGTGGGCAGTGCTGAACTCACCATCTCGGCTCTGAACATGGCGCTGACCAGTCAAACCTTGTCGGTTACTGTCGGTGGCGGGGCCTATATCGCCCTGACCGACATTACCGTGATCGATGACGGGAGTGACGGCTCCAGCGGCAACGGCAACGGCCAGGCCGAAGCCGGTGAAAAGGTCGCCTGCTGGCTGCAGGTCCGTGATACCGGCAGCGGCGGCGGCACCGGCTGCAGTGCCGTGCTGAGTTCTTTCGCTGGCGACGTCACCATCCTGGACGGCACGGCGACCATCGGTACCGTTCCCTCCGGCGGCATCAAGGACGCCGTGGATCCGTTCCTGGTCCAACTCGCCCCCACGATCAGCGACGGTACCACCATCGATTTCGATGTGGTGGTCAGCGACGACAGCAAAACGGATTATGCCAGCGAGTGGGGGCTGCTCACGTTGGCTCCGGAACTCGAACCGGTGGAGATGGATTGGGGCGACTGGTTGTACGGCGACGGTGACCAGAACATCGAAGACAACGAACGGGTCACCATCGAGGTCTATTTGAAGAACTTCGGTGTCGGTCGCGCCGACACGGTTGTCGGTACCCTGCGCACGGATGATCCCTCGGTGACGGTATACGATTCGGTTGTCACCTATCTTGGTATAGATCTGCTGGCCACCGCTGCCGGCGATACCCACTATTCGTACGCCGAGGCTGATGTGTCGGTCGAGAGTTGGTGCTGGATCGATTTTGTGGATAATTACGGACGGACGTTTCGGCACGATCTGATGGTGCGGCCACCCAGTGTCCCCGACGGGCTCGAAACCGATGCCTCACACGGTGCCGATGTCATCGTTCTCTTCTGGCTACCCAACCACGAGCCGGGGAATCGCGGCTATAACATCTACCGCAGTCTGATCCCTGCCGGACCGTTCACCAGGGTCAACGAGGATCTTGTCGACGGTATCTCGTACTATCGCGATTCGGGCCTGGCCCTCTTGACCCCGTATTACTATCGGGTTACTTCGGTGGACTCCTCGCTGGTGGAGGGCAACCCCTCCCTGGTGGTGTCGCAGAGTACTTCGCCGCCCGAGCTGGATCCGTTCCCGCTCCCGTTCTCCATCGAGACCAGCAGTCACTGCGCCGTGGGCGATGTCAACGGCGACGGCCGGCTCGACATCGTGCTGGCCGCCGACGAGATCTATGTCTGGACGGACGATGGCGGCGAGCTGCTCGACGGCGACAACAACGCCCAGACCCACGGACCACTCACCGATCTGAATTCGGCATTCCTGGCGGCTGGTGTTGCGCTGGCGGATCTGGACGGTATCGCGGGCAAGGAGATCATCGCCAGTGAGGAGGCGTGGGACGCCGCCGGTGTCCAGAACGCCATCCATGTCTTCAGGTATGACGGCACCGAGGTGCCGGGTTGGCCGAAGTTGCTCCGTCAGAACGGCAACGGGTGGAACTGGTCGCCGCCCTCCGTCGGCGATGTCGACGGCGACGGGTCCCCGGAGGTCGTGGTCAACACTCTGGACGGCCGGACCTGGGTCTGGCACGCGGACGGCACCGAACTCATGGACGGCGATAACGACGCGTCCACCGATGGTGTCTTCATCTTCCGCACGGATTGGGGTCAGGAGTGGGGGACCAGTGGCCCGTCACTGTTCGATCTCGACGGTGATGGCGCCAAGGAGATCATCTTCGGTTCGAAATATCAGGTAGCGGACAACTACCTGTTCGCCTACAAGTATGATCAATCCCAGGCGCCCGGTTTCCCGTATTTCGCGGGTAACGGTTCCATCACGTGCAGTCCGACCATCGCCGACCTGAACGACGACGGTACCTGGGAAATCATCTTCATCTGCAACGATAATGCTATCCATGTCGTGCAGCAGGACGGTTCCACCTACTCAGGGTATCCACGGGTGTGTGTCAACAATTCCGGCACCACCTGTCCCAGCCCGGCGGTGGGTAACTTCGACGGGGACGATGATCTGGAGATCGTCGCCATCGCCACGGTCAACTCGACCCAGGCCAACCTCTACGTCTTCGACACTGATATCGGCGGTGGCACCTCCGGTGACATTCTGCCCGGCTGGCCACAGAGTATGCCCGGAAACTCCGAGGGTAGCCCGGTGGTCGGTGACATCAACGGCGATGGCGCGGCGGACATCCTGCACGGCATCGGTGGCGGCGCCACGGAAAGCCCCAACAACCTGTACGCCTTCGAGGCCGATGGCGATCCGATCAGCGGCTTCCCCATCAACCTGAATGGACCGCTCCGTCCCTCACCGGTCGTGTGCGATCTGGATTTCGATGGCGATGTCGACATCATTTACGGAGGCTGGGATCTGGTGATACATGTCTGGGACATGCCGTACGCCTATGATCCATACGCTACGCCGTGGCGGACCTTCCGTGGTCACAGTTGCCGCGACGGAGTCCACCGGCGGAATTCCCTCATTGCGGTGCCGGAACCGGTGGCGCTGACCGAATTCCTGCTAGAACAGTACCCGAATCCGTTCAATCCCACGACCACCGTACGGTTGCATATTCCCGGCGCTGCGGGTAGCCGGCAGCAGGTGCAGGTTCAGGTATTCGACATTCGTGGTCGACTGGTCAGTCAGTTGCACGAGGGACCGGTCAACAGTGGTTGGCAAAGCTGGACCTGGAGTGGTCGCGACCAGGCCGGTCGTCAACAGGCCAGCGGGACCTATTTCTTGCGGGCCAAGATCGCGGATCAGACGTTGATCCACAAGATGGCATTGATCAAATAACCGGCTCGGAGATTGACCGATTCGCCGGCTCGACCTAGAATAAGCATGTGCAGTTGCACGGCCCTTCCCCCAGGGGAGGGCCGTGTTGTTGAGTCTGCTTGGTGGTCGGACGCGGCCGGTAACGGCGAGTTGACTACGATCGAGCGGGAAGGTGGTTGTCGTGCGATTACTCTCTGGTCTCTGGCGCGTCGGTTGGTTGTTGTTGGCCGCGTTCACGGCAGGTTGCCTGCAATCGGAGTCGGATACCACTCCCACCAGCGAAGGCCAGATACCCGTGTCCGGCGGTACCGTCGTCATCGCTTTCCCCACGGAACCGGATGTGCTGAATTCGCTGATCACAGCCTCTTCCTACACCGGACAAGTACTCGACGTGATGATGGATGGATTAGTTGAAATGGGCGAGGATCTGCAGTGGTACCCTCGCATTGCTTCGCACTGGGATCTTTCTCCAGACAGCTTGATGCTGACCTACCATCTGAATCCCTGGAACTGGTCTGACGGCGCACCGCTGACTGCATACGATGTGGTCTCTTCCCTCGAACTGTTCATACATCCGGATGTGGCCAGTCAGCGTCGGCGTGTCTTCGACCCGATCATCTCCGTTGTGGCCCTGGATTCCTCAACGGTGCGATATGAGTTCAGCACCCGGCAAATGGATCCCGTCGGCACAGCTTTTCATTCGTTATTGCCCCACCATCTGACCTCGACTTACGAACCGGCGAACGTACGCGACTGGCCCCTCAACGAAAGTCCGCTGTCGGCAGGCGCCTACATCCTGGAGAACTGGGAGCATAACCGGGAGATCGTTTTGAGTCGGAATCCCCGCTACCCGGGGCCAGCGCCGTTTCTGGACCGGATCGTGTTCAAGATCATTCCGGATCGTACCGCCAGAGTCATCGCTCTGGAGACCGGGGAAGTCGATTTCGTGGAGGGGATCACACCGGAATCCGCCAAGCGTTTGGCCGACAACGATGGGGTGGCGATTTATCGGATCAAAGGTCGGGACTATGGCTATCTGGTCTGGAATCTGCGTAACCCGATCTTTGCCGATCCTCGGACCCGGAAGGCCCTCTCCCTCGGTATCGATCGCCAACGGTTCATCGATACTTTGCTCGGGGGATTCGGAAGTCCAGCCAGCAGCCTCATCCCGCCCGCGATCTGGGCGCATAATCCGTCGGTGGCGGCCGACCCCTATGACCCGGTCGAAGCGAGTCGGCTCCTGGCCGAGGTCGGCTGGGTCGATGGTGACGGGGACGGAATCCTGGAGTTCGACGGCCGGAAGTTTTCCTTCGAGATATTGACCCGGCAGGGAGATCCGGTGCGCGCCAACGGCGTTGTCATCATCCAGAAGAACCTGGAGCAACTCGGTATCGAAGTCACACCGCGTATTCTCGAACTTGCCACGTCGCTCGACCTGGTCAGGCGAGGGCAGTTCGCTGGGTATCTCGGACTCTACCAGGCCAGCTTGATTGTCGATCCGTCGGTTCTGGTGCATTCGGAAGCCACAGACCAGCGGAATTACGGGATGTATCATAATGAGCTTGTGGATTCCCTGCTCGCGCTGGCTCTGGCCCAGCCCGAACGCGAACTCGCCTTACCGATCTGGTGCCGGTTGCAGGAAGTGTTGGCCGAGGACATGCCGATGGCCTGCCTCTATTACCCGGAGCGCCTGGTGGGTGTCAGCAATCGCCTGCAACATGTACGTCCCCACATGCTCTCTCCCTTCAACAATATCAACGAGTGGTGGATCGCCGAGACAGACCGCAAGTACCTCTCACCGGGGTCATAGACCAATTTGGCATTCCGCGGGATTATCCGTACATTGTCGGCAGACAAAAATGGGCATCATATCGATGCTCGGGATG
>JBDRBC010000429.1:0-6256 GCA_043823125.1 bacterium | reverse complement strand
CGTCTTCACACATGGTGCGCAGCTTGATGATCCTGAAAGGTCGGCCGGGTTGCAAGACCTTGCGCTGGTCGCCATCGCCGAAGTCGCCCCGTCGGCGACGGCGCCGATTCATCCCGATCCGATCCTGGGAGAAAAATACCGGGCCGCGTGAATCGAGCTTGATGGCCAGGGCGATGATTGGCAACAACAGGCCGAAGATGGTTAGGGCCACCACTGAAATGATGATGTCCATCACCCGCTTGAAGCGCTGATAATCCAGTTGCGCAGACCGCTGCCGAGTGTCAGGCCTTTTCTCGACTCGTGGCTCCGGCTCTCGCGGAGCGTCCTGGACAGGCACCTTCTGTTCGATATGGGCCACAGCCGATGCAGACAGATCATCGAGAACTGGCGAGGAATGGACATCAGCCATTCCCGGCTTTTCCCGACCTTCTTGGAAATCTATGAGTCGCTTGTTCTTCATTTCAGTAGTCCTCGGGCCACACTTCCGCCTTAGGGCGGCATTCCCCCAACACTTTGTAACGGATACACTTGGCGCGGAGAAACTGTACACTTCCCATAAATAGAGTACCCCCGCCCCCAGTTATTCAATGCTACTATACTACAACAAAAACCACCGAGTGACAATAACAAATTCTACGCGTATCATTGCCCTTACAAGACACGCGCCAAATCGCGATTCCCGCTTGAGTTTTGAACTACAGGTTCGATCTTAATGTCAGTGGTTCCTTTTGTAAACTATTTTTTCGTCGTTTCGGAAAGGATGCCAAGGTGGCGACAGCGAAACCGAATAACCTGATGGGACGGGTTTTCGCTGTTTCGGCGGCGGCTATTGCCCTTTACGTGGTACTTCTGATAGCAACCGGTTGGCGTGACCGGAGTCTGGAGATTTCCACCTTCCCCCTGGTCTACGTCCCGCTACTCATCGTTTTTTCCCTGGCGAATTACTGGCTACGGTTCGTGCGTTGGGAGATCTACCTGCGGAAACTCGGCATTTCTATCACTCGCCGGGAAAGTCTGTCCATATTCTTCGCCACGTTCGTCATGGTCATCACCCCGGGCAAACTCGGCGAGGTCTTCAAGGCTGGCATCCTGTGGGAACGGCATCGCGTGCCGTTGGCGGTGGGACTTCCCGTGGTCATCGCGGAGCGAATATTCGATTTCCTGGCCATCTTCGCCCTGGCGGGGATGGGCCTGGTTTTCTGGTCGGGCCCAGTGAGTGGCATTGCTCTCGGGTTCATCATCGCCTGTGTGTTGCCGTTGTTGCTGGTGGGACTCCGCTCCTCGCGAGCGCGGCGCTGGTTGATCAGTCGGGCCGGCAAGGCACCATACCTCCGGCGGCATCGGCTCGCCCTGGAGGAATCCTTGGAATCGCTCTCGGGTTTGATGGTGGGCCGTCTTGCTGCCGGTTCCCTGGCGATCAGCGTCGTGGCCTGGGCCTGCGAGTGTCTCAGTCTCTGGTTCGTCTGTGTGGGATGCGAAGCTTCCATCTCGATCACGGAAAGCTTCTTCATCTACGCCGCCGGGATGCTCGTCGGGGCGCTGGCCTTCTTGCCGGGCGGTCTCGTCGGGACCGAAGGTACGCTCATCTGGTTGCTGGTGAGTCGCGGAATCGAAAGTGGGTCCGCGGTCACCATCGCCTTGATCGTGCGACTGGCGACCCTGTGGTTGGCAGTGGCCATCGGGATGGTCGTCTTTCTCGCCACCCGGAAGATCTTCTGGAACGACCCACCCGAAAACCACGAACGGGAATGAGCCCCCGGGATCCCGAGGTTCATTCCCGTCCGTCATCATATCAACGTTGTCGCTATGAGTTACTGGATCCGATCAAGGGCGAGCAGGATCGTCGTGGTCGCCGTGACCATACTCAGGATCAGCGGCAAGTATTCCCGCACCCAGCTCGGCTCGTTCTCCTTGATATGGATGGTGTCACCGGGATAGACCAGTGGATTCCCCACCAGCCTCCCCTCCTTCAGCCAGGATTCGACATTCACCTTGGTGGAACGATACTGATCCGGCTGATCCTGATGGACCCACATCACATCATTCAACCGGCTCCGAATTGTCGGGGTGCCGGACATCATGAGGACGGTGACCAGCCTGGTCGGTTCCTGGAGCGGCACAATGCTCGGCTGGAGCACCGCCCCGAAAACCTGTACCCCGCTCTCCGCCGGGGTACGCAGGGACGCATCACCGCCGGGGATGAGCACCGTGTCGCCGGTCTGCAGCTTGATATCGGGTAACACGCCGCGGCCCAGATACAGGTCCGACAGATCGTAGGTCTCCGTATGCTCGAAATCGCCCACGCGACGGATGATCCGTGCGAGATTGAGATTCGCGCCGTCCAGCGGACCCCCCGCCACTCTCAGGGCGTCCCAGACCGTCGGTGGTGACGTGAAGGTATACGAACCCAGCGTTCCCACGGCGCCCAGGACGTACACACGCAGCGAGTTGTACTCGGTCACAGTGAGGGAAATCTCGGAAATGCCGGGATCGTAGAGGCGCAAGCGCTGCCGAATGAGTTCTTCCGCCTCGATGAGGGGCAAACCCGAGATGGCCACCGGTCCCACCATCGGGATGATGGCGTTACCGTCGCTCCGGATGGTCAACAGACGATCCAGGTCCGGTTGCTGCACCACGTTGAGCTGGATGATATCCCCCCTGCCCAATCGGTATTCCGGACGTGGATCCTGGGCCATCACGGAACCGAAACCTGCGAGTTGCAAGAGCATGAGTTGGACGAGGAACAGCGCCCCCAACCTGTGCTTCACAGCCTACTCCTCCCTGGGGAAATGTCTCTAATCCGGATCAGCTCTGTTGCCGCCGGTACCATTCGACAGTCTCCCGCAGACCAGTCGCCAAGTCAACCGATGGCTGGTAGCCGATGGTCTGATTCGCCAGGGAGATATCGGCCAGCGAATGCTTGACGTCCCCTACTCGCGGCTCATCGTATTCGGGTGCGATATCCGTCCCCAGCAACTGCTGGATTCGCTGGCAGATCTCGTTGATGGTGATGCGTTCACCGCAGGCGATATTCACCGAACGACCTTCTGGAGCTTCGGCGGCAGCAGCGGCGAGATTGGCTTCCACCACATTCTGGATGTAGGTGAAATCTCGTGATTGCTCACCGTCGCCGTGAATCAAGGGTGGCTCTCCCGCGAGCAACTTGGTGATGAACAGTGGCACCACGGCCGCATACTGGCTGTGCGGATCCTGGCGGGGGCCGAAGACATTGAAATAGCGCAAACCGACGCAGCTCAAGCCATACAGTCGATCGAAGACCTGCAGGTAGAGTTCCCCGACATACTTGGTGACGGCATACGGCGACATGGGAGCCGGATACATGTCCTCGCGTTTCGGCAACACTTCGGTATCGCCGTACGTGGAACTGCTGGCGGCATAGACAACCCGGTGCGCCCCTGCCTCGTGGGCGGCCCAGAGGACGTTCAAGGTCCCGTTGATGTTCGTCTCGTTACTGGCGATGGGGTCCTTGACGCTACGCGGCACCGAAGCCAGGGCCGCCTGGTGCAGGACAACTTCTACCCCTGCACAGCAAGAACGGACGGTCTCGAGATCGGTGATGCTGCCCTCCACGAATCGAACCTGATCCAAGAACGGTTCGATGTTCTCGCGTTTCCCGGTGGAGAGATTATCAAGAATCACCACTTCGTCGCCCCGCTTGCAGAGCGCCTCGACCAGATGCGAACCGATGAATCCCGCGCCGCCAGTCACTAGGTACTTGCCCATCGTTAGAATCCTTCCTGTCTCCCGTGCTTACAAGCGGGTCAACTTGGTTGATTGGTGGCCCTTCAGGGCGTTACGAGTGTCCACAACCGCCGGACAAGCCTGCAACAGCAGTGCATGCTCGACATTGTCGTGAGCCGTGATGATGGCCGCCCCGTCGAACTGCGACAGGGCGGATTCGTTCCATTCCGTGAGTCGGGTGGCGGACAGCTTCGCCGGGATCGCCGCGACAAACGGGTCGAACCAGGAAACTTCGGCCCCGAGTTTAGTCAACAACTCGATGATATCCAGAGCCGGCGACTCGCGCATGTCATCGATGCCGCTCTTGTAGGCAACACCGACCACGAGCAGCTTGCTGCCGTTGACCGCCTTCCGCACCTGGTTGAGTGCGTCGGTCACCAGCTTCACCACGTGACGTGGCATTGAACCGTTGATCTGTCCAGCCAGTTCGATGAAGCGAGCTTCGGTTCCGGCCAGCTTGGCTTTCCAGGAGAGGTAAAACGGATCGATGGGGATGCAGTGGCCGCCAAGCCCGGGTCCGGGGAAGAACGGCATATAGCCGAACGGTTTGGTGGCAGCGGCCTCGATGACTTCCCAGACATCGATATCCATGTAGTCACACATGAGCGCCATCTCGTTGACCAGCCCGATGTTTACACTCCGGAAGGTATTTTCCAGCAACTTGACCGTCTCCGCCACCCGCGCCGAGGAAACCGGCACCACCGTTTCCATCACCTGTGAATAGAGGCTGCTGGCCACCTTGCAGCACTCCGCGGTGATGCCACCGACGACCTTGGGGATATTCTTGGTGTGGTACGTCGGATTACCCGGGTCGACTCGCTCGGGTGAGAAGGCCAGGAAGAAGTCCTTCCCCACCTCCAGCCCGTCCGCTGACAGCAACGGCAGAATTACCTCTTCCGTGGTGCCCGGATACGTGGTGCTCTCGAGGATGACGAGCATGTCCCGGTGCAGATACGGCGTGATCATCCCCACCGCGTCCTGGATGAAGGAAATATCCGGATCGCGGGTTTTACTCAACGGCGTCGGCACACAGATGTTCACGCTGTCCACCTGAGCCAGAACGGCCGGATCCGAAGTGATCTGGAGTTGGCCGGAGTCGATCAGTTCCGCGACATGTGCCGAGGGCACATCGATGACATAGCTCTCCCCCTGTTGCAGGGCGGAAATCTTGCTCTCCATACGTTCAATGCCGGTGACCTTGAATCCGGCCTGGGCGTAAGCCACCGCCAGGGGCAAGCCGACATAACCCAGCCCGATAACTCCCAGGTGAGCATCTTTCTTGGCGAATCGTTCAATCAAACCCATCGTCGAGTCCTCACAATCTCCACAGGGGCGGCAAAATTTTCCGCAGGGGATCGTAGCGGATTCTTCTTGCCTTCATCAATGGGCAGCAAGCTACAGCAAACCGCCGCAGCAAACAACAGGCAAGAGCCCTGCAAGGACCGTTCCCGTATCCTTGCTTGCATACACCAAACTCGTTATGGAAACAACTGTTAGCAGATTAGTGACCAGGCCATACATTTCGTCGGCTGTTCCGCAGGTAGGAAAACCTCCCGATTGAAACGGCCCTGATCATCGTCGCAATCGTTTCAAATCCGGTACCTGCTGCGCCAGTTCCTGCATCTCTTCACGAGCCTGCCGGGTATCCCGGATCTTGTTCCAGATCCGGCGAACCACCAGCAACATCATGCCGATCAGCACTGCGAGCGAGACCCAGCGATAAAACGGATTGATGGTGTCCGCATGGGCCTGGAAGAAGTTGTCCAGGGTCTTGGCGAAAAATACCAGGGTCACCAGAAAACACAGCATCAAGACTGCGTGGATGACACCGCTGATCATCTCCTCACGACACCGGAGATACTGGCGGATAGGGAAGCTGGACTCACCGGCTTCGAAGCGAGATTGGAACTTGTCACTGCGTTTACGGGATCTCTTCGTAATCAGCATCGCTGATTTCCTGCTTGGTTTTTTCCGCTATCGAGGAATCGGGCTGGCCGGAAACGTTTTTCGATCGTTTGGGTTGCGAGTGTCCGTAGAGAACCCGGACAACTCCTCGCCACAACCGGGGCAGCAGCCAGAAGAACCACCAGACAAAGGCAAGTACAAGAAACCATCTCAACATAATGGTGCGATGACGTGGGACTGATTCCGGGGGAAAAATGGTACGCCCGAGAGGATTCGAACCTCCGACACCCAGCTCCGGAGGCTGGTGCTCTATCCAGCTGAGCTACGGGCGCACCGTTAACGCTGGAAAGTATGGTGATTTTGAGTTCAGGGGTCAACTCCCATTTTTCTGGCCCCGTCCCGACGTATCAACCAATGGCAGCCCGACGAGTCGCCTGACCGGTCCGGAGTAAATCCATGGCATAGGAGTGCTGAGCCCCCCGATCGCCTTCGCCCCACCCTTCGCCACCGAGAAGCCGTGCCACCTCCTCCACGCGATCACTGGCTGACAGCTGCCGTACAGTGAGTTTCGTCCGTCCGTCCCGAACCT
>JBDRBC010000428.1:0-3970 GCA_043823125.1 bacterium | reverse complement strand
ACCTCGAGCTCTGTGGCCAGATCCGCCGGGTCTGGCAGAGCAACTTCTCGGTCTATGGAACACGGAAGGTCTGGCGGCAACTGAACCGGGAAGGCATCGCCGTCGCCCGCTGTACGGTGGAGCGCCTGATGGGTCAGATGGGGCTTCAGGGCGCCGTCCGCGGCAAAAAGTTCAAGACCACCGTCACAAGCGGCAACGTTGTCCGCCCTGCCGACCTCGTCGAGCGCGACTTCAACGCCGATCGACCCAACCAGCTTTGGGTGGCCGACCTGACCTACGTGGCGACCTGGAGTGGCTTCGTCTATGTGGCCTTCGTCATCGACACCTTCGCTCGCCGGATCGTCGGTGTGCCTTCGGTAGAGCTGCGTAGAACGGCGTCAGCCGAGGTGCACGGCAGCAACTGCGCCGTCGTTCGCGGCTGGGGGCACCGGTGACGGTCTGATCAAGGTCGGGGCTGGGTGTCAGGTGCTGTGCCGCGGTCACGCCGGCGGGCCGCGTCCGGTGGTGACCTGAGCCCGGGTCGCCTGGTAGTTCCAAGGCATCCAGGCGCTGGGGTTCTGGGCCAGTTGGCGGGCGTGTCGCTGGAGGGTGACGAGGTAGTCGAACGGATTCGCGTCGCCCAACTCGGCCGTGTGGATCAGGCTCATGAACAGGTCGCCGACGCGGGCGCCGTTCGCCGTCTTGTAGAACAGAGCGTTCTTGCGATGCAAGATCGCCTTTTTGAGTGCTCTTTCGCAGATGTTGTTATCCAGCGGCGCACCCGCCTGACGCAGGAACAGGGTCAGTTTCGGCCAGTGCTTGCGCATGTAGGTGATCGCCTCGCCGAGGCCAGAATTCGGTTCCACTCGCTGCTCCTCGATCTGTTCGCGGAGCCAGGTCTCGAGACCGTCCATGAGCGGACCGCTCTGCTGCTGGTGGAACGTGAGACGCTCGGCCGCGGACATCTTCCGCTCGCGGGCAACCCCATCGTTGCGATACACGTCGCGCAGGGTCTCCAGTACATGCCGGCACTCGTCCGGGAAGTTTCCCGCCACATCGACAAACTGTCGTCTGGCGTGCGCCATGCAGTTCGCCACGATGGTCGTGAATTCTCCGGTCGTGTTCCGGGAAAGGGCATCGCACATCTGGATCGCAGGCGGCAACTCCTGGGCCCGCTGCGCCAGGACCTGTTCCAGGTTCTCGCCTGCGTGGTTGCGGCCGGTGAAGAACAGGGCCACCTTCTGTCCGTCGACGGTCGAGACGATGCCTGAGGTGAAGATCCCCGTTCGCTCTTTCGCGCCCGGCTCCGGCTGCGGCGGTCCTGCCAGTTCGAGGATCTTCATCGTCGTGTCGTCGTTGTGTACGACCTCGCCCTGGGCCGCCTGGCGGATGAGTTCCTCGTAGGCGGGCCCAAGCGGCCCGGCCGCGCTGGCCACCACTTCCCACTGGGTTGCCGCCGGCAACGGAATCCCGAGGCTGTTCTCCAGCTTCTGCAGTCGGTAGAAGGGGACGCCGGCCCCGTACTTCAAGAGCGCGATCATGGCCGCCGCCGTCTCGTCGTACTTCGGCCCGCCCACCCCGGCCGGAGCTTCCGCCGTGAATATGTCGCCGCAGGCGTTGCAGCGAAGGCGCTGCAACTCGTAGACCGAAGCCGAGAGCGGAGCCATCCCCTTCACCCGCAACAGGGCCGCCGGCTCGGCCTGCGTGTACACCTTGCCCCGGGCGCACGCCGGACAGCGATCGCCATGTGCGAGCGACGCGTGGGTCACCGGAATCTTCTCTGCCCCGCGGTAGGCTGCCACGCCGTTGCGCCCGTGACCGGGACGCTTCTTCTTTTCTTCGCTGCCGGCGATCGGCCCGTTGGGCTCACCGGCTGTGCCCAGGACGCGGCTCGTCTTCTCCGTGCTCGACCCGAAGATCAGCCGCCGCAGCCGCTCGATCGAGGTCCCCTTGGCCTCCAGCTCGCTGGTCAACAACCCAAGGGTGTCCACCGCCGCCTTCAGCTTCTCGTAATCTGACAAAGAGAGGGACCCGCGCGTCCGCTCCAGGATCGCCTCCAGCTCTTGACGTCCAACCTCGAGACGGCGTGGTTTCCGTTTCGTCATCGTGTCACTCCACCCCGGACAGCTGCGCCTGGAACCGCTTGTGCAACGGATAGACCAGCACATCCTTGCGTGAACGATTGGCCCGGTGCGTCTGGTCGTCCTTGCCCCGACCAGTCGTCTCACCCACCCACACCCAGTTCGCCGCCCGGTAACAGGTGCCGCGCCAGCGCGTCCGATCCACGAACGTCTCCGCCAGGTAGACCGGGTGGTTGTAGACCCGCTCCCACTGCGCCGAGAGCATCCGCACCATCCGGCCGAGCAGGTGCGAGGCCAGGTGCGGCACCGTCACCCACGGCAGGATCAGGAACCGGCTGTTATAGGCCACGAACCGGATGTTCGCCCGCCGCGCTGCGGCTGACCAGCCAATGAACCGATCACGCGGACCCAGGTGCCGCGGCGCGGAACTCCAGGCGAAGCCGGCGACCGGCCGGCAGCCCGCATAGACCAGGAACTTCAGGTGTTCGCCCACGGGCTGACTGTAACCCAGGGCGTGGTGGGTGCGGATCAGGCTGTTGAACTGCGGCTCGTCGGCCGTCCGCCGCACCTGCCGGAAATCCAGCGGCCCCAGCTCGGCCAGACTCCCGCACACCGGCCTGTCGTCGATCTCCGCCACTGCCGGAGCCAGGCGCCGGGCCAAAGGGTTATGGGGAACCACCCGGACCGGGGGCAGCGTGAGGTGGCCGGCACGATGCAACATGAGCATCAGACCCCGGCACACCATGTCCCGCGGCCGGCCGTTCGGCTGCACCCAGTTCCAGGCCGCGCACACCTGCTGCGACAGAGCTCGCCGGCTCGCCTGTGGGCGCGCGGCGATCAAAGCCCGCAGGAACTCCACCTCCGTCTCGGTGACCTGGCGACCACGATATGTAAGCACTGCTGCCATGACCAAGAGATAGCAAGGTGGGCCATGGAACGCAAGCTCTATTTGTAGACCGTCACGCTCGTCCGTTCACCGAACGCCAGACCGGCGCTGCCCGCGTGGCGCCCGGGTCGCCACCGCAGAACAGAACCTGCAGCTCGTGCGCCTGGAGAGAGGTTACCGGTTTGGTCGCGTCGACCGGCCACCAGCGGAAACGGCCGCTCGAGAGGCGCTTGTAGCACAACCAGTACCCCTGACCGTCATACACCAACAGCTTCAGGCCCGTGCCCCGACGGTTGCGAAAGACAAACACCGCGCCACAGAATGGATCCGAGAGCAGCGATTGGCGACACACCCGCGCCAGCCCATCGATGCCACAGCGAAAGTCCGCCGGCTCCACCGCTACCAACACGCGCATCTGGGGGGTGATCTGGATCATCAACGTCGCCGCCGGAATGCTTCGACCACAGCCGGCACATCCAGCGACTCTCCACCCGAGAGCCGGATCACGAGCGTCGTTCCCTCTACGTCCAAGAGTTCCACCACCGGACCGCTCGGCGCCAGTGGTGGCACCAGGTGCCGCGGGTCGATCTCGACGAACCGGACGACGTTATCCGTGTCCTCTGATCCGCTGTCCGGGCTGCGCTCCACCCGCTTCTTCAACGAGCCATAATCCAGCCGCAAGGCCCGCGCGATCGGGTACAAGCCATGGACTCGCGCCAGAGAAACCGCCGCAGTCCACAACTCCTCCGGCATCCGACCACGCGTCGCACGCCGCTCGCGCCAACGCTCCACGCGGACTTGAACCCGGCGCACGGCCGCCGGAAGTTCCGTTCCACGTCGTCCCATGAGTCGCCCTCCTTGTTGAGGTCCACGACTCGGCAGTGTAGGCCGGGGCTATGGGCGCAGTCACGCAGGCTTGCCGAAAGGACACTATATAGGGGAGTGGCGTCACGGGAAAGTGGCGGTTCTCGATCGGAACTTTACAATAAGCCATCCAGATATTTCCCACAACATAACAGCGTTG
>JBDRBC010000427.1:0-5335 GCA_043823125.1 bacterium | reverse complement strand
TCCATGCGCGGCATGGTCATGTCCAGCAGCACACAGGTGACTTCATCGCCTTTCTCGCAGTAGACCTGGACGGCCTGATGACCATCAGAGGCGACCAGGACTGAAAAGCCCATCTTCTCGAGCATGCGTTTGCCCAGCGTTCGTACTGACACTTCATCATCCACCAGCAATATGGTTCCTTCACCGCACCAATCATTCTGCTGGTTATTGGTCCCCGATAGGGCGGCTACTTCCCCCGACGCTGCGGGAAGAAGTAGTTTAAACGTCGTGCCCTTGTCGAGCTCACTGTAAATCTTGATCGTGCCGCCATGCCCTCGTACAATGCCCAAAACCGCCGCCAGACCAAGCCCGCGGCCGGTGAATTTCGTTGTATAAAATGGCTCGAAGATTTTGGCTCTGGTCTGTTCGTCTATTCCGCAGCCGGTATCGGCAACCTCGAGGGTGACATAGAGGCCTTCCGGTAAATCCTCGTCCAAAAACGTTCCATTCAAGTATGCTTGGTCACTCTCAATGACACCCGTTGAAATGGAGATAACGCCACTGCGATCTCCGATGGCGTCAGAGGCGTTCGTGATCAGGTTCATGATCACCTGGCGAATCTGGGTTACATCAGCTTCGATAGAGGGCAGATTGTTTGCGAAGTGATAGCGCAGGATAGCCTTCTTGGATATGGAGATCTCCAGCATGTGGGCCATCTCTTCAACGACATGCGAGAGGTTGATCGGCTCGACAACAAACTTCCCCTTGCCAGAATATGCCAGCATCTGTCCACATAACTCCGCTGCGCGGCTGGCGCCCTTCTTGATCTCCTTGACGTATTCCCGAACTGGCGATTCCGGCGAGAGTTCCATCAATGCCAGATCGGCATTACCCATCATGATGAAGATGATATTGTTGAAATCGTGGGCGATGCCGCCGGCCAACACCCCTAGGCTTTCCAACTTCTGTGTATGCCGAACTTGAGCTTCCAGGGCTTGTTGTTCTGCCTCTGTTTGCTTGATTTCGGTTATGTCGCGACCCTCAAAAATCAGCAGAATGACCTCGTTCGCGTCATTAATTACGGGTTTGACCGAAAAGTCAATGGTGGCGATATTCTCTTTCATACCGAGCATATCGACGTTATAGCGTATAAACTCGCCACGGGCCGCGCGGTCAATTGCCTGACGCAATGTTTGCTGCGTTTCGGGAGAGCCGGCCCACCAAGAACATTTCCAGCAGAGTTGGCCAATAACGTCCTTGCGCCTCAAACCCCCGAAATCTAAGGCAGTTTGATTGATCTCGACCATAGTGCCGCCGGGCTCCATCAAGCCGATGAACTGGAAAGTCGTATTGAATATGGCCTTAAAACGCTGTTCGCTTTCTCGCAAGGCACCCTCGGCTCCCTTGCGTTCTGTTATGTCGGTACAAGTGCCAACCCATTTACTGGGGCGCCCGTCTGCGTCAAGGATCGGTACGCCGTGGTCAACCAGTGACGCCAGGGACCGTCCCGATGTTGGATCTGGTACTCATATGAGATTGGTTTGGTGGAGGTCCGGTGTAGTTCGACAGCATCGGCAAGCCGAGCGATATCATTGGGATGAATCCGCCCAACCCAGGCCTCAATAGTCCGCGGAAACTCTCCTTGCCCGAAGCCCAGAGCCCCATCAATGTCGCCAAACCAAAGTAAGGTGTCGTTCCGGATATCCCACTCGTAGATGAGGTCACTGGCAACTTGAGCTGCCAGGCGAAAACGATCTGCTGCCTGGCAGTATTCAGTAATGTCTAGTCCCGAGAACAAGACGCCACCAAGCTGTCCCGAGTCATCTGTCACGCGGATCACATTCCAGGAATAGACGCACTCCATATCTCCTGATGATTTGATTGGGATTTCAATTCCCCGTATAGGCTCTCCACCAAGAACTTTCTTGAAGTTCTGCGCAACTTCTGTCTGGGCCGTACCAGGAAGAAACAATTCTTGAATATCCAAACCGAGTACTTCATTGCGAAGGCAATCGAAGACACCCTCAGCTTCCAGGTTTATACCGATGATCTTGCCCTCAAGGGATACCAGCAGGACAGCAACAGGGACAGCATGCATCATGGGATCAAATATTACTTCATTGTCTTTCTGTGTCATCAGAACACCTCTCCAAACTCGCTACCGTGGTCCTCCCGGTGCGGACCTGGTGCTGTTATAGTCAACAAAGGTGTTGATAGACATGCGCCCGGCTATCTTCGTCAGTCTCTTGAGAGATGTGCCGAGTGCTGCCGAACTCACTGCGATACGATTTGCTTCGCCTATCCTATAACACTCGCCATTGAGAGTCCAGTGAAGCTCCGTAATGAGGGTACAAGGCTCGATCGCAGCACCGACATGAATAGTCTGAGTACAGCTCTCATGAAAGGGAGTTTCGCTTCGATAAGCCCGCAATTGTCAAACTCTGCGGGTCCCGCGGCCGAGCCGGGGGTTTTCGCCTTTACTAGGGGCCACCGGTTGCCCCGCGCGTTGAACTCCACGCACGGGATGTACTGGTGCGTGAAGCCCGGCTCGACCCCGTGGCGATAGACCTCGCGGGCGTGGCACACGCTGGCCGGGAGAACCCGCCCTGGAAGTAATTGATCTGGACTCCTGCTCAGTCTAGCATGGGAAACGATCGCTGTTCCGCGAGCCGACCGGTCGGAGGCGGAACTGGTTATTGATTTCAATCCCAGCCAAGGTGCGCCATCAGGATGAAGCGGATCACCCGTAGACGATTTCTCGGTTCCCTCGCCCTCGGCGCGGTCACTCTGCCCCTGGGCGCCTGTTCCCCGAGAACAGCCAAACGGCCGGTCTCCGGCCCCCGCCGTCCCAACGTGCTGTTCATCTTCCACGACCAGCTGCGCGCCGACGCGTGCGGCCCCTATGGCGGCCGGATCGTCGCCACGCCGAACCTCGACCGCCTCGCCGCCGAAGGGGTGACCTTCACCAACGCCGTCGCCACTTGCCCGCTGTGTGCTCCGTATCGCGCCATGATGATGACCGGACGCTTTCCCACTCACTCGGGGACGGTCGTCAACGGCGTCCAGGTCAACCCGCGCCTGCGCGGATTGGGCCATACCTTTCGGAACGCAGGGTATGCCACCGGCTTCATCGGCAAGTGGCACCTGGCGCCGGGCCGGACGCGGTACTACCCGCCGGAAGTGGCCCAGGCAGGGCCGGGAGCAGACCACAGGGCCATCTGGGAGCGGGTCGGCCGCGAGCATCCGAACGCCGAGTTCGTCCCGCCGGGCCCCGAGCGCCTGGGCTTCGACTACTGGATGGCCTACAACTTCCACCAGGATTTCAACCGGCCGTGGTTCTACGGCGACACGCCCGAGAAGATCCACCTCGACGGTTTCGAGACCGACGTCGAGACCGACCTGGCCATCGCCTTCATGACCCGGAACGGGGATGGTCCGGACCCGTTCCTCCTGGTGGTCGCGCCCCACCCGCCGCATCCGCCGCTGCTGCCGGCGAACTCACCACCGGGTTACCTCAAGCGTATCCCGGAGGAGTTGCCGTGGTCGCCCAATGTGCCGGAACTTCATCCGCACCGCCAGGATCCCCGCGCCGCGCGCTGTTACCACGCCATGATCAGGAATGCCGACGACAATATCGGCCGCCTCCTCGCCTTCCTGGAGGAATCGGGTCTGGCGGAGAACACCATCGTCGTGTTCACCTCCGATCACGGGGAGATGCTCGGCAGTCACAACATGAGCGGCAAGTGCCGGCCCTATGCAGAAGCTGTCAACCTGCCCCTGCTTATACGCTGGCCAGGGCGGATTCCCGCCGGCATCATCCGGGAGACCATCTACTCGCCCGTGGAGCACCTGCCGACCCTCTGTGGTCTTACCGGAGTGATGCCGCCCCCGGGAGTCGATGGCCTCGACCTTGGCGCCGCCGTCCTCGGCGGCGACGATATCGAGCGACCCGGCGTCCTGATGGCCAACTACTCATCCAACTTCTCCCGCTTCGAGACGGGGACCCTGCAACCGGAGTGGCGCGCGGTCCGGACACGCCGTTACACCTACATCAGGTGGCTCCGGGATGGGGTGGAAGAGCTGTATGACAACCCGGGCGATCCCTACCAGATGATCAACCTGGCCGGCCAGGCTTCCGACCCGGAGATCCTGTCCCGGCTTCGTCTGCTCCTGGCCGATCTGCTCGCCACGGCCCACGACGAGTTCCTCCCCGGCACTGCCTACGCGGACTGGTACGACCACCGGCGCCACCTGGTGCACACCGCCCTGGGGCCGGTCTGAGGACCGGTGCGGACGACCTTTTCATCGAGCACCAGATCGCCAACTTCGAGGTCGTGCCCGCGCCTCGACGAGGAGACCCTGGTCTGCAACCTGTGCAAACCGACCCTCGTCGGCGGTGGCATCGAACCGGGCCGATGAGTCGACACCGGGCGATCAGCGATCATTGAATCGGGCGGTCGAGAAGTCGTGAGGAGGGCTACTTGCCGGCCTTCCGTGTCGCCGCCAGCAATCGCTTACGTTCCTCCTTGGGGAACCGTTCGATGGCGTAACGAACGGTGGTGCGCGGGATCTTCGGCCCGTTCTTCAGGAGGTATCGCTCCAGGCGCGCCGGGTCCGTCTTGCCCGCCTCCCGGAGCAACCAGCCCACCGCCTTGTGGATCAGGTCCTCCTTGTCGTCCAGCAGGTTGGTGGCGATGCGATAAGCGGCGGGCAGATACTTCTTTCGGATGACCAGCGGCACCAGACTGACCGCGGCCCCGCGCCGCACCCACTGACTGGGCGATTCGGTCCAAGAGACCACTTCGGGAAT
Organism: bacterium; assembly: GCA_043823125.1. Lineage (GTDB taxonomy): Bacteria > Krumholzibacteriota > Krumholzibacteriia > LZORAL124-64-63 > LZORAL124-64-63 > JBDRBC01. The sequence goes on along the minus strand of JBDRBC010000427.1, from coordinate 546 downwards.
CAGATCCGGAAACCGCTCGAGAAGCGGGGCGAGCACTGAGGGCGCGAGGTTGTCCACCAGCCCCCAGTTGCCACATGTCCGCTGGAGCCAGCCCTTGATGTCGGCGAGTAATCCCGGCGGCGCCTCGCCGATGAAGTGCGCCACGACCTGATAGCCGAGCCCCCGGGACTCCATGTGCTTGTCGCGGACCATGGCCTTGCAGAAGCTGACGGCGTCCTTGATGGTCCAACTCCCCTCGACCCATTCCAGCAGCTCCTGCTTGATCTGCAGCATGGCCTGATGTTCGAGGCCGAGATACGCCACCGGTTCCTTGAAGTACCGCTGATAGGAGGCCGCCTTGGCGGGATCGGCTCCATCCAGCAGCCGTTTCAAGGTTTCGCTAGCGGCCTGGCGGGCGGTGAATTTCCGCGGTCTCTTCATGACTGTCTCCCTGTTACCTCGTCGAGCTGGAAGATCTCCACGAAACTCTTCCGCTCGAGGAGCTGTCGCAGCCACCCGGTGACATCGGGGGCCGGATAGAACGGATGCTCGCGAAACAGGTGGGCG
>JBDRBC010000426.1:0-36264 GCA_043823125.1 bacterium | reverse complement strand
CGGCCAGCTTGGCGAACGCTTCCTTGTTCTGCGACACCCGCTCGGCCACCAGATCCGACAGCAGGGCGGGGATCTTCTCGTTCAGGCCGAGCATCCGCCGGAACGCCGCGTCTCCCACTTCCAGCACCACCGAACTCTGCTTCATGGTGATGGAGGCGGTCCGCGGCATGCCCGTCAGCAGACTCATCTCACCGAGCATCGCCCCCGCGCCAAGCTCGAAGGTGGTGATCAGATCGGAGTCCGCCTGTTCGATACTCCCCTGGAGCAAACCGGAGATGACGAGGTACAGGGTTTCCCCCGGGTCGCCTTGCCGGAAGAGGGTCTCCCCGGAAGTATACCGCTGATACTTCACCAGCGGCGCCACCTTTTCGAAATCCTCCCTGGTGAGCAGCGGCTCGCCGTCCTCGTCCACCACCAGCTTGGTGCAGAGGTCGCTCTCCAGCAGCGCCTGCACCCGGATCTCGATGTCCACCTCGTCCGGCGGCAGCTTCCGCTGGTGGTAGATCACTTCCATGAAATCGTTCAGCAATTTATCGCTCATCGGGAACGGGATCTCGATGCCGCGCCGCTTGAACTGGTACCAGATCATCCGGTTGACGTTGCCGTCGATGGGCACGTGCCGGTGGTACTGGGTGGTCCAGAACCGGAGCTGGTAGTTGATGCCGAAGTCCATGAAGGCCGTGACGAAGGCGCTCGGCGCCGGGTGGCGTTTCACCTCGGGGACGTCCCGCGCCGCCTGCACCAGCGCCTCGATGACCTCGTCCGGTTCGTCGGAGTAGCTGGCGCCCACCTCGATGTTGTGCCGGCGGAGCGGCGTCGGCCGCCCCATGTCGTGGATGAGCGCCTCGGCGATCTTGCCGTTGGGCACCGTGATGACGTGGCCGTTGCGGGTGCGAACCCGGGTCTCCCGCCAGTTGGTCTGGATGATCTTGCCCTCCAGATCGTCGATGCTGACCCAGCTGCCCGGCAGGATGGTGCCCACCACATGCAGGGACATGCCGGCCAGCAGATTCCCGAGCACTCCCTGCAGGGCGAAACCGACCACGGCGGTGAGCAGGGCGGTGGAGGCGAGCAACGGCGTGACATCGTGTCCGAGCTCCACCTTTATCACCACCAGCCCCACGGCGAGGACCAGCACGGCGCGGATGATGTCCAGCAACAGATCCGGCACGGGAAACATCTGCCGGCGCAGCAAAAAGATCTGAAAGACGCACCCCTCCAGCAGACTCAACGCCAGCACACTGACCCAGAACATGTGCCAGGCGGTGACGTGGGTCTGGTTGGTCTCGAGCCAGGCGGCGGTCATGGGGATGGCGTTCAAGACCAAGAGGAGCACCTGGCTGACGACGACCACCAGTACCGGCCGCGCCATGTAGCCGCAGAGATTCCGGGTCACCTCAATCAGCGCCGAGGTCTTGGTCCGCTCGGTGTGGATGCGGCGCCGGAACGGCGTGGCCAGGGGGAAAGCGAGGACGCAGATCAGCAGCAGGACCAGGGCTTCGAAAATGATTGGCAGGTATTCTTTCACGGCGGAATCGTACTCCATTACCAGGGCCTTTCCAGATCCGGCTCACGCGCCGATGGTGAGCTCCATTCCTTGACGAATCAAGGCGGCGTTGGGGAACGCAGCCTGCAACTCGGCCTCCAGTTCGGTCAATCGATCGTCGTCGTTCTCCGGCGAGTGGTGGGTGATGAGCAGCCGGGCGGCCCCCACCTCCCGGGCGATGGCCGCGGCGTCGTCCAGACTGCTGTGGCCCCAACCGGTGTGGGCCTCGTATTCCGACGCGGCGAACTGGCCGTCCATCACCAGGGTCTGCACCGGGGAACCGGCGCGGCACAGGGCGAGAAAAGACGCCTGCTCGTCACGGTGTGACCGGCGCCACTCCATGTCGGTGGCGATAATCACCGAGCCGCCAGTGGCCGGCTCATCGACCCGGTACGCACTGCAGCCGTCGGGGTGATGGACGGGACAGTGACGGATCAACAGGCCGCCGAACGCATGCGAAGCGAAGTCACCGTCCGCAACCGGTTCCGTCGGCAGATTCCGGAAATTGCTATCGGCGCCCAGACTCTCCACGGCCAACGGCCAGAACGGGAATGCCAGCAGCCGGGTGACGACCTGCTCGACACCCAGTTTACCGTGCAGTGGTGCGGCGAACTCGATCTGCCACGCCGGGTCGTACAACGGTGCGAAGCCGCCGATGCCCATGACGTGATCGAGGTGGTAATGGGTGAACAGCACCAGCAACGAGCGTTGTGTCGTTCCCGAAGGCAACCAGTGGTTCACGGCCTGAACACCACTGCCGAGATCGAAAACCACCGGCTCCCCCGCCGCGCCGATCAGGGCGAAACTGGTAGTATCGCCGCCGAAACGGCTGTAGGCCGCGCCGGAGCGACTGTTCGATCCCCTCACACCACCGAAAAGCAGTTTCATGGTGTCCAGACTCCTGTTGGCTGCAAAGACCGACTGCCTACTTCTTGGTCAGATTCCACACGCCGACAAACGGTTCTCCGTCCGCCAGCGCCTGCCGGCATCGTACCGAGTACGCCTGCGCCACGGGATCATCCGGCAGCGCCGCGAACCGGTTCACCGCGTCGGACAATTCACCGGCGTAACACGCCTTTAATCCGTATGCGAATTCCGCCAGATGGGCGGGCGCCGTCTCGTCGGCCAGTCCCACAAGTTCGAAGACCCGCACCGGTTCCTGGCGACCGACCACTCGCAACTGTCCCATCTCCCGCGCCAGGACCGTGTCCCGCGCCTGGGTCCAGGTGGATTCGGAGATCATGGAGTAGGTGCTGAACACCTTGTTCGCCCCCTCCAGGCGCGAGGCCAGATTGGCGGCGTCGCCCAGCACCGTGTAGTTGAAACGCTGGCTGGAACCCATGTTGCCCACCACCACCTCACCGGTGTGAATGCCGATCCGCATCTTCAGCTCGGCGCCGGTCCGCTGCCAGAACTCCTCCCGCCGGGCGGCCAGCTGGTCCTGGGCGCGCCGGGCGGCTCGGCAGGCGCAGGCGGCGTGGTCGGGCAACGAGAGGGGTGCGTTCCAGAAGGCGATGATGGCGTCTCCCTCGTACTTGTCCAGGGTGCCGCCCTCTTCGAGAATGATATCGGTCATGTCGGACAGGTAGTCGTTCAGCAACTCTGTCAACGCCTGCGGATCCAGCTTTTCGGAGATGGACGTGAAACCCTCCAGGTCCGAGAACAGGATGGTCAGCTCCCGTCGCTCGCCCCCGAGCTGGAGCTGACCGGGATCGTCGATGATCCGGTCGATGACATGGGGATTCAGGTAGTAACGGAACGCCTGCTTGATGAACCGTTTCTGCCGCCCCTCGGTGGCATAGTTGAGCACCACCCCCCCCACCACGCTGCCCGCCCGGGCGATCTCGCCCACCACTACCGGCCACCACCAGCCGTTGCCGTAAGTGAGCAGTCCCAGCAGCACCGGCAGCGGCAGGAACAAAACGAAGGCGCCCACACTGTGCCACGCCTTCTTGCCGGCGGCCACCAGCATGCCGGCCAGCACGGCCAGCAATGCCGTGACGGCCAGGGACAGGGTCTGCGGTGCGCCCCGGAGGAAACCACCTGACAGCAGGTTATCCAGCACGGTGGCGTGGATCTCGACCCCCGGCGTCACCCGGCTCATCGGTGTGGGCCGCAGATCGAGTAGACCCGGGGCGCTGAAGCCGAAGAAGACATGGCAGTCGCGGAAGACCTCCGGATCGATGCCCGGCTCCTTCCCCTCCAGCAGCCGCAGTTCCGACTCGATGACGGCGGCGGTGGCAAAGGTCTCGTGGGTGCCGGTCCGACCGACGAATCCGAGCACCGCCCGGGCGGCGTCATCGATGGGAATCTCGTACTCGCCCACGGACAGCCGTCCCGATTCCAGCCGCAGTCGGCTGTCGAGCCCGGCACGGTCCGCCCAGACCAGGTACGAGGCGAGTCCCAGGGACGGCACCGGCCGTCCCCCCATAATCCGCAGCAACGAGGCGCGGCGGAACACTCCATCGTCGTCGGGAAAATCGCTCACGTTGGCCAGGGCGGCGACACTGTCGGCTATCTCGGCGATGGGTCGGGTCGCGGCGCCGGCATACAGGATCTGCGGGTGGTCGGCGGCGAACCACTCGGCCAGGCCGTCCCAGCGCCAGGTTCGGCTCAGCGAACCCCAGCGGGGGCTGGTGGCGGGGTCTGCGTCCAGAATCGTTCCCGCAGCGAACAGCGAGGTGTCGGTTTCCGCGCCGTCACCATCCCGGAGCCGTTCCAGGAAGATGGCCCCCACGAACCCGTCGAACTGCGCCATGGCGCTCCCGAGCATCTGGTCGCTCCAGACGCCGCCATGACAGGAATACTCCGTGAATAGCACATCGAAGGCGAGACTCCGGGCGCCGCCCCGGCGACAGAAATCGATGAGTGGGCTGTACACCTCGCGCGGCCACGGCCAGCACAAGGAGTTCTCCTCTTTGCCCCAGTCGAGGCTGTCCTGATCCAGCAGGATGATCTTGATCTTGTCGCTGGCCTGGCTGGGCGCGGCGGCCTGCCGCACCCGCCACGACCAGGTGGTGTATTCCCAGCTATCCAGCCACCCGACGGACCACAGTCCGGCCGCCAGCACGGCTGCCCCGAGACCGATGGCTGCCCCCAACCAGAGCTTGCGCGGCATGCCCTACCCGACTCGCATGGCGCGCGTGAAACGCTGGTGGCGAACCGCCGGCTCGGAAACCGGCGGATAGTCCTGGAGCAGTGCGCCCTGGACCTCATGGACCCGGTCCTCGGGGTCGGGATGCGTCTTGGCGAAACCGAGACTGCCCGGTTTGCTCCGTGCTTTCATCTGATGCAGCATATCCAGCAACGCGCGCGGATTGTACCCGATGCGTTCGAGCACCGTGACCGCCGACTGGTCGGCTTCCAGCTCCAGGCCGCGTGAATAGCCGCTGGAAATCAGCGTGGAGGTGACGTCCATGATGCTGCCCTCGAACTCCTCGGTGAGCTGGGCCAGTTCCTTGCTGCCGAGATTCTTGGCCGCCTCCACCGACAGGATGGTCAGGGCGGACGTCAAGCGACTCGACTTGATGGCGCGCAGGCCGTGCTTCAACACCACGTGCCCGATTTCATGGGCCAGCACCGCCGCCAGCGCGTCCTCGCTCTGGCAGCACTCGACCAGTCCTCGAGAAACGAGGATCAGGCCGCCCGGCGCCGCAAAGGCGTTGATCTCGTCCGTGTCCAGCAGCAGGAAATGATAGCCGCCGTAGGTGCCGGGGCGGTCCGAGGCCTTGGCCAGGGTCTGTCCCAGCAGGTTCAGGTACTCGTTGGCCTCCGGATCGTCCGCGGGCGGGTAGGTCTTCAAGATCGTCGCGGCCACCGCCCGGCCGATGTAGTACTCCTGCTCCGGAGTGATGTCGGTGAATGTCTTCTCGAGAGCCTCGGCGGTGCGGTTGATGGACGCCGCCTGATTCTCATCGATGACCCCCTGCTCCTGGAGGTTCTCGGTGGCGAACTTCGCCACGGAGGCGCAGCCGGCGATGATCAGCAAGGCCAGACCGCCGATCAATAACCCGCACAGAATCCGGTGGGCGCGAAACGTCGTTTTCATCACGCACCTCCCTGGCTGTCGGTCACTTCGCCGGTATCGAGGAACTCCACCGACTGCTCATCGGTCACCCAGACATTCTCCATCCAGTCCACCCAGGAGAAGTCGACGTCCTGGTTCTGATCCTTGAATTCCGCCTCCACCTCGGCGTTGAATCCCTTACCGGCCAGCGCCAGCTCGTCAGCGGTGGTGTGCGCCCGCAGATCGGAATCGCTGCTGGTCAGTTCGATCCTCTTCTCGGTGAGCGCCGACTCGTGGATCCAACCGACGTTGCTCCGGCTGTCCACCACCTGAATCCAGGGCCCCCGTCGTTGCTGGACTGTGACCTGCTCCCCGTAGCCCACCTGACTCACGACCTTGCCGAGAAACGTCGGCGTCGCTCGCAACTGCCCGCTCTTCACCTGCACACTCAGTATTTCCGTCGCCGCCCAGGCCGTAACCGCCAGTATGGCCAGCGTCCCCAGGCAAAGACCTATTCCCCGTTTTCGCATGCCAATCCTCTCTTGTTCTGCCAGCTCGAGACCCGGTCGTACCGCAACACGCGCCCGCTCCGATCACACTCCCGCGGGTTTGCCGGGTGTCACGTTCCCGGTCCCGCGGCCTGGAGCAGATCTGCCGGATCGATACCACACCTGGATCATAGCCGAATCCATCTTGCGGGGCGAGGGGAATGGTGAAGCAAAATCGTCGGGCCGGACCGGTCCGACACGCCGACGATATTTTCCTCAACAACCGCCCGAATTCGTCGACTTTAGGCGCAGGGGGATCGATTGACAATCCCGGGAATCACCGTCCTCGCCCCACCCGGGATTGGTGGCAACGGACGACGGGTCAACCCGTCGCCCGGTGGTGTATTTCCGGATCCCAGGGAGGTTGTGGGGTGGAATCGACCGACAAGATTGCAGCGACGGGCCAGAAGCTCCTCGTCATCGACGACGAGGCGACCATTCGAGCCATGCTGACCGCTTATCTGCGAGAACAATCCTACACCGTTTTCACCGCCGAGACCGGCCACGACGGACTGGCGATGTTTGCCAAGGAAACGCCCGCTCTGGTGCTGGTGGATCTGCGCCTGCCTGACATCGACGGGTTGGAAGTGATGGCGCGTATCCGGGAACAGGCGCCGGAAACGCCGGTCATCGTCATCTCTGCCAGTTCCGCCATCGACGACGCCATCGAGGCGTTACGTCTGGGCGCCTGGGAGTTCCTGAGCAAACCCATCGTGGAACTCTCCGTCCTGGAACATGCCATTTCGCGGGCCCTGGAACGCGCCTATCTGCTGCGCGAAAACCGTGCCTACCAGGAAAACCTGGAGGAACTGGTGAGCCAGCGCACCCGGGAGCTGGAGCAGGCTACCGAGCAACTGGCCCAGCACCGAGACCACCTCGAAGAGCTGGTGGTTGCGCGCACCCAGGAGCTGACCGACAGCGAGCGTCGCTTCCGTACCCTGGTGGAAGCGGCCTTCGAGGGGGTCATCATCCACGACCGGGGGACCTTGATCTGGGTCAACGACCTGGCGTGCGAGAAGAGCGGGTACAGCCGGGAAGAGCTGCTGGGCGGCCAGGCGCTGGATTTGCTCATCGCCCCCGAAAGCCGTCAGTTCGTCGGGCAGCAGATGGCCGGCGACCCCCGTAAACCGTACGAGGTCATGGCCCGCCGCAAGGACGAGACGGTCTTCCCCGTGGAAGTGCACTCCCGCCCCATGGTGTACCAGGGCCGGACGGTCCGAATCGCCGCCATCAACGACATCACCGAACGCAAGGCGGCGGAACGCGCCCTGCGCGAGAGCGAGCGTCGCCTCGACGCCATCATCAACAACGCCACCGCCGTCATCTGCCTCAAGGACATCACGGGCCGCTACCAGCTGGTCAACCAGCGGTTCTGTGAACTGTTCGACACCACCCCCGAGGAGGCGGTCGGCAAGACGGACCACGACTTCTTCCCGGCTCAGGCGGCCTACGCCTTCCAGATGAACGACCGCAAGGTGCTGGCCAAAAAGGGGGCGATCCAGTTCCAGGAATCGATCCCCGGCGCCGGCGGCGTGCAGGTCTACCTCTCCATCAAATTCCCGCTCTGTGATCAGCAGGGACAGACGTACGGCGTATGCAGCATCTCCTCCGACATCACCGAGTTGAAGCGGACCGAGGAGATGATGCGCACGGCCAAGCAGAAGGCGGAGAAGAGCGCCCGGCAGGTGGACAGCTACGCCCAGGAACTGGAGTGGCGGAATTTCGAGCTGCAACAGGCGCAGAAGGCCGCCGAAACCGCCTCCACCGCCAAGAGCGAGTTCCTCGCCAACATGAGCCACGAGATCCGGACCCCCATGAACGGCATCATGGGGATGACGGCGATTCTGGAGGAAACCGAGTTGACACCGGATCAACGCCACTACGTCGAAACCATCAGCGAGTCCAGCGACACGCTCATGGAGATCATCAACAACATCCTCGATTTCTCCCGGATCGAGGCTGGTCAGATGGAACTGAACATCACCTCATTCGACCTGCGCAGCCTGGTGGAAGACCTGGGCGACATCATGGCCAGCCGGGCCCACGACCAGGGCCTGGAGTTCATCTGCAACATCGACAGTAACGTCCCGGCGCGACTGCAAGGCGACCCCGGTCGGGTACGTCAGGTGCTGTACAACCTGGTGGGGAACGCCCTCAAGTTCACCGAGCGGGGTGAGATCGTGGTCACGGTGACGCTGCACCGGGAGACCGACAACGCCTGCCAGATCCGATTCAGCGTGTCCGACACCGGGATCGGCATCCCGGACGTGGCACTGAACCAGCTGTTTGATCCGTTCACCCAGGGCGATACGTCAAGCACCCGTCAATTCGGCGGCACGGGACTCGGATTGGCCATCTGCAAGCGGCTGTGCGAGTTCATGGAGGGTGAGATCGGCGCCCGCAGTAATGCCGGCGACGGGTCGACATTCTGGTTCACGGCGGTATTCACCCGGGGATCCAGCCACGAACAGCCAGGGCTGGATTTCGCCGAAAGTATCGAGAACAGCCGTATCCTCGTCCTGGACGGCAACCACAGCAGTCAACAGGCCATTGTGGCGAGCCTGGTTCAGATGGGTTGTCGGGCGGAGACCGTGCCCGATATCCCCACGGCACTGGAAATCCTCAGCACGAGCGCTTTGGGTGGCGACGGATTCGATCTCGCCTTCGTCGACCTCAGCACCGTGGAAAAAGAGCAGGAGGAATCGACCCTCTTGCGGGTGGCGGCGGAGCAGTCTCCAGCCGTGCCGCTCATCGCCCTGGCGACCTCGGCGCTGCGGGGCGACGCCGCACGGTGCCACGAGGCCGGCTATGTGGGGTTCCTGTCCAAACCGGTGCGCCGATCGCTGTTGCTCGACAGCATCGCGGCCGTGCTGGCCACCGGCGAGTACCGGCTGCCCAGCCCTCCGCAACCGCTCATCACCAGCTACAGCATCGCCGAGGAGAAGAAACACCAGATCCGCATCCTGGTGGTGGATGACAGTCCCACCAGCCGGGAGCTGGCGCAGCTGGCCCTGGATCGCATCGGGGTCCGGGCCGATACCGTCAGTGACGGGCCGGCGGCCATCGATGCCCTGTCCGTCAAGGTGTACGACGCGGTGCTGATGGACATCCAGATGCCGGAGATGAACGGACTCGAGGCGACCCGGCGAATCCGGGACACGGCCTCGCCGGTGCTGGACCACGAGGTGCCGGTGATCGCCCTCACCGCCCACGCCATGAATCGGGACCGTGACCAGTGTCTCGAGGCCGGCATGAACGGGTACGTCGCGAAACCGTTCGGCATCAACGAATTGATTCCCGTCTTGCGCGAGGTGCTGCGGACCAAGGTGCCGCTGCGGACAACTGGCGGCGACCGCAGTGGCGACGAGAACCCGGCGCCTCAGCCGGAGATGGCGCCTACCGGTTGCTAGAGCCCAGGTGCGAACCTGCTCCTGTCGCGAGGCGCATCCGAATGTTTTGGAGAGGCACAACCGTGAAACTGCTCATCGCTGATGACGATGCAACGATGCAGGCACTGCTCAACGGACTGGCCCAGCGCTGGGGTTACGAAACCGTCGTGGTGGATAACGGCGAGGATGCCCTGCGTCTGCTCGTGGCCGAGGACCCGCCCCGCATCGCCATCCTGGACTGGATCATGCCCGGACTCGACGGCGTCGATGTCTGTCGCCGCTTGAAGGAACTGCCCGATCGCCCGTCCATCTACACCATCCTGCTCACCGGCAAAACTGAACGCGAGGACAAGATCGAGGCGCTGGACTCCGGCGCCCACGACTTCCTGACCAAACCGGTGGATCCTGCGGAATTGAAGAGTCGTCTGGGGGTCGGCGTGCGCATCAGCGAATACGACGACGTCATCAAGGAGAAGTCCGCGGCCCTGCTGCACGCCCAGAAGATGGAATCGGTGGGCCAGCTCGCCGCCGGCATCGCCCACGAGATCAACACCCCGGTGCAGTTCATCAGCGACAGCCTCTATTTCCTGCGGGACGCCATCGCCGACATCCAGACTCTGCTCACGGGATACGGGGAACTGGCCGACGAGGCCGCAGCCGGGCAGGTGACGGCGGATTTCGCGCAACGGCGCCGGCAGCTGGAGGAAGTTGCCGATCTGGCATACCTGCAGCAGGAGATCCCGGGCTCCCTGGACCGGACCTTCACGGGCATCGAACGGGTGAGCAAGATCGTCCAGGCCATGAAACAGTTCGCCCATCCGGACACCAGCAACATGTCCCCGGTGGACATCAATCAGGCGCTGAACAACTCCCTCACGGTTTGCCAGTACGAGTACAAGTACGTCGCCGACATCGAGACCGACTACGGCGAGATCCCCGAGATCACCGGGTACACTGGTGAATTGAATCAGGTCTTCCTGAACATCATCGTCAACGCGGCCCACGCCATCGGGGAAGTGGTAGGCGAGAGCGGGGACAAGGGGATCATCACCATCCGCACCCGGCGGGTGGATGACACGGTGGTCATCTCCATCAGTGACACTGGCCGCGGGATCCCACGCAACCGCCAGGAGAAGGTCTTCGAACCGTTCTACACCACCAAGGAGATCGGCAAGGGCACCGGTCAAGGCCTCGCCATCTGCTGGTCGGTGATAGTGGACAAGCACAACGGACAGTTGACGGTCGAGAGTGAAGTGGGCCAGGGAACTTCATTTCACATCAGCCTACCCGTTCGGATAGCGAAGACACCGGTAACGACGGCGGAAACCGGCGCCCCGTTATTCATCGGGTAATACACCACCGGATGCTTCTCACCGTTTACGCGGTGGGGAGGCAGCCAGGGTCGGCGAGACGGAACTCCCGGCCATCGAGGACAGAACGGCCATGAAGAAACGTATCTTGTTCGTCGACGACGAGCCGCATGTCCTCAAGGGCTTGCAGGGATTGCTCCATCGCCAGCGCCAGTGCTGGGACCTGGTCTTCGCCGAGGGTGGCGAAGCGGGTCTGGCCGCCATGGCGGCCGAACCGTGCGACGTGATCGTCACCGACATGCGGATGCCCGGTCTCGACGGAAACAGCTTGCTGCAGTTGGTGAAGGACCACTATCCGCGTACGGTCCGGATCGCCCTGTCGGGTTTTACCGAGATCAAGTCGCTCATGAACTCCGTGACGGTCGCCCACCAGTATCTGGCCAAGCCGTGCGAGCCGGACACGCTGATCGGCGTCATCGAACGGGCCTGCGGACTGCTCGACATCTTCACCAGCAGCGAGTTCCTGGAGATCGTCAGCACCATGGACAAGCTGCCCGCGTCCCCCCGGCTGTACAACGAGTTGACCAGGGCGCTCAACAACCCCGAAGTCACCATCCGCGACCTTGCGAACATCGTCGCCAAGGACGCCGCGGTCACCGCCAAGATCTTGCAGATCGTCAACTCCTCGTTTTTCGGTCCCGCCCGCCGCCTGGTCGATATCCAAGACGCCACCACCTACATCGGCGCCAATCTCTTGCGTAACCTGGTGCTGAGCATCGAGATCGCCCAGTCATTCTCGCCGGCGGAATGGCCTGACGGTTTCTCCATCGATGCCCTCCAGAACCACACGGTACTCACCGCCAGTATCACCGAGCGGATCGCTCCGGACGGTATCGACCCCCGCGAGGCGTACACGACGGCGCTGCTCCACGATGTGGGCAAGCTGGTCCTGGCCAGCGAATTCCCCAAGGTCTATACCCGCATGTTGGCCGAGAGCCGGCGGCAAAACATCGCCGTGCACGAGTTCGAATACAGCGCCAACGCCCAGAGTCACGCCGAGATCGGCGCCTATCTACTCGGCCTCTGGGGGCTGCCGCTACCGGTCATCGTGGCCGTGGCCAATCACCACCGGCCGTGGCGACTGGTGGACGAGGGCTTCAACCTGACCACTGCCGTCTACATCAGCGATCACCTGGCCCAGCAAATGCTCGTCGACTCGCCGGACGCCGCCAACCACGCCACCGAACTCGAAGAGGAATACCTGGACGCCATCGGTGTTCTGGGGAACCTGCCGGGTTGGCAACAGATCGCCGAGGGATTGCGGGAGCCGGAACCGGTGTCGTGAGCCCGCCCAGATCTGCTATACTTCCTTGATCAGTTTCGTCTCCTGTTTCCGCCGCCACTGCGGCGGATTCCGTTCAGCGACTGGACCGACCATGAATTCGCACCTTCGTAACGGTTCGTCGCGAGCCACCGGTCAATGGATACGTTGCCTATTGATCCTGTCCCTCTGCTGTCTGAGCGGCATTGTGCTGGCCGACAGTGGCGTGCACACCACGTATCTCTGGCACATGCACCAGCCGATCTACTGGCCGGACGCCAGCAGCTGGAGTCCCGGACGATACGAGACCGCTTACGAAACCATCACCCTCGGTCACAGCCAGAACGATGTCTTCGACATCTTCAACAAGGACGATCGGGTGGGCGATTATCAGTGGTATCCCCGTGACGCGGTGAGTTCCATCGCGGACCTGCCCCAGGCGGGCACGCAGGTATCATTCGCCGGTTCGTTGCTGGAAAACCTGTTCAGTCTGGGCGACAACGGCTGGAACGGCGGTCGCTACGCCCCGAACTGGTACGCCCCCTACCGTGAGGCGCGGGGCTGGACCAATAGCGTGGGCCAACCACGGCTGGAACCGCTGCTGGTGGGTTTTCACCACGCCATCGGCCCGTTGCTGGACGACAACGCCTTCCGGATGGAGCTGGCATGCGCCCAGGCCATCTACGACGACGCCTGGGGCGACAGCGACTTTTCCGCTGGCTTCTTCCCGGCCGAGACCTGTTTCAGCGAGCGGTTGATCCCCGCCCTGGTGGACGCCGGTGTCGAATGGGTTGTCGTACCGGATCTGCACCTCGCCCGGGCCTGCGCCGATTATCCCTACGACGCCAACCAGGATAATTGTGATCCGCCCAACCCGGCCGATCAGCTCAACCCGGCCCAGGGCAGCTACACCTCACACTTCATCTCGCGCGGCGTGACTCTCAAGGTGCCGTATCCGTTTGGTTTCACACCTCATCGCGCGCAATACGTCGACCCCACCACCGGCGTCATCTCCCAGATGGTCGTGGTGCCGGCCGCCAACGCCATGAGCTGGGAAGAGGGGTATTCCCTGTTCGGCACCGGTGGCATCGACGCCATCGCCGGCGCCAACAACCCGAGTCGGCCCATGCTCGTCCTGCTGGCACACGACGGGGACAACGCCTGGAGCGGCGGTCACAGCTACTATTACGAAAACGTCACCCAGTTCTGTCACTCGGCCGCGTCATCCGGCTACACCCCCACCACCGTCGCCAGTTACCTGGCGCAGCACCCGGTGCCACCGGAAGACGTGGTCCACGTGGAGGACGGCGGCTGGGTCAATGCCGACGGCGACTTTGGCAGCCCGCAATTCATCAACTGGAACTGGCCGCTGGTGAACACATCCGGCAACTTCGACATTCCCGGCGGCTGGGCCGAAGACCAGCGCAACTGGTCCATCCTCACCGCCACCCAGAACCGGGTGGAAACCGCGGCGCAGATAGTCGGCGCGGTGAATCCGGAAAAGGTCGTGAATCCCCTCGGTGGCGCCAATGCCGCCGAGACCGCCTGGCACTTCCTGCTGGCCGGTTACGAGAGCGGCTACATGTACTACGGCTCCTCCCTCGACATGGAGATCAAGGCGACCCTGGCCTGCAATCGAGCGGTGGCCAGCGCCGATCCGGTCATCGCGGGCGGCAGCGATCTCACCGCGCCGACCATCTGGCTGCCCCAGCGGCTGCCGTGGAATCCGGGGGGATTCGGCGGCGGCAGCTTGTGGGGGTATCCCGGCGGTGACGGCGAACCCATGAGCGGCGATTTCCACGTCTGGACCTTCGTCTACGACGTCTCCGAACTCACCCGGGTGGAGCTGAAGATCCGCGAGGACGACGACGGCTGGAACGACCCGGCCACCACGGTCAACGAAACCTATGCCGGCGGGACGGGGGTGTCCGCCTGGACCTCTCTACCCATGAATCACCGGGCCTTCCCCCTGGACGAGCCGTGGGACATCCCCGGCATCGACTTGACAGTCCTGCCGTCCTATACCGCGGATGAGTACTGGCTCTACCTGACCGGCTACAACGATCAGCTCCTCGACTATTTCGTGGAGGCGGAGGACAGTCACGGCAACGTGAAGCGGAGCCCCGTCCAGCACGTCTTCGTGGGCGCGGGCGGCTCCAGCAGCGGCTTCGTGATGGACGGATCCCTCGACGACGGCGTGCCGGAACTGGCCGCCGGCAACGGACTCAGCCTCTGGGGCCGACGGGAGGGCGACCTCCTCTACCTCGCCACCCAAGGGGTCGGCAGCACCACCGGTAGCGACCATTTCCTGCTGGTGCAGAGCGACAGCAGCGGTAGCCGTAGCACGGTCTGGGCCAAGAGCGGCAGTGCGCTGCCGTGGGACTTCTTCCTGGGGGCCGAGGAGAGCAACGGCTGGTGCGGCTGGTTCGACGCGGCCGAGGCAGTGCAGTCGGGCAGTGCCTTCGCCAAGGCCCAGGGAACCGTTCTGGAAGGGACGCTGGATCTGACCGCGCTCTACGGCGGCGAACCACCGGCCACCCTCTGGATCGCGGCTGCGGGGTACGCCACTGCCGACGGCGGTCTGCTCACCGCCCAGGCACCCGGCGGCAACGGCGACGGCGACCTGACGTCAACGGAGTATTACAGGCTGGGCAACGACCTGTCAGCCACGGGCGACAGTCCGCTGGCGGGCACGGCCTGGGGGCTCTCGCTCCATCCCAACCCGTTCAACCCCGCTGTGACCGTCTCCCTCGACCTGCCCACGCAGGCGAATCTCCGCCTGGAAGTGTTCGACCTCACCGGCCGCAAAGTCGCGACCCTCCACGACGGTCCCCTCGACCACGGGATCCGCTCCTTCAGCTGGCGCGGACGACAGGACAGCGGCCGTCCCTGTGCCAGCGGCGTCTACCTGTTCCGCGCCTCCGGACCGACCCGCTCCGTGCTGGCACGCGGTGTGCTGGTCCGCTGACAGCCCGTGTCCCGGAAAGAGAACTTGCGAGCACAAATGCCCGGCAAGTTCCAGGAGCGTAGGGCGGGCACATTCTCCAGTGAATCAAAGCATGATTTCAGACAAGGGGGAGCCCATGAGCGGCACTGTCTCCGATCTCGGCGGTACGCTGCCATCACCACGAAACCGGCGCCATCCTGTCCGCGCCGTATGCCTGCTGC
This sequence comes from bacterium, assembly GCA_043823125.1. Classification (GTDB taxonomy): domain Bacteria; phylum Krumholzibacteriota; class Krumholzibacteriia; order LZORAL124-64-63; family LZORAL124-64-63; genus JBDRBC01. The sequence continues at coordinate 20,976 of JBDRBC010000426.1, read as the reverse complement.
TGGTGCTACTGCTCGGTGTCAACGCTGTCCCGGCGCAGACGACAATCTTCGATCTGGAATCCCTGCGGGCCACCATCCGCGCTCTCGATCTCCGATATTCGGTGACGGACAACTGGGTCGTCCAGCTCTCGGCGGCGGAACGGCGGCAACTCGGCGGCGCTCTGACACCGTCCGCTCTCGGCACCTTGCCCCGCTGGCGAAACAGCAAGGGCATCCCGGACCGTGCTGCCCTGGACTGGCGTGATCGGGACGGTGACAGCTTCGTGAGTGGGGTTCGTAACCAGCAGAGCTGTGGCTCCTGCTGGGATTTCGCCGGCGTGGCCATGCTCGAATCCGCCCTGATGATCGGGTTGGATCTGCCCAATACCGATCCGGACTATTCCGAACAACGTATCCTGTCGTGTATCGATATCCCGTATTACCCGAGCAGTTGCGCGAGCGGTTATCTGAACGCGACCCTCGAATACCTGCGACTGGCGGGGACTCCGCCGGAACCGTGTTTTCCTTACGAGTCCACCCATGTCCTGCCGTGCGATTTCAGCTGCGCCGCAACGTCGGACCAGGTTCAGAAGCTGGCGACGTGGGGATTCGTGACCGGCAGCGAGCTCGACATCGACGCCATCAAAAACGCCCTGGCGAGCGGCCCGGTGGGGACCTGGTTCCGGATCTACAATAGCTTCTACGCCTACGACAGCGGCGTGTACTCGGCCCACGGCAGTACCTATTCCGGCGTCAATCATCTCGTGTTGATCGTCGGCTATGACGACAGCCAGCAGTGCTGGATCGCCAAGAATAGCTGGAGCGAGTCCTGGGGTGAGGACGGTTTTTTCCGTATCGCCTACGACAGCGGCTGCGATTTCGGTCTCTGGACTCAGGCCTGCAGCTATCTGCCGACCTGGGACCCGACGGTCTGGTGGTCACCGTCATCCCCCGTGGCCGGGAGTGTTCTGACCGTCTCCTACGCTCCCGCCGGCAGACCGCTGGCGACGGCCTCCCAGGTCTGGTTCTATTATGGGTTCAACGACTGGCAGGGCTCACAATACGAAGCCATGACCTGGAACGGCGGCACCAACTGCTGGGAGGTCGACTGCAATGTGCCCGCCGACGCTGGCAGTCTCCAGTTCGATTTCACCGATGGCGTCGGCGTCTGGGACAACAACGGTGGCTGTGACTGGAGTGTCGAAGTGACTGGATCGACGGCGATTTTCGTCCTGGACGGCCAACTCGATGCCGGGGTACCGCTGCTCGCTTCCGGCGGCGATCTGTCACTCTGGGCACGCTGGGAAGGCAGTCAGCTCTATCTCGCCACCGAGGGCAGTGGCACCACGCCCGGTCTCGATCACTTTCTGCTGGTGGCGGCGGATACCAGCGCCACCGGTCCGGCGCCCTGGGCGAAGAACGGCACCATCATCAGTCCGGACTTCTTCGTGGGAGCCGAGAACAGCACCGGCTGGAGTGGCTGGTTCGACGGCGACGAAACCGGTCTGACCGGCGCGTCCTTCGCACAGGCCCAGGGAGCGGTGCTGGAGGGTGTCATCGACATCCCCACCGTCTATGCCGGTTCGTCACCCGCCCGTCTCTGGCTCGCCGCAGCCTGCTACGACAGCGAAGACGGCGGCGACCTGACGCGTCAGGCTCCGGCTGGCAACGGGAACAGTCAGCTCGAGATCGCCGAGTATCTGCGCCTGGAACACCCCCTCACCGGAATAGAGACCACGGCTCCCGTGGCTCCGTTGCCGTCGTGCTCGTTGCACCCCAATCCGTTCAACCCCACCGTGTCGGTGCGGCTACACATTCCCCACCGCCAGTCGGTCCGGGTCGAGCTATTCGACCTCGGCGGCAGGAAGCTGGCGACTCTGTGGGACGGATTGACCGATCCGGGGCCGCTGGAGATACCGTGGGACGGCCGAAATCACCTGGGGCACACCTGTGCCAGTGGCGTCTATTTCTTCCGGATCGAGAGCGAATCCTTCACCACGGTGCTACAGGGCGCCTTGCTCAAATAACAAATGGTAGACCGACCTCAAGCCTGCTCCCCCACTGCCGATTTCCTAGAGGAGATATCTGGATTCCCCATCGCCACTGTCTCGGCGGCGATGGGGACCAGCCGGTGTTTCCACCGTCTGGACGTCCTGACGAGTCCACCAAACACTCTCCGTGAAGACGAGCAGGCAAGAATCTTGAATCGAAACAGTACCGGCTCCAGTCATCGTGGACTCCTGCTCCGGATCGTGATTCCGGCCGGGACCGCGATTCTGCTGTTCACCCTGGTTTTCGTCCTGGCGCTCCTGCCCTCCTTTCGCAGTAATCTGCTGGGACAGAAACGGTTGGCGCTCCGGAGCTTGACCGAATCGTCCTACCAGATCCTGGCCAGCTATCATCAACGGGAACTGGCGGGCGAGATGCCGCGACAGCAGGCGCAGACAGAAGCCGCACGGCTCATCAACCAGCTCAGGTACGGGCCCGAAGCCAAGGACTACTTCTGGATCAACGACCTGCACCACCGCATGATCATGCATCCGTATCGCCCCGATCTGGAGGGGCTCGATCTGGCCAACTTCCGGGATCCGGACGGGACGCTGCTCTTCCAGCGATTCGTGGAGTGCGTGGCTGCCGAGGGCGAAGGGTACGTCGAGTACCTCTGGCAACGCCACGACGATCCCGACCAGATCGTCCCGAAGCTGTCCTTCGTGAAGGGTTTCCAGCCGTGGGGCTGGATCCTCGGCACCGGCATGTATCTGGATGATGTCGAGACCAGCATCAGCGCCATCCAGAACAAGGTCATCCTGACCAGCCTGGGTATCTTGTCGGTCATCCTCTTGCTGGTTTCTTACTCCATCTGGCGCGAACTCCAGTTGGTCCGGGAACGGGAGCGCAATAAAGCCGCTCTGGCCTCGGCCCATCGCAAACTGGAAAGCGTGCTCGATTCCGCTACCCTGGTGGCCATCATCGCCACGGATCGTGACGGTCGGATCACCCTGTTCAGTCGGGGTGCGGAGCGGATGCTCGGGTACCGGGCCGGGGAGATGGTCGGCCACAAAACCCCACTCCACTACCACCTGGAAGCGGAACTGAAAACCCGCGAACGGGAGCTGAGCGCCGAACTGGGGCGTCCCATTGACGGATTCGAGGCCCTCGCCTGCAAAGCCCTGTTGGCCGGACAGGAAGAACAGGAGTTCACCTATGTGAAACGGGATGGCTCCCAGATCACCGTCACCACCGCCACTTCGGCGGTGCGGGACCAGGCCGGAGAGGTCGTCGGTCTGCTCTCGGTGGCCCTGGACATCACCCCGCGTAAAACAGTGGAGAAGGCTCTCAGGGACTCCGAGCAGCGCCAGCAACTCCACTTCGCCAACACACCACTGGCTGTCATCGAATGGGATCCGGATTTCAAGGTCACCAAGTGGAATCCGGCCGCAGAAAAGATCTTCGGGTATCCGGCCAGTGAGGCCATGGGCCGGCACGCAGCGTCGCTCATCATTCCCGCCAGCGCCCGTCAGCACATGAACTCCATCTGGCAGCAACTCAAGGCGCAGCGCGGTGGCACCCGTAGCGTCAACGAGAACCGCACCGCCGACGATCGTCAGATCGTCTGCGAGTGGTACAACACGCCACTGGTCAATGACAACGACACCGTCATCGGCGTGGCGTCCCTGGTGGCCGACATCACCGAATCACTCCGGGCCAAGGAGGAAACGGAGGAGCTGAAGTTATCGCTGCAGCACGCCCAGAAGATGGAAGCCATCGGCACCCTGGCGGGCGGCATTGCCCATGACTTCAACAACATCCTCTTCAGCGCCATCGGCTTCACCGATCTGGCGCTCAAGGAGACGCCCCCGGCCAGTCGAACCTTCACCTGTCTCGAGGAAGCCCAGATCGCGCACCGGCGGGCAGCGGAACTGGTCAAGCAGATCCTGACCTTCAGCCGGAAATCCGAGCAGCGGCGAAAAGCGGTCCGACTGCAGCCGTTGATCAAGGAGGCACTGAAGCTTTTACGGGGCACCCTGCCCAGCACCATCGAGATCGAGCAGAACATCGATTCGGACTGCGGACCGGTGCTGGTCAACCCGATCCAGATCCATCAGGTACTCATGAACCTCGCGACCAATGCGGCGCAGGCCATGCCGGACCGGCGCGGCCGGCTCCAGGTGACGTACACGATCGCACCGGACCAGCCGGCAGATCCCGGCCGGAAAACCTTTCCGCTCGCGGGGCCCTACGCCCTTCTCACCGTCGCCGATGACGGCGAGGGTATGGACCGTGAGACCTGCAAACGTATTTTCGAGCCGTATTTCACCACCAAGCAGGTGAGTGATGGCTCTGGTATGGGGTTGGCGACCGTACACGGTATCGTCGTGGATCACGGTGGCAAGATCGAGGTGACCAGCGATATCGGCATGGGCAGTCGCTTCCACATCTACCCCCCGCTTTTCGCGAACACGTTCAAGAACCAGGATCAAGAGACTCCACCTGCCGAGACCGTGCCGGAAGTCGACGTCGCCCAGGCCGCCACACCAACTCCCCCCGAGACTCCGAGCGGTCGGATTCTCTACGTCGACGACGAAACCCAGCTCGTCGATCTCGCCGCCATCTTTCTCGGGGAAGCCGGCTTCCAGGTGGATGTCTTCACCGACAGCCGAGCGGCCTGCCACCAGTTCGCCAGCGATCCCACCCGGTACGACCTGGTCATCACGGATCAGACCATGCCGAACCTGACCGGCGCTGAACTCGCCCAGCAGGTCCTCGAGCAGCGGCCGGATCTCCCGGTCATTCTCTGCACCGGATACAGCGATACGCTCACCCAAGAGCAGGCCGCTGAAATTGGGATCAAGGAATATCTACTGAAGCCGATATTTCCGGAAGAACTCTTGAATACAATTCATCAGGTCCTGCGGAATAACGAACGAAAGGAAGAATCATGCCGCGTATCCTGATCATAGACGACGAGGCCCAGATCCGCCTGATGCTGCGCATGACTTTCGAGGACGAAGATTTCGAGGTCGTTGAGGCTTCCAACGGCGCCGAGGGTATCGAGCTGTTCACCAACAATCCCACCGATTGCGTCATCACCGATATCATCATGCCCGAGAAGGAAGGCATCGAAACCATTCTGGAGCTCAAGAAGCTGGATCCCGAGCTGAAGATCATCGCCATCTCTGGTGGCGGCAAGAGTTCGCCAGACGACTATTTGGCCGCAGCGGAGCGACTCGGCGCCGATCGTACCTTTTTCAAACCCATCGATCGGGCCGAACTCGTCACGGCAGTGCGTGAACTGCTGAAGTGCGAGCAAACGTCATAGACGGCAAAAAGCGCCGATTCTCCCCCGGATGCTCCGGATGCCCCGGATCATAGAGCAGTGATCCGGGTGAATTTTTGGGCAATCACTCGCCCCGCGTAATTTCTGCGTAACGACCCCCGGTTACCTTATTCCACGTCACCAAGGCCACTGAAGCGATCCGCCAGCCGCCCGGACGTCAGCTACTCGAGGAGGGATCACCGGATGTCAACCTTCGTCGTCCAGTTCGTGGAAGATCCGACCGGCGCGTTCCGTGGACACGTGCGTCACATCAGCAGTGGAGAAGATACGGTGTTTGTCGCGGTCGACGAACTGCTCGCTTTTTTCGAGGCGATGAACGCCGCCAGCGGACGGGGAATCAGCGGCGCGAATATCCTGGAGCGGGGTACCACGGACGACGGCACCCCACAACCCTCGGGACATGATTGACTGCCATCACAGCGATCGACCAAGTCGTGACCCGTTCCTCCCGACCTTTGACGACTCCACCTCACCTCAATGAGCAGTGGACAGATTCAGGACCAGACATCATCCTGGTCATCAATTGTATCCACCCATAACCCTCCGGATTCCCGCCGAGCCGGGAAGTCTCTGTTTTCGCTGGAGTCCTTACGATCATGTCGAAAGAGCTCGCCCTCGTTATGCCCGTGTACAACGAAGCGGAGTGCATCGCCAGGGTGCTGTCGAGCTGGCTGGCCGAGTTCAAGCGACTCGGCATCGATTACATCGCCATCGTGCTCGACGACGGGTCCACCGACGGTACTGCCGAACAACTTGCGGCATTTGCAGAACACGACCGGGTGGAATGCATCCAGAAGATGAATGAGGGTCACGGACCCACCGTGCTGCGGGGCTACCGCCGGGCAATCGAGCTGGCGGACTGGGTTTTCCAGTGCGACAGCGACGACGAGATGTCCCCGGCGTCCTTTGTCCGGCTGTGGGAAATTCGCGAAAATCACGACGCTGTTTTCGGCCATCGACAGGGACGCCGCCAGAGTCCGCTGCGACGGCTGGTGACCTGGACCTCGCGGGCCACCATTCGTTTTTGCTTCGGTAACACGGTCCGCGATGTGAACACACCGTATCGCCTGCTCCGATCGGACTGCCTACGCGCCGTTCTGCCCCGGATTCCCGCCGATACCTTCGCGCCCAACGTGCTCCTGGCGGGCGCCGCTTCCCGCCAACGCTGGCGCACCGCCGAGCTGCCGGTACCCCATCGACCTCGTCGCACCGGCACGGTTTCCCTGCTCCACTTCGGCCTCTGGCGAGCTGCTGGGCAAGCGTTCTGGCAGACGATGAAGTTTCGCTTCGGGTCACCCGCCATTGTGGCGAGCGGGGACCACGGCGGTTCGACACTGTCGGCTGGTTGGCTGGCTGAATCACCGGTTTCCCCGTGGCGCCGGGTTCTTTCGGTGGTATTGCGGCTGATCGTGGCTGTCGTGCTGCTGGGGTGGCTGGTGCGATCGGGGCGGCTCGATCCGGCAGCACTGCTCGAACTCCGTCTCGGGGCGCGAGAGCTGAGCCTCCTGGTCGGAAGCAGTCTGGCCGTCACTGCCGGTCTGCTCCTGCTGGGACTGCGACTCCGCTGGTTACTGGCCGCTGTGGGATTGCAGGTGGAGTATCGCCAAGCCGTACGCGTCACCGCCATGGGCGCGTTCTCGAGCATGCTCCTGCCGGGGCTGGTGGGGGGTGACGTGGTCAAAGCGACGGCGCTCTGCCGGGATATTCAGCAGGGGAAGCGGATCGCCGTCGGCGCCGTTCTGGCGGATCGCTTCGTCGGAATCTACGCGCTTTTCCTCGTGGCCGCCCTGGCCGTCGGATACGGCTGGACGAGCGGCACCCTGCCTTCGATTCCCGATGTCCTGGTGATCCTGCCGCCGGCGGTCTGCCTGGGGGCTCCCGCCGTTCTTCTCCTGGCGCGTTTTCTGGTTTCCCGGCTCCATCACCGGCCGCCGCCTGGCTGGTTCGTCCGGTTCGAACCTTTGCTGGCCGGCCTGGGGGCTCTTGCCGGCAACCCGCGTCTGTTACCAGCCGTGCTGGGGCTCGGACTGGCGAATCATGCTCTGGTCATTTTAAGCTTCGTGGTGGCTGGTGAGCTGCTCGGGACGACGCTCAGCCTGCAGCAACACGCCGTCGTCGACCCCCTGGCCATGACCCTCAATGCCTTACCGATCTCCCCCGGCGGACTCGGGCTGTCCGAGAGCGCCTTCAGCTACCTTTACGAGTCGATGGGACATCCGCACGGCGCGGCCATCGGCATGCTGGGACGCCTGTTGCAATACCTGGTCATCGCCGCCGCGGGTGTCTGTGCCCTGTTCGCCCGAGCCAGAACCGTCATCCGCCCGGTCACAGGAGGCCAGCGGGATGACCTGTGACTACCTGATCGTCGGCGCCGGTCTCTTCGGCAGCGTCCTGGCCGAACGAATTGCCAGCGAACGTTCGGCCCACGTCGTGCTGCTGGACCGCCGCCCGCACATCGGGGGGAACTGCTGGTCGGAGATCGATCCGGAGACCGGAATCGAGTATCACCGGTACGGCAGTCACATCTTCCACACCGACAGCCGACGAGCCTGGGAATACCTCAACCGTTTCACCACTTTCAACGACTACCGGCACCGGGTCGAGACCCGTCACGGCGACCGGACTTTCCCGTTGCCCATTAATCTCGACACCATCAACGCCTTCTACGGCCGGACCTTCACCCCGACCGAGGCCGAGTCTTTCCTGACCCGGGAGGCCGCCCGGGAAGCCGTCGCCGAACCGGCCAACTTCGAGGAACAGGCGATCTCCCTCATCGGACGTCCGCTGTACGAGGCGTTGCTTCGGGGCTACACCCGGAAGCAGTGGAATCGAGAGCCGCGGGAGCTGTCGGCCGCCATCATGGCCCGGCTACCCGTCCGGTTCGATCACGATCGGAACTACTTCCAGAACAGCCGCTGGCAAGGGATCCCCCGGGAAGGGTACGGCCGGCTCTTCGCGCGGATGCTCGCCGCGGACAACATCGACATCGTGCTGGATTGCGACTGGTTCGAGCACCGCCACGAGTTCCACCCCCGTTGCCAGACCATCTACACCGGCCCCATCGATCGGTACTTCGACTGCATTGATGGTCGCCTGGACTGGCGCTCGGTGCGTTTCGAGCGAGAAGTGATGGCCAGGGACGACTTCCAGGGTATCAGCGTGATGAACTACGCCGACGTCGAGGTGCCGTTCACGCGGATCCACGAACCGAAGCACCTGCACCCCGAGCGGGATTACAAGCCAGGCCACACGGTGATCTTCCGGGAATTCCCTCACGCGGATCGGGACGAGCCGTACTATCCGGTGGATACGCAAAGGAACCGTGAACTGCTGCGTCGGTATCGGGCGCGGGCCGCGAACGAGAAAGTGATCTTCGGCGGGCGTCTCGGCGACTACGCCTACTACGACATGGACCGCACCATTTGCGCCGCCCTGCAACTTTTCGAGGAGCGGATCGCGTGACCGCCCAGCACGGGACGGACGACATCATCACCCGGCGCGAAACCGGCATCGTCCTGGCGGCGGTGGCGGCCCTCGCCTGCTTCCTCCTGCTTCCCGTGGCCTTCGTGATTCCCGCCCGCGACTCCGGCGTTTTCCTCTACATCGGTCAGAGCCTGCTACGGGGTGAAGTGCCTTACCGCGACGTCTGGGACCACAAGCCGCCGCTGATCTATCTGATCAATGCCCTCGGCCTCGGGCTCGCCGGCGGCAGGATCTGGGGAACCTGGCTGCTCGAGCTGCTCTCCCTGAGTACAGCCGGCTGGTTGTCCTACCGACTGTTGCGCTCATTGCAGGGACGGGTGGTCGCGGCTCTCGTCACCCTGCTCTGGATGCTGACGCTCCCGGATTTGCTGGATCGCGGTAATCTGACCGAGGAGTACAGTCTGCCGCTGCAGTTCGGCGCTCTCTACCTCGCTCTCCGGCACGGCTGGCGCGGAGTCACCGGCCGCTGGTACCTGGGGCTGGGTATTCTGACCGCCCTGGCATTCCTGCTCCGGCAGAATCACGTCGCCACCTTTGCAGCTATCGTGCTGGTGACATCACTACGGGGGAGTCAGTGGCGACGCCCGTTCGAGTTGGGCTCCGCCGCAGCCTGGGGCTTGCTGGGGATGGCGCTGGTCCTGGTACCCGCCGGGTTCTATTTCCTCGTGCAGGACGCCTGGGGGGCCATGTGGGAAGCGGCGTTCCGCTTCAACCTCTCCTACACGGCGGTGGACCTCTCCCGCCGCCTGCAGGTTCTGGGGTCCGGCATCGAACGGGTCTCCTGGTCTTTTGGCGCACTCCTGGTCTGGCTGCTCGTCCTGGTGCGCCGCCTGGCCAGAAAGCCGATGTCGACGGGACGACGCGGGCTCTTTCACGACCTGGTCCTGATCGGCGTGCCGTTGGAGATGGCCGCCGGCAGCGTGTCGGGCCGCGCCTACTCCCATTACTTCATCCTCTGGCTCCCCCTGCTGGCCGTGGCCGTGGCCGAGCTGTTCGGTTTCCTGTGGCAAAGGGCAGGCGTCAGCCGCCACCGATCGGTGCTGGCCAGGGGCCTCATGCTGGCGCTGGTAGCGGCAGCCGGTTGCGGACTGCGGTTCCAGAAGCTGGACACTCTCTACACGCAGATGCGAGATCCCGGCGCCGACGCGGCCGTTAAGGCTGCCGTGAAGTGGATCACCCAGAACACCAACCGTGACGACCGGATCTTGATGTACGGCGCCGAAGCCAGGGTTCTGGCCCTCAGTGGCCGGCGCTCGGCGACCCGCTACGTCTATCAGTATCCGCTGGTGACCCGTCACTACGGCAGCGATGAACTGGCGGGGCAGTTCCTCGACGATCTGCGCCGCTTTCCGCCCCTGGCCATCTTCGACACAAACAACGCGCTGTTCCCCCCCCTGGCAGTCCGCGCCCGTGCAAGCTGGCGACTACCCGCCAACGAGAACTTCAGCGTGTACGGACCACCACCACCGGCCATGGACGCCTTCTACGACCTGGTGGAGCGAGAATACCGACCGACGGCTGTCCTGGAGGGCTGGACACTGTATCAGCGCCACGAAACTGAGATTCGCTGAACTCGGATTTTCTTGCGCTACACCGCTGGTGATTCATGGTAAAATCGAAGTCGTATCGTTGAGGGTTACATCCATTCCGATTCAGTGAGAGGCAGTGTCATGCGACGCCCACAACCGCTCTGTTATTTCCTGTTGATTCTGATGCTCCCCGCCTACCTCGCCGCCGGTGACTACTGGCCGCTGGTTGCCGGGGCCACCTTCCAATACGAAAGTGCCGCCTTGAGCTGGATCAACTACAGCTTGCGTGATAATCCCGCGGGCGACGGCACCACCCTACGCGAAGGCACCAGCGGGCCCCTGCCGTGTAGCTCCAGCGAAGCCTACTTCGACGACGGCAGCGGGGATATCTACCTCCCGTACGCGACCTGGCAGTGTCTCGGCGACCTCGAACCCACTGAATATGACTTCGATCCGCCACTCCTGTTTCTGGACCTGCCGCTGGCGGCCGGGAAGACCTGGACCTGGAACGGCGATCTCAACGGTTCGCCCTCCTCGGTCGCTTTCAGCGTCACGGGTGAGCAGGTGATCACGGTGGCGAGCCGCACCTTCACGGTGATGGTGGTGAGCGTCGACGAGGTCTCCGGCATCGAGTGGCTGCCCCAGGAACTCTACCTGCACCGAGACCTGGGACCGGTGATCTGGCTCGAGCACAACCTCGTCTCCTGGACCGAGCTCGTGGACACGCCACCGGCCACCTGGGGACAGGTCAAGGCTCTCTACCGCTAGGGGGGAGGCGGCGGGGAGCCGTGTCGCCCCGCCAGAGTGGTTTCTCGGCCGCCAGGCGAATCACGGCAGGACCTTGGGCCGCCATTTTCCCGCGCTGTACAAAAAAACCGGCGCCCCACGAGGGGGCGCCGGTCCATCTAACCTGTGGTAATGATCGTTTAGTAGATCTCGTGGATCTGCCGCTTGATCATCTCCCACTCGCCGGATGCCGGATCGACCTTGCAGTTGACGAAGACCTTCCAGTTGTCCTCATCGATGGTCGGGGTATCCGAGCGGAAGTAATAGCCAGGCCAGCGGGTCTCGTCACGGAACAGCATGGTCCGGACGTGCGCTTCGGCCTGCCACATGCGGTGGATGTTCTCCCAGCACCGCAGCAGCTCGTGCAGATCCTCGGCGGCGAGCTTGTCACTGTCTTCCTTCAGGAAGGTCAACAGCTCCATGCCCCTCGTGAGAAGGTGCTTGCTGGTGGTGAACTGAGCGGACACGCCGCCCGCGTACTCGTCCATCAGCTTCTGGAGACGGAACATGAACATCTTGGGCCGAATGTAATTCGGGTTGATGTGCGCGTCCGTGGTGGCGTCCTTGTTGTCCGCGAAGGTGTCCAGCGGCTGCAGGATCCACTTCTTGAGCTCTTCGACCTTGGCCATGTCGACCTTGGGCTCACCGTTGTTGTCCACGATGTAGGCGATCGCGGCCTTGGCGGCGATACGACCCTCGGCGTGGGAACCGGAGCTGAACTTGTGGCTGGAGGCGCCTGAGGCGTCACCGGCACAGAACAGACCGTTCACGGTGGTCATGTTGGGATAGCCCCAGAAGTAGTCGGCCTTGGAAGCAGCGTTCTGCAGATCCTCGGGACCACTGACCCAGGCACCGGAGGCGCCGGAGTGGGAGCCGATGAAGTACGGCTCGGCCGCGGCGATCTCGGAGGCCTTCTCTTCGGGCTGCGTGTTGGTCGCGGCCCAGAGGATGGCCTGACTGATGGTCATGTCCAGGAAGTCTTCCCACGCCTCGTTCTCGAGTTCCTTCATCTTCTTCTTGAAGACCTTCGGATCGTCCTTGAACTCGTTGGCGATCTTCTGGATGGCCTCTTCGGTCCGCATGTAGATGGGACCCTTGCCTTCCATCACGTCGAGCATGCCGAGCCAGTTACGCAGGTTGGCCGGAATCGGCTTGACCTTGCCGTAGGGGCCCCACGTCTCGAGCTCATCACGGCGCTCGACCATGTACTCGCCGCCGAAGGCGTTGGTGGCGCGGCTCTTGAACAGCAGGAACCAGGCACCGACCGGGCCATACGCGTCCTTGAAGCGGACGGGGATGAAACGGACTTCCTGGCAGGTCTGCTCGGCGCCGGCCTTCATGCTGAAGTACAGGCTGGAACCGGAGTTCCAGGGCGGGTACCAGGCGCGGCCCAGGCCCTCACCCGAGGAGCGCGGCTTGAACACGTGCACGGCGCCACCCATGGCGCACATGACGGCCTTGGCCTTGAACACGTAGAACTTGTCTTCGCGCACGCTGAAGCCGACCGCGCCGACGATCTTGTTGCCGTCCAGCAGCGGCTCGACGATGAAGATGCGCTCGTAGATCTCGGCACCGATCTTGTTCAGGGCGTTCTTGGCGGCCTCGGCGACGATGACCTTGTAGGACTCGCCGTTGATCATCAGCTGCCAGCGACCCTCGTGCACGTAGGCGCCGTTCTCGTCGGTCCAGATCGGCAGGCCCCACTGCTCGAACAGGTGGACGGAACCGTCCACGTGACGGGCGATGTTGGCGACCAGGTCCTCGCGGGTGACACCCATGAGATCGTTGCGGACATAGTCCACGTAATTCTTCAGGGTGTTCTGCCCGTCCTTCAGACCAACGTACTGGTTGATGGCGGACAGGCCCATGGCCACGGCGCCGGAACGGTCCATGGCGGCCTTGTCGACCAGGGTGACCTTGACATTGTTCTTCTCTGCCCAGTGGGCAGCCTCCACGGCGGCACCACAAGAGGCCATGCCACCACCGATGATCAGTAGATCGGTGGAGACTTCAACGGTTTCAAAACGATCATACGCTGCCATGACTCTCCACCTCCTTACAGACCAGGAATTTCATCGAGACCCAGGGAAGCGGGCTCGGTGAAAAGGACAGGGGACTTGAGATCATCCGAGCCGGTTTCCCAGCCCTTGAGGCCTTCGGGAACCGCAGTGCCTTCGGCAGTGGTCCGGATGGGGAACTTGAAGCGCTTGATCATACCGTTACGGAACTTGACGGTCCACATGATGGAATCGGAACTCCGCAGCGGGGTCACGCTAGCGCCCATCGGCACGAAGTCGGCATACCCACGAACCTCGACGGCCTGGGTCGGGCAGATCTTCACGCAGTTGTAGCATTCCCAGCAAAGCTCGGGTTCCATGTTCCAGGCCTTCACGGTCTCGGTGTTCAGGACCATAAGGTCGTTGGGACAAATGTGCTGGCAGGCGGTCTTGTCCAGCGCCTTGCACCCGTCACATTTCTCGGGGATCACATAGCTGGGCATCCAGCGCCCTCCTTGTTTGAAAGTGATGCCTTACGGCGTTCAGCTGAACGATAAATACGGCATTGCCGTAACGAATCGTCTCAGTCACTACTTCTTGTTCCGCGGGCCGTCATCACCCGTGGAAGCGCGGTGCATCTTGATCTCGACCTTGTCCCCGTCCTGCAGTGATCCGTAGTACTCGCGTAGAATCTTGAGTACCTCGGGACGGCTGAACTCGGCCGGGACGTCTCCGCCTTCGGACAGCGACTTGCGCAGGGCAGTACCGCTGAGGAAGAGACGGTCCTCTTTACCGTGCGGGCAGGTCTTCATGGAAGCCATGCCGCCGCACTTGTAACACCAGAAGGTCCAGTCGATGGGCAGCATCTTGATCTCCAGGGCGCCCTCCGGAATCTCGTGCCAGATGTCCTGGGCATCGAAAGCGCCGTAGTAGTCGCCCACGCCGGCGTGGTCGCGACCGATGATCATGTGCGTGCAGCCGAAGTTCTGGCGAAACACACCGTGGAGCAGACCTTCACGGGGACCGGCATAGCGCATGTCCAGCGGGTAACCGCCGGTCAGGACGCGATCCTTGATGAAGTAGTTATCCACGAGGGTGTTGATGCAGTCGACGCGAACGTCGGCGGGGATATCGCCAGGCTTCAACTTACCGACCAGCTGGTGAATGTAGATGCCGTCGCTGACCTCGCCCGCGATCTTGGCGAGATATTCGTGGCTACGGTGCATCGGGTTCCGGAGCTGCAGGGCGGCCACGGTCTTCCAACCGCGATCCTCGAACACCTTGCGGCTCTCGGCCGGACGCTGGTACAGATCCTTGAACTCCTCGGGGTAGTAGCTCTCGCTCAGGACCTTCACCGGACCGGCAATGTTCACAGCCTTCTGTTCCATCACCATCTTGACGCCCGGGTGCTCTTGCTCGGCCGTGGTATACACGTGCTGGCACTCGAACTCTTTATCGATGGTGTACTTCTCTGCGACCCTCATGGTCGCCATGATCTCGTCTGTGTCGGCGCTCAGCAGCGTGAACTCGTCCCCCGCGTTGAGGGATGCGGCGAATTCTGCGTCCACCGAGAGGGTCACGGGAATGGGCCAGAAGATGCCGCTGGACATTTTCATGTCCTTGCAGACGCCTTCCCAGTCCGCCTTGTTCATGAAACCCGTCAGCGGCGTGAAGCCACCGATGCCGAGCATGATGACGTCGCCGGTCTCCCGACTCGACATCTTGAACTTGGGCAGATTGTCTGCTTTGGCTTGCTCTTCCTTGAGTTCGTCACCTTCAAGAAGAAGGGGTACTAACTCGTCACTACCGTGAGGCCGAACCAACTTCGCCATGTACATCCTTTCTGCGGTCTAGGGCCAAAAAGGAATACCACTCCGTACACCATAAATGGCCGAGCAAACGTAGGAAGCTGCCCCGAGGTTGTCAAATAAAAAACGACGTAAAACCCTGCGAATTCACACCTTTTTGGCCATTCCCGCCACTTGATAAATCGGTGAGGTTTTATGCAGTAGCGACATGTGGATATGGGGATGATCCAGCTACCCTCCAGGCATTCCATCGTGGCTTCACCAGCACCATGTACGCGGCGAAGCACGGGAAGCGGTGAAATCATGTTTTTCATAGTGTAAAAATAGGATATAACTCACCAAGAGACAGCACCTTAACGGCTCGATGGGGCAGGCCCTTGCCCCTACCTACACATTTCCCCCAGTTCATCGGGAAAAAACCTGGATTTCTCCAATCTCGCCATCTATCGTTTTGCCTGGCAAAAAATTCACAATCACTTGACCTGCGTTGTTCCCCGCAAGCGAGGTGAAGCATGACAGTCGTGAACCTGCTGGTTTGGGCCGGTATACTGCTATTTTTCATCGGTGCCCTCAGCAAGATCATCCGGTTTGCCCGCATGCCCATGCATCTACGGTGGGAGCTCTATCCAGTACCCAAGGAGAAAGCCAAGGCATCGTACGGCGGCTCCTTCCTGGAAGAGGCGAACTGGTGGACCAAGGAGATCCACGAGTCCAAGCTCACCGAGCTGAAGGCCATGAGCGAGGAGATCCTGCTCCTGAAGGGTGTCCACGAGGCCAACCGTCCCATGTGGTACTGGTCCTGGCCGCTGCACTTCGGCCTCTACCTGCTGGTCGCCACTATCGGCCTGCTGTTGGTGGGCGCCATCGTGGAGATCGTCACCGGCACGGCCCTGGCCGCCGGCGCCCCGTTCTGGCTGTTCGTGCATCATCTCACCAAGGTGGTCTGCTGGGCGGGACTGATCCTCGCCGCCGTCGGATCCCTCGGTCTGCTGTCCATGCGGTTGACCAGCCCCAAGCTCACGGGCTTCACCTCCCCGTTCAGTATTCTCAACCTCCTGTTCATGTTCCTGCTGTTCGGCATCGGCATCTGCTCGCGCTTGAACGGTGACGCCGATGCGGCGCTGCTGCGCGCCGCCGTGGCGGGCATCCTGACCTTGAAGGCGCCGGCGGCGGCGTTGTCCTGGCAGATGATGGCGGAACTGATCGGGTTCGCCTTCTTTGTGGCCTATCTACCGGTGACCTTCATGTCGCACATGTACATGAAGTTCTTCACCTATCACATGGTGCGCTGGGACGATCATCCCCGCCGCCCTGGTGAACCCACGGACGAACGGCTGCTGGAGTATCTCACCTGGAACGTGGGCTGGTCCGCCAGCCATGTCACCAAGAACGGCAAGCACAAGACCTGGGCCGATGTGGTCATGGACCAGGAGGTCGATAAATGAGCAGTCAGAAAAAAACAGTCCGACCCCAGGATATCAGCTCTGATTGTGAGCAGTTGACCACCGTCCCCCTGGATCAACTCGTACCGCTGCCCCATCCGTACGAGGATTTCAACAAGCCGCTGCCCCAGCTGACCGAAGATGCGCGCCAGAAGTACGAGCTGGTGGACGATACCCTCGCGGTGGGCTTTCCCAAGCCGGAGACCCCGGAGGAAGAGGCGGAGCTGGTCAAGAAGTTCCTCAGCGGTGTCGAGAAGCTGCTGACCAAGGAGAACAACTGGACCTTCCTGCAGCCGTTGCTGCTCACCCTGGACCACTGCGCCAAGTGCCAGACCTGCAACGACGCTTGCCCGGTCTACGAGATGAGCGGCGGGCAGGACATCTACCGGCCGACCTACCGCGCCGAGGTCTTGCGCAAGATCATCAACACGCACGTCAAGAAGAAGCCGCGCTGGCTCGCCAATCTGGCCGGCGAGGGCATCGACCTGAACTGGAAGACCATCGGCCGGTTGCTGGAGCTGTCCTACCGCTGCACCATCTGCCGGCGGTGCGCCCAGACCTGCCCGGTGGGCGTGGACAACGGCCTCATCACCCACGAGCTGCGCAAGATCTTCAGCATGGAAATGGGCATCGCCGCCAAGGAGATCCACCGCGACGGCTCGGTGCAGCAGATGAGGGTCGGCTCCTCCACCGGCATGTTGCCGGTGGTGGTGAAGGACAACGTCGAGTTCATCGACGAGGAGATGACCGAGAAGGTCGGCTTCAAGATCGAGACTCCTTGGGACAAGGAAGGCGCCGACGTGCTGATCCTGCACAACGCCGGCGAGTTCCTGGCCTGGCCCGAGAACCCCGGCGCCACGGCGGTCATACTCGAGGCGGCCGGCGTGAGCTGGACCCTGTCGAGCGAGATGGTCGGGTACGACGCCATCAACTACGGTCTCTGGTACGATGACTCCCAGTTCGCGCGGGTGGCGCTGAAACACGCCGCGATCGCCAAGAAACTCGGCGTCAAGAAGATCGTCATCGGCGAGTGCGGCCACGCCCACAAGGCGTTGACCGTCATCGCCGATCGGATCTTCGGCCAGGAATACGACGTGCCGCGCGAGAGCATTCTCACCTTCCTGGCGGATCTGATCTGCGATCAGCGGCGGCTCAAGCTCGATCCGTCCAAGAACGACTTCCCGGTGACCCTGCACGATCCGTGCAACATCTCGCGGTTGATGGGCATCGTCCAGCCGCAGCGGCGGATCATCAAGGAGATCTGCCCGCAGTTCCGGGAGATGACCCCCCACGGAGTCGAGAACTACTGCTGCGGCGGCGGCAGCGGCTTCGCCATCATGTCGCCGTTCAACTTCCAGGACTGGCGACTGCAGATCTCGGGGCGCAAGAAGGTGCAACAGGTACTGAACGCCTTCGCCGACACCGATCTGGAGAATCCGGAACAGCGGAAGTATCTCTGCGCGCCCTGCTCCAACTGCAAGGGGCAGCTGCGCGATCTGCTCGAGTATTACGAGATCACCAAGCGATCGGGCATCTTCTACGGCGGACTCGTGGAGCTGATCGTCAACGCCATGGTGGACGTGAAAGAGGAGTTCATCGAGTGGGAGGAGCCGTTCTAGCAGGCGCGGGGATGCCCCTGCCGCCGGAACGGCCCGTACCCGGAACGGGGTCGACCGCGGCCGGACCACCGGGTATACTGAGTGCAGCGCTTTAACGCGAGTGAGTCGGTCCAGACCCATCGCGAGGGGAGTACAAGAACATGGCCAAGGAATTCGAAGGCAAAAAAGTCCTGATCATCGACGACGAGCCGGATGTCATCGAGTATCTCGAGACCTTCCTCAGCGATCTCGGTTTCACCACCTTCAGCGCCCCCAATCCCATCGACGGCAAGGTAGTCGCCAAGAATGAACAGCCCGACGTCATCACCCTGGACATCTCCATGCCCGAACAGTCGGGCGGCAAGTTCCTGCGCCAGCTGCAGGAGGACGAGGAGATCGCCCACATTCCGGTCATCGTGGTGACCGGCGTGATGCGGGAGTACAAGCAGTTCATCCACGGGCGAAAGCACATCAAGCCGCCAGCCGGCTACGTGCAGAAACCCATCGATCGGGACGAGATGATCAAGACGCTCAAGGAGGTTCTGGGCGTTTAGCGCCGGTGCCTTCTCGACGACCGCAATAAAAAGAACGGGGCGTTCGTCCCGTTCTTTTTATTGCTCCGTGAAAGTCGTCCGATTCCGGTTCGGTTCAACCACCCTCGGCCAGGGCGGCGTCCGTCCCGTCCTCGCTCACCTCGTCCGCCGGCTCCGGCCGTTCCAGCGGCAAGGAAACCGTGAACGTGGTCCCCACCCCTTCCGTGGAATCCAGCTTGATGCCGCCCGAGTGAGCCTGGGCGATCTTGTTGGCGATGAACAGCCCCAGCCCGGTGCCGCCCGAGCCCTTGGAGGAGAAAAAGAGGCTGAACGCCTTTTCCCGGACTTCCTGGTTCATGCCGATGCCGTTGTCGCTGATCTCGAAATCCACCATGTCGCCGTTCTTCTTCACGGCGAAGACCACCTCGTGCTGGTCCTTCTTGCGGTCTACACGACAGGCGTCGAAGGCGTTGTCCACCAGGTTGACCAGCAGGGAGCGGATGGCCTGCGGATCGGCGTCGAAACGGATCTCCTCGGCGGGCAGGTCGCGCTTCAAGGTGATGCCGTGGTGGGCGGCCTTCGGCTCCATGACGTTGAACACTTCCTCGCCGATCTCCTTGGCGGTGACTTCCTGCCAGTCCGGCTGGCGATCGCGAGCGTAGTAGAGGATGTCGAGCACGGTGCTGCGGATCCGGTCCACGTTGCGCAGCACCATTTCCCAGCCGTTCTCCACTCGCTTGCTGTCGTCCTTGGTCAGGCCGGTGTTGACCAGGTAGATGCCGCCGTCCAGACCGTTCAGCAATCCCTTCAGATCGTGCGAGATGGAGCTGATGATCATGCCCACCGAGGAGAGCTTGTCCTGCAGCTCCCGGATCTGGGTGATGTCGGTGCTCATCTCGATGACGTGTTCCACTTCGCCGGCGACATTCTTGAGCGGCGCCGTGGTCACCATGGCGTTCATGCAATCGCCGTTCTGCTTGGTGACCACCTCCTCGTGAATGTGCACCTGGCCGTCGGCGAAGGTCTGCTGGACCGTGCACGGATCGCAGGCCGTGTCGCGGTGCTTGTACACCTTGTAGCACTTGCAGCCGTAGAAGGTGCCGAACGCTTCGCGGTGCAGCCGGTTGGCGTCGACGATGTTCAGGTCACGGTCCTGAATGGAGATGTGGCACGGCACGTCCTCGAACAGGAGCCGGTACCGCGCCTGACTCTCGGTGACCTGTTGCTGCAATTGCTTGAGCAGGGTGATGTTGGTGGACATCTCCATGACGGCCGTGATCTCGCCCGACTCGTCCCGGATGGGCGTCGTGTAGACGATGACCGACACCTCGCGGCCGTCCAGGGTGCGGACCTGCTCCTCGCTGCGGTGTCGCCGCCCATCGAGGAAGGTACGCTCCACCGGGCAGTCCACGCACTTCTCCGGTTGCTGCTTGTAGACCTGGTAACAGTACCGTCCCTCGTGATCACCGAAGTTCTTGCGGAAACGCTCGTTGGCGTCAATGATCTTGAAGTTCCGGTCCTGGATGGACAGGTAGCACGGCATGGAATCGAAATAGGTCTTGTACAGATCGTCCATGACTTCCGCCGTTCTCCGCGTGAACACACGGTGTGGATTACTTGCGCGCGACCTCCAGGATCTTTCTCACGTTCCGCAGCAGCGTCTCCTCCGTGATCGGCTTGTCGAGATACCCTTCCGGGGACGCCACCTGGCGGTCATAGATCAGGCGCCGCAGCTCCGGATTGCCGGTGATGATGCAGATGGCCAGTGACCGCGTGGCGGGATCCTTGCGCAGCGTCTCGAAGACCTCGCCGCTGGGGCGTCCCGGCATCTGGATGTCCAGGGTCATCAGATCCGGCTTCTCCCTGCGGGCGATCTCGAGAGCCTCGTCGCCGTCGAAAGCCTGGAGCACCTTGGCGCCGTTGTCCTCGAGCATGGCCGAGACGAAGGTGACGAAGTCGGGCTCGTCGTCGGCCACCAGGATGGTGTACCCGGACAGTTCGCCCTCCTCGGCGGCCACCGGTTCCACCACGGCCGGTTCTCCGGCGGCCGGCGCCTCGACCACTGCCGGCTCGAAGACCAGAGCGTTGGCCACCAGGTTCACGAGCTGGGTCACTCCCATGCCGAGTCCGTAGTGCTTGATCACATCGGTCAGCCCGTCCACGCAGTTGTGGCACGAGGTGATCACCACCTCCGCCCCGGTGGCCTTGAGCTGGTCCGCCTTGACCTTGCCGGACTTCAGCCGCCGCGGGGTGTACTCGGACATGGACATGGCGCCGCCGCCGCCGGTGCAGCAGTAGTTCTCGGCGCGGTTGGGATACATCTCCTGGAAATCCTCGCAGACCAGCCTCAGCAGCTCGCGCGGTTCCTCGGTCAGTCCGCAGCTCCGGGCGTTGTTGCACGAGTCGTGGAACGTCACCGGCTCGGAGTTCTTGGTCTTGTCGACCTTGATCTTCCCCTCCTTGATGTAGTCCAGCATGGTGAG
>JBDRBC010000425.1:0-5698 GCA_043823125.1 bacterium | reverse complement strand
GTCTTGCCTTATATAGAGGCGACACAATCAGGAGTTATTTCCATTGCTTATGCATTTAAAAAACCGGTTGTTGCTACTCTTGTTGAAGAGCTGCAGGGACTCGAGCCCTTCCAGGTCGCTGAACATGATGTCCATGGGTGCGGGCACGTCGATCTCGGCGCGGATCCGATCCTCCAGATATGAGTCCGGGAACTCGACGACGAAGTCGTCCGCCGATACGGTGAACTCCAACGGCGTGGTCAGGGTCGCGACGGGATTGTCCTTCCTGCAGCCGACCAGCGCCAGGACGGCGATCAGGGTGACGGCCAGGCAGCCACGGAAAGCGTTTCGATACATCGGTCATCCTCCAGATGAACATGTGGGTCGGGCTTCATTCCCGCTTCATCGCCTCGTTCGGACGGGAGAAACATAACGAGCAGGCGTTACGCGAAAGTTACGCACGCGGAAATTCGCTCAGATACTTGTTCGGGAAAATGGTGCGGACCAACGGCTGTCCTTGGCTGGCAGTGCACCAGGGGGCACTACCCCGGCAGGAGAATCACCGGCCTCGGGGCGTTCAGAGCCCGGTGTTCGAAGTAGAACATGAAACACTCGATCCCATCCAGATTCTGACGCAGTGGCGGGTCGCTGTCCGGCAACGGCTGGGCGGCGGCGAACAGCGCCTCGTAGCCCGCGCAGAGGCTCTCGCCCCGGGACTCGAGCAACTCCACCAGCGCCGCGATGATCGCGGCGTGAAGGGTGAATCCCTCCTGGTTGATGAGTACCGTCACCACGCGGTCGCTGTCGGCCGGCACGTCGCTGTACAGGTTGTCGCCGATGGCCAGGCACGACTCAGGCGGCACGTCCAGCTCGGTGGCCAGTTCGCCGTACGGCTTGCCCGTCCCGACGCGGAAATTGCCGTGGACCCCGTGGAAGCACTGCAAAAGGTTCATGCTCCGTAGCAGATCGCGGGCACTGTCGGTGTCGTCGGAGGTGGTGAGGTGGATGGCGTACCGGGTTTGCAGTGCGGTCATCGCCTCCGCGAAACCGGCCAGGGAAACGATGTGCCCCTTGGCGCCATCACGCGTCAGCACGGTCCCCGCCAGGTCCCAGAAGATGATTCCCTTAGGTGTGGTGGCGTCGTCTGGCATGGCCATTGCCTTTCCGGAGGTTGGGCTCGGGCGGATATCCCGGCCAGGTGATGGGCGATCCGGATGTGGGACGATCGGCATGGTAGCCCAAAACAGGTGCACGGGAAAGGCTGGTTGTTCCGTAACCGACAACATGATACGGTCCCCACGGTAGGAAGCCATTAGCCAACCCAGGGGCTACCGGGCGATTCAGGTGTGACCAGGCGACAGATGGGGTCGTCCCTGACCGGCCCGGCTCAACTGCGGGGGTAAAGCATGAAACGGCGTGACTCGATGACCTTCCGGCAACTCTTGCTCTTCGTGGCCATTCTGGCTGCGGGCGGGTTTTATTCGCGTCCGGCCACGGCCGGTGATCTGAACGATCTCATCATGCAGGTGAACCAGGAATACGCCGAGGCGTACCTGGCGCCGCTGTTCACGGCCTACGGCATCAACCAGAACAGCGGTCTGTATTCCACGGCCTCAATTCCGAAGGTCCGCATCACCATCGCGTTCGGGCTGAAGATCACCGCGACCAAGATCAGCGATGACCGGCGCAACTTCCGCAAGACCATGAACGTGACCCTGGACGAGCGGTACGGATTCTCGGAAGGCGATGATGGGTTCGGGGAGACGGCCCGCATCATCATGGTGGGCCCCACGGTGTTTGGCGACGACGAGGACCCGGGTTACATCCAGATCGATCCTGACAACTACCCGGCTCTTGCTCCACAGGCGACCATTCCCGGCATGACCGACACGCCGTATGTCCCGATGATCGTGCCCGAGGCGTCCGTGGGCGGGATCGCGGGTCTGCGGGCCACGGTGCGCTGGTTTCCCAGCATCTCCCAGCCGGGCGTTCCCAAGGTCAACTTTCTCGGTTATGGATTGCAGTACAGCGTCACCAACCACTTGCCGGATTTCCCCGTGGACGTGATGGTGGGGTTCTTCCACACGAACCTCTCGATGGACGGTGTGCTCGACGCCTCGTCCAACAGCTGCTTCCTTGCTGCGAGCAAAAGCGCCGTTATCCTGACCGTGTACGGCGGTTTCGCCGTGGAGAAGTCCACGATGGACATCGACTATACGTTCCGGCCCGAATCGGGACCGCCCGTGGCGGTCTCCTTCAGCGAGAAGAGTGAACAGAAGGCCCGCGTCACCATCGGCGCCGGGGTGAACATGGGGTTGAAGCTGAACCTCGAGGCGAGCTTCGGCAAGATGACCAACTACACAGCCGGCGTGATGTTCGGTTTTTGAGTCGGCAGGCGCCGTCCGCCAAACGGCCAGCGGCAAGGTATTGTTTGCGTTCCGTCAAGGCGCCGACGATTGTATGGAACCCCGAGGACGTGACCACCCGGAGTCGTGAGGAAGTTTCTGGATGCGCAGTTCGACCGCTGCCCGTTATCAATCGATGCTGCTCGTTGCCGCGTGCCTGCTCTGGCTGGGCGGTTGCGAGAGTGACATCACCTCTCCCCAGGACGATCTGCCGCTGCTCACCGAGCAGGAAACCGCGGTGCAGGCCGGTTACTTCACCAAAATCTTCGGCCAGCTCTACGGTGAGATCCAGGACGCCGTGACCGAGAAGGACCAGTACGAGCATCGCCTCGGCGGCCCTGACCTCACCGGTTCGTTCACCCTGGCCTCTTTCGATGGCCCCACCGGCCTGTCCATCGGTCTGGACGATCCCCGGGCCAGCTTCGTGCGGATCTGGACCAACGAAGGCCAGCGTGTCGAGATCGGGACCGACAGCGGGAAACCGTTGTCCAGTATCACCTTCGACCTGGCCATTTCTCCTTATCTCAACACGCCGGGTCAGGAGACGGGCACCATCAACGGCGCCGGCGTCTTCTTCGCCGGCGGGTACCGCGCCACCTTCCAGATCGCGGCCGTGGACCTCGGCCCGTCCGACTACCCGGTGGCCGGTGAGATCCTCTACCGGACCGGCGAGGAGAACGAGATCTGCATCAGCTTCGACGGGACCGGCAGCGCCACGGTCGAGACGGGTGACTTCAGCTACCGGGTCGATCTGGCCACCGGCGATCTGGTGCTCGTGCTGCCTTGATCTCTCCCCACATCGCCTTTCGATTCTGCTGAATATCCAACCAACTGTAAGACCTCCCGTTCGCGCCAAACAACAGGGCCGGTATAGGAGAGAGTTGTTACGTGAACGGAGGTTTGTCATGAGTACACACAGAATGTGGTCAAGAACCTCCGCTGCCTGCCTCACACGGGAAGTCAAGTCTGCCGGGCGCTCGGCTGTTCTGCTGAAGCTGCATGGATGCATCGCCCTGACGGTCTTTCTGGTGCTGGCGGTGGCGGGGACGGGATTCGCCCAGAATCGACAGGTCAACCAGGACCTGCCGGGAACCCTGCAGAACACGGCCTGCATCGATGCGCATTTGAATCCCATGGGACCGGCAGTCCTGGTGGCCGCCTACGGCGATTCACCCTGGGCGCCGTCGCCGGACGGCATCGGCGCCAGCTACAGTCACGACGGCGGGTTCACCTGGTTCGACAGCGCGCCCATTCCAACCGCCTTTGGCAACGATTTCGACCCGACGGTGACCTCGGACTGGAACGGTACCTGGTACACCTGCATGTCGTCGTTCGACGCCTTCCCGCCAGCCAATATGAACTCGGGCATCTTCGTGACGATGTCGCTCGACGGCGGCATGACCTTCACTCCGGTGGGAGCGCCGGTGGCGGTCATGTCCGGCCCGGCGGGAACCATGCCGTGGATCACCAAACCCCGGATCGACGCCGATCACTACTTCCACACGGGCAGCCAGTTCGCGGGCAACATCTACGTCGTCCACGAGGCGGACCTGCCTGGCCCGACGCCGTGGACCAACAGTCCCAGCGACATCATGTTCAATTCCTCGAACAACCAGGGCTGGAACTGGGTGCCGCCGGGTCCCATGCCCCAGGTGAACGACATGCCGGGCCAGCAATTCCTGCTCTGGCCGGATCTCGATCCGGGCAGCGACGGGCGAGTGGTAGTGGGCTGGCTCGACACGCCGTACTGGTACCAGGCTCAGGGCCAGATCGTTACCGATCAGACCTTCGACGGCGGCGCCACCTTCGGCCAGGATGTGCCGGCGGTAACCTTCTGGACCGTGCCGCAGACCCAGCTCGACGTGGCGTTCGCGCCGACCAACAACGCCATGAGCAACTGCTCGGTGGCGGTGAATCCCGGCGATCCGAACCACATCGGCATCGCTTTCGTGGCCGATCCCGATAACGGGACCTCATACGAGAACCGCATCGATATCAATGATCTGCCAGCCGGCTTCGCCGACGCGCATCTGGGGATTCCATCCTTTGGCGGGGACAACCTGACCTGGACCCTGGGCCAGGCGGTGGCGTGCTGGATCGACGATCGTAACGTGCCGTCAGACGTCATGTTCAACCGCTCCGGCAGCGGGCCGCCCAACCTGTGGACCGGTCCGGAGGTGGTGGTCAGCACGCCGAACTTCGACCACCGTGGTCCCAACAACGCCAACATCGCCGCCTCGGGTTTCGATGTCCATGTCGTCTGGGACGAATGGGTGGGGGTCGATTTTTCCCACCTGATCTGGTACAACCGCTCCGGCGACGAGGGCACCACCTGGCTGCCGTCGTCCATCTACCTGGACAACCGGTATTGCGAGGCGTACGAGCCCATCGTGGTCTGCAATCACATGAACAATGTCTGCGTGGTCTGGAGGGGCGAGCAGATCAACGGCGACATCAATCTGTTCTGTAACTACTCGATGGACGGTGGCCTGACCTTCCAGCCCAACGAGATTCAACTACCCACCGGCAATCACGTGATCTCGCATGACGTGGCGGCCATCTACGACATGGCCACCCACTGCGTGTACGTGGCGTGGGCCGAGGCCAGCGCCGCCGGCGGTTCCGTGATCCAGTTCAGCGTCTCCCTGAATGGCGGCGCCACCTGGGCCGCGCCCACCCGGCTGGACTGGGCACCAGGGACCAGTGTCGCCTACAATCCGAGGGTGTGCTGCCAGGCCAGCGACGTCTATGTGGCCTGGGTAGACAACCGCACCGGCGGTGTTGACGATATCTACTACCGGATGTCCAGTATGAACGGCGTGATGAACTGGTTGAACGAAGTTCGGCTGGACACGGGCACCGCTCCCGGCGCCGCCCGCGACTACGGTATGCAGATGTGCTGTGGCCAGGGTAGCGTCCATGTGACCTGGGAGAGTGACCAGAACAACATCGGCGCCTATACCGAGGACATCTACGTCAACACCGCCCTGCTCAACGGCATGAACTGGCAGGGGCCCCAGCGTGTGGATCTCGGCTCGCCGCCCGGCACCCGCCACTCGTGCAATCCACGAATCAGCGTGGGGGGCGGCGACGGTACTCCCCAGGTCTACGTCTGTTACATGGACGAGCGCAACAGCGCCGCGCCCGGTTCCGGCGCCGGCTTCGATATCTACGCCAACCGATCGCTGGACGGCGGCGTTACCTATGATCCCGCCGATTTCCGGGTGGACGTGGGGGATCAGCCGGGCCTGACCGACTCCTACTATCCGCAGGTGTCCTACGGTTCGGCGCCGGCCTTCATCTACGAGGACGAG
>JBDRBC010000424.1:0-3487 GCA_043823125.1 bacterium | reverse complement strand
ACCGAAAGTACTACATGGGGTTCACTGAAGGAGTTGTATCGGTAATGGTATTATTGCCCTGAAGAAAAACCAGAACTTGTGAGGAGGATTATGATGCAGCGGAGATTCTTTTTTCTCGGTGTCGTGTTGTTGCTTGTTTGTGCGGTCATCTGGACGGGATGCAGCAAGGACCAGAGCACCAATCCAGAACGGCAGGCCCAGGATCCCCCCGTCGACACGCCGGACCGGGCGATGCGGCACTTCAAGGAAGCATACGGCCAGCTGGATATCGACGAGTATGGCGGCATCCTGCATGAGGATTACAAGTTCTTCTTCCTGCAGCACGACATCATCACGCTCGGCCTGCTGTCGGATCACCTGGAACGGGATGTGGAAATGGAAGTGTCGACGAATATGTTTTCCGGGGAACCGCTCACCAATCCCGGCGGTGGAGTCGATCCCGTACCCGGCATCAACTCCATCGAGTTCAGTCTGCTGGAACAGGAGGGAGCCTGGGGACCATCATACAACCCGGAATTCGAGAACGCCCAGCGCGCCGTTTTCAAGATCGAATTCTCGGTCACTCGCCCCGGCGCCAGGACCATCACCATCACCGGCAGGCAGGAGTTCTATGTCGCCGACCGGGGCGCCGTCCAGCCCGACGGGACTGTTCTCCCCGACTACCGGGTGGTGGGACAGGTCGACCTGACCGACACCGATAAACCTGACGGGAAGGAAACCGATGGGAACTCCTGGGGACAGCTGAAGAGCCTGTATCGTTGAGTGGTCCTGCGAGGTACATGATTGAATTGATCATCCAGGCATATCACAGAGGGGCCGACCAATTATGAGATACTACATCGATATATTACTCCTCTCGGTATTTCTTCTCGGACTGTGCGGCTGCAGCAAGGATTACCCACCGGACACGGGCCCGCTTATTCCTCCGGCACCTCCCGAATACGTCTTCCCCGACACCGAGAGCAAGGCCATGGCCAATTTCCACGAAGCTTACAGCAACCTGGATATCGACGGATATCGCGATCTATTGCATCCGGACTTCAAGTTCTTCTTCCAGGAGTACGACATCAACACGCTCGGGTTGCTATCGGACCACCTGGATCGCGACGGTGAAATCGACGTATCGACGAACCTGTTTTCCGGGGAACCGATCCCCATTCCAGGTGCGATATCGCCTGAACCCGATCCGATCCCGGGAATATCGACCATTGATATCAGTCTGCTGTTACCTGTGGGGACCTGGGGACCTTCGTTTCACCCGGGATTCGAAAACAGCCGGCGCGCCCTCTACACAATCGAACTCTCCGTGAACCGACCCGGCAACAAGACGATAACCATCACCGGCAGACAGGAATTTTATGTCATCAGCCGCGACTCCACCCAATCCGACGGATCCATTCGTCCTTATTTTCAACTGGTGGGACAGGTCGATATGAGTAACACACAGAAGGATAAAGGGCTCGAGGGTACTACCTGGGGCGTATTGAAATGCTTATACAGGACTCCAACCCCCCGCTAATCCCCAGCGAGGCATGAATTTACCCCATCCCACAATACCACCTGCAAAAATGCGCAATTTATGGTAAAATTATTCCACAAAACTGGTTATCTTCGGATAGCCTATGTTATTGGTGTGTATTCTGGACCTGCCGCACGGACGGCGACAACTTCCAGTACAAGGAGACCCAACATGAGGAGACCCCTCGGCATCGCGACCGGCTGTCTGTCGGTTTTACTCCTGGCCGCGTTCCCCCTCTGGGCGGATCCGGCCGAGGAGTGGATCGACATTCACGACGGCGGTGACAACTACGTGGACGAGGGCACCGTCGCCCTGGCGGACCCCGACGGCCACCTGGTGGTTGGCGGATCCAGCAACGACGGGGTATTCGCCTCGGACATGTACTTCTACAAGCTGCACCGCCTGACCCACGCCGTCATCTGGTCCCAACGGGTGCCGGCTTTCGACGACAGCGACATGGTGGTGAGCCAGATGGTCTGGGACGGCTACGGGGACATCCTGGTCGGCGGTTATATCGCCGGCTGTGTTGGGTGAGGCCACGGCGACGATATCATCGTCCTGAAACTGGACGGTGAGACCGGGGAGGTTCTCTGGTCAACGCACTACGCCAATCCTGGTGACGGTAACGAGTCCGCATACGCCATCGCCTGCGACAGCGAGGGCAACGCCTTCGTCACCGGCCGCACCTTCGTCAGCGGCCGCGGCGACGACGTCGTCACCCTGAAACTACGCGCCTCGGACGGCGACATCCGCTGGACCGACCTGTCCGGCGGGCAGGCGTTCAAGGACGACCGCGGCTGGTCCATCGTGGTCGGCTCGGACGGACACCCGGTGGTGACCGCCGTGAGCGTCAACACCGACGAGAGCGCCAACTTCTGGACCATCAAGTACGACAAGGACAGCGGCGCCCAGATCTGGGACCGCTCCCTGCCCGGCGCCCTCAACAACGCGGCGCGAGCCGGCTGGCTGGCCGTGGCCGACAACGACGACATCTTCATGTGCAACCGCACCTGGACCGGCACCACCTCGTACGACGTGGTGCTGTACCGGTTCGCCGCCGCCGACGGCGCCACGGTCTGGAACACCACCTACAACGGTCCCACCAGCAACCTGGACGACCCCCGCAGCATGATCCGCGACGCCGCGGGCGACCTGTACGTGGTGGGCGTGCAGTCGAGCGACTTTATGACCGCCAAGTTCGACGGCGACGACGGCGACTGGGTCTGGACCAGCAACTACAACGGTCCCCCCGGCTGGTACGACGTGGCCAACTGCGCCATCTTCACCCCCGGCGGCGAGCTGGTGGTGAGCGGCTTCAGCGACGGCAGCGGCACCGGCTGGGACGTGGCCACGGTGGGCTACGATCCGGCCGACGGCGCCGAGCAGTGGGCCGTGCGCTACAACGGCGTCGACAACCAGTCCGACGAGTCCCGCGCCCTGGCCGTCACCGATCTGGGCGACATCTACGTGACGGGCTACACCTACAGCTACACCACCAACATGGACATCCTGGCCCTGCGTTATCACCAGGACGAGCTGTCTGGCGTCCGGCCGCCACTGACCGCAGCGCGCCTTCTGTCGGCCTACCCCAACCCGTTCAACCCACGGGTGGCGTTCGCCGTGGAGCTGCCCGCCGCCGCCCCGGTCCACCTGGCCATCCACGACCTGCGCGGCCGATTGATCTCGACCATCCACGACGGCCGCCTTGGCGCCGGCAACCACACCCTGAGCTGGGACGGCACCGATGCCAACGGATCTTCGGTTGCATCGGGCGTCTACCTGGCTCGTATGGTGAGTGGACTTGAAGTCGACAACACGAGGATTGTGCTGACCAAGTAGTAGCTCAACAGCGAGGCCCGACCTCGAGAGGCTCCCGTTCATCTACAAGCGGGAGCCTCAGCTTGTCCGGTCGGGATTGAGGGTGTGTACTCCTGTCTGCGAACGCATCTCCTACTAAGTGAGCCGACA
>JBDRBC010000423.1:0-20733 GCA_043823125.1 bacterium | reverse complement strand
ATCGATAGCGACAACGTGGGGGCGACATGGCTTCGACGTGGTCGGGGGACTGTGGACTGCATGTCGAGATCCCGCCTCTCTCGTGAAACGGTGGAAAAACAATAAGTGACGAAGCAAACTTCGCACTGGCCGCCTAATTAGGCGGCCCGTCCCAGGGTAGGGGGGACACGGGCCTTACCCAATGGGGCGCCGTTTTCCGGTGTCTAGCCCCGAACCAGGTCCCTGGGTGACGGGTGAAACTTTCGTGGGACTGGCCCGGCGGGCGGTGGGTCACGTGACCTCCTGCCGGGTGAGATCAACAGGTGACTAAGCATGTAGAAGTCTGCAGGGTACCGGTTACGGACGCGGGTTCGATTCCCGCCGCCTCCACCAGCTTGATCGTTTTTCTCATCCGCATTCTGTTAGCTGCTGTATTGTATGAACTTAACATCAGTGACTTCGCCGGATATCGCGGACGTCATCCCTCCCCCGGAAATGTGCTATAATTGGAGCCTGAATTATCAAGGAGTGCGGCGGGGGGCAGTTGTCGCCGTACAGCCTGGGCAAGTGGTTAGTCAGGGATCTCGCAGCCAGGATTGCGCCATTTCATTCAGCTGGCTATCTCGAGTTTTCAGACATTCATCCGGAGGCGGATTTATGATGAGGTTTTGTACTACGATAACGGTTGCCGTCTTGCTCCTCGGTTTTGGCCCGGGTGAAATCAGCTTGGAGTTCTCCCTGATCACCGCGGCGAATGCTGCGTTAGATCCACCTGTGCCGACAGTACCGTCCAGCGAGGTGACCGGTGGGAATACCCCGCCGCAGATCGTCACCGGGAGCCTGTTCTTCTCGAAACAGGTCATCGATTCCTTTGCCGACGAGACCCACTCCGTGGTTGCCGCCGATTTCGACGGTGATGGCGACACCGATGCCGCGGCCACCGACTACATCGACGGCGCACTGTTCTGGTACGAGAACGACGGGGCCGACAACTTCACGACCCACACCCTGGATGCCAATCTCGAGGGAGCGTATCCGTCCCACCTGGCGGATGTGGATCAGGATGGGGACTTCGACATACTCGCCTGCGGGTATCTGGCCGACACCATCGTCTGGTACGAGAACAACGGCGTCGCCAGCTTCACCCGGCACGAGATCGATACGGTGGCCGACGGCGCCCACTCCGTGGTGGTGCAAGATCTGGACGAGGACGGCGACAACGATCTGCTGGCGTCCAATCAGGACGAGGGGGTCATCCGCTGGTACGAAAACGACGGTGTCGAGAACTTCACGCGCCACACCATCGCCACCGGGATGTGGG
This sequence comes from bacterium, assembly GCA_043823125.1. Lineage (GTDB taxonomy): Bacteria > Krumholzibacteriota > Krumholzibacteriia > LZORAL124-64-63 > LZORAL124-64-63 > JBDRBC01. Next base: position 19,433 of record JBDRBC010000423.1, on the reverse strand, counting down.
GGGCCAAGCGGGCTGAGTTCGCCGATATGGATGGCGATGACGATCTGGACGTGGTGACGGCCAGCAACTACTCCGACAAGATCGCCTGGCACGAGAACGATGGTGACGAGAACTTCAGCGAGCACATCATCTCCACCACGGTGAATGGCGCCTACTATGCCACGCCGGTGGACGTCGATGACGATCAGGACCTGGACATCCTCACCGCCAGCCAGACCGACCACACCATCGGCCTTTACCTGAACGACGGCAGTGGCGGGTTCAGCTTCCGGGCGCTCGATACGGAAGCCGTGGGGGCCAGGACCGTCATCGCCGCCGATCTCGACCGTGATGGCGATCCGGACGCCCTGAGCTGCAGCGTGGACGACAACACGGTGGGCTGGTACGAGAACGACGGCAGCGGCAACTTCACCCAGCACGCAGTGGACAACGATGCCGCCGGCGCCTACGGCTGCTTCGCCTGCGACTTCGACCGCGATGGCGACATGGACGTGCTCTCGGCCAGCCGCGACGCGTACGAGGTGGCGTTGCATCGACAGGGCAGAACCCATCACGCTACCCTGGCCAGTCTCGGCGGCAGTCTGCTTATCGATGCGTCCCTGTTGCTCACCACGGACAGCGATGACGATCCGGCGGACCTGACCTACACGGTCGTCGATCCACCGACTGCGGGCGAACTGCGCCGGGCCGGAGTGCCGCTGTCGACAGGCGGCACGTTCACTCAGGCGGACATCAACACCAACCTGCTGAGTTACGAGCATGACGGCTCCCTGACCTTTGCCGACAGCTTCACCTTCACGGTGGCGGATGGTGGGGAGGGTGGTTGGCGGCCCGCTGCCGGGCTTTTCAACCTCAACATTGCCATCCCCATCCTGGCCCGCTGGCCGCTGGACGAGACGTCGGGATCGGTGGCGGAGGATGTGGTGGGCGGATTCGACGGTGCGCTGGTGGGAGACCCCACCTGGCTGCCGGACGACGGTCGCGTCGGGGGGGCGCTGGCCCTCGACGGTTCGGAGGACTCCGTGAACATCGGCGCTTTCGATATCACCGGCGGCGCCGGGCTGACCCTGGCCCTCTGGGTCCGTCCCCAGGCGTTCATCGGCGACGCGCGGTTGATCTCCAAGGCCGCGGGCGTCACCGAGCAGGCTCACTACTGGATGATCAGCACCTATTCCGGTCAGCGGTTGCGTTTCCGGCTCAAGGCGGGGGGAGTGACCTCGACGCTCATCACGGACCAATACGTGCTCGAGACCGATGTCTGGTATCACGTCGCGTGCACCTACGACCAGCAGGAGATGCGGATCTACGGCAACGGGAGCTTGCTGGCGAGTCTGCCCAAGAGCGGTGCCGTGGATCTGGCCCCGACGATTCTCGCCGCCATCGGCAACCAGCCGCCGGGGGCGGGGAGTTATCCGTTCAACGGTGATGTGGACGATGTCCGGATTTATCAGGGGGCCTTGAGCGAGGCGGAGATCACCGCCCTGGTCAATCCCATACTGGGAGTTTTCGACGACGATCAGGGGGGGGGCGATCCGACCTCCCGGCCGCTGCCTTTACGTCAGCTGCTGTTGCCGGCGGTTCCCAATCCGTTCAATCCCGCCACCACCATCCAGTTCGATCTGTTGGAGGCCGCTACGGTGTCGCTGGCGATCTTCGATCTCCGCGGCCGCCGGGTGCGTACGCTCGTCTCGGAGCCGAGGGGGGCGGGTCGGCACCTGGTGACCTGGGACGGTCGCAGTGATGGCGGCAGGCGCGTGGCCACGGGGGTCTACTGTGTGCGTCTGGTCACGCCGAGCGGGGCGGATCAGCGGAAGATCACTCTGGTCGAGTAAGCTGGAGCGGTAGCCAGGATATAGCCCCCTGGACCTACCTGAGCCCTGGTACTCCGGAACAGGTCGGAGTATATTCGGCGGCGACACGTTTTCGCCGCCGCTTTTTTTGTGCTCTAAACGACGGTCGAGGGGCCCGCCACAACGTGAAACGAATCCTCGGTATTACGCTGATGATGATCTTGTCAGCGCTGTTATTGGAAGCCGTGCTCCGGATCCAGCAGGCTTGCGGGCCGCTCTACGACCTGGAATTCGCCGACCAGACCCTGGAGCGGTGCTCTCCCGTGTTGAACCACCGACGATTGCCGGAGGAGAGCTGGACCCTGGAGGGAGAGGAGTGCTACGGCGAATACAGCGGCTACACCTTTACCATGTTGCACGACGAAAACGGAGTCCGCCGCAATCCCTTGCGGCCGGAGTATCCCGCCGCGGAGGATCTCTTCAAGATTCTCTGCGTCGGCGATTCCTTCGTGGAGGGGTACGCCGACAGCACGACCCTGCCGCAGCACGTCTGGGAATATCTGCGGCAGCGGTTTGACGGGTTGACACGGATACGGATAGACAACGTGGGCTGCTCGTCCTATTCGCCCGCCATCTACATTCCGCAGGTCAAGCAGCTCGTTCCGCGGCTGCAGCCGGATCTGGTGGTGGTCGTGATCGACGAGAGCGATCTCGGCGACGACTACCTGCGGTACCGCAACCTGATCGTACGCGACGCGGCTGGCCGCAACATCGCCGTGCGCGCCTCGCCACTGCTGGTGGAGTTCAATACCGGCTTCGAGCGGATTCGCCGGAGCCGACTCTATCTCACGCGGGTGGTGCGCAAGATATGGCACACCTGGGTGTACATGCCCGCCTTCCGCAAGGGGTACCGGAGCTGGCACGCCGGGCGGTGGATTCTGGGGTATTCTCGCGACAAGGATCCGGACGCTCGCCACAAGTACAAGGCGGAGATCGACCACTTCGAGGCGAATCTTGCGGAACTGATGACAACTCTCACGGAGCTGCTGGGGGACGGGGGGAGGGTCCTGTTCGTTTGCCATCCGCACGTGCAACATCTGGTGCCCGATTCGGACGGCTGGACCTACAACAGTTTCGTCTCCTCGGCGGTGGCCAAGGTGGCCGCAGAACAAAAGATCTGCTATTACGCCGCCGCCGCGGACCTGCTCACGGCAGCTGCCGGGGATCCTGCGCGTCTGTACTGGCGGGAAAACGATATGCATTTCAATTTCGACGGCATGCGGATCTACGGTGGGCTCATCGCTACGCAGCTCGAGCCGATGGTCCGGGCATTGCTGACGGAATAGGTCGACTCCCCGCGTTTCCTTCGACCCCGCAACAGACATTGCGGTGATGCCGCCCTTCAGTTACCCTCTGGCCCGTCGGTCGGATGGATCGCGCCGCGCTTGAATCCGCCTGGCTGGGCCATGCTTGTCAGCGAACGGATCGTCCGTAGCCATAGGAGGAAGTCATGTCACTGGTACCCATGCGCGTATTGCTGGACCACGCCGCCGAGAACGGTTACGGCGTCGGTGCCTTCAATGTCAACAACATGGAACAGATTCAATCCATCATGATGGCCGCCACCGAGACCGACTCGCCCGTCATCGTACAGGCCTCCCGCGGCGCCCGGTCGTATTCCAACGACGCCTATCTGAGGCACCTCATGCTGGCGGCCGTGGAGTTGAATCCGCATCTGCCCATCGCCATGCATCAGGATCATGGGAATAGCCCCGCCACCTGTCTGTCCGCCATCGAGCAGGGCTTCACGTCGGTGATGATGGACGGCAGCCTCTCCGAGGATGGCAAGACCCCTGCCAGCTACGAGTACAACGTCGACGTGACCAAGCAGGTGGTGGCCGCCGCGCACGCCAAGGGGGTCACCGTGGAAGCCGAGCTGGGCTGCCTGGGGGGCATCGAGGACGGACACGGCGCCGGCCTGACCGGCGAGGAGGCGCTGGCCCACCTGACCGATCCGGCCCAGGCCGAGGATTTCGTGGCCGCCACCGGCTGCGACGCGCTGGCAGTGGCCATCGGTACCAGTCACGGCGCCTACAAGTTCAGCAGCAAGCCGACCGGTGACGTGTTGCGCATGGATGTGATCGAGGAGATCAACCGTCGACTGCCCAACTGTCACCTGGTGATGCACGGGAGCAGCTCGGTGCCCAAGGAGCTGGTGGATATCATCAACGAGTACGGCGGTAGCATCAAGGAGACCTATGGAGTGCCGGTGGAGGAGATCCAGCGCGGGATCCAGAACGGGGTGCGCAAGATCAACGTGGATACCGACAATCGGCTGGCCATCACCGGCGCCATCCGGAAGGTGTTCCAGGAGCATCCGGAGGCTTTCGATCCGCGGAAATACATGACCCCGGCCCGTGAGGCCATGGCCGAGGTGGTGAAGGCCCGCATGATCGCCTTCGGTCAGGCCGGTCATGCCGACGGCATCCCCAAGGTGTCGCTGGAACAGATGGCCAAGTATTACGGTTGAGCGACTCGTTGTTTCCGGCCAGTGCGGTCATGGTGCGGGCTGGATGCGACATCCTGGTGATCCGGGTTCACTCCGGATTCCGATAGAAGTTGCGACGGACGCCGGGCCGACCTATTTTGGGCGGCCTGTTCGTCACAACCCCCTGGCACTGGATGGAGAACATGAGCGAGGATCTGAGCCGGATTCGTAACATCGGGATCAGCGCCCACATCGATTCGGGCAAGACCACCCTGACCGAACGAATCCTGTACTACACCAAACGTATCCGCTCCATGCACGAGGTGCGCGGCAAGGATGGCGTCGGCGCAACCATGGATTCCATGGAACTGGAGCGAGAGCGCGGCATCACCATCCAGTCAGCGGCCACCTACTGCGAATGGGCGGGCTATCACATCAATGTCATCGACACGCCGGGGCACGTGGACTTCACCATCGAGGTGGAGCGGGCGCTCCGGGTGCTCGACGGCGCCGTGCTCGTGCTGTGCGCGGTGGCGGGGGTCCAGTCCCAGTCCATCACGGTGGACCGACAGATGCGTCGGTACGCGGTGCCGCGCATCGCCTTCATCAACAAGTGCGACCGGTCGGGCGCCAATCCCATGCGGGTGACCGAGCAGTTGCGGGAGAAGCTGCGGCACAACGCAGTGATGATGCAGATCCCGCTCGGGCTGGAAGCCAACCACGACGGCGTCATCGATCTGGTGCGCATGCAGGCGTGCCGGTTCACGGGCGAGGGCGGCGAGACAATGCAGTGGGAAGAGATTCCCGGACCACTCCTGCACGAGGCCGAGGCGCGGCGTGAGGTTTTGCTCGACGCGGCCTCCCTGTTCAGTGACGAACTCACCGAGGCGATTCTCGAGGATGCGGTCACCCCGGAACTGATCCACGCTGCCGTCCGGCGCGGCACCCTGGCCCGGGAGTTGACACCGGTGTTCATGGGCAGCGCCTACAAGAACCGTGGCGTGCAACTGCTCATGGACGGGGTGACTGACTACCTGCCGGATCCCACCGAGGTCACCAACGAGGCGTGCAACATCGACGACGGCGGCGAGCAGACGTTTGTCCTGTCCAACGATCCCGAGGACCCCCTGGTCGCCACCGTGTTCAAGCTGGAGGAGGGACCGTACGGCCAGCTCACGTACCTGCGTCTGTACCAGGGTACGCTGCGCAAGGGTGACGAGATCACCAACTGCCGGACCCGCCGGTCACTCAAGGTCGGTCGTCTCGGTCGGATGCACGCCAACCAGATGGAGGACATCACCAGCGCCAGAGCCGGGGATATCATCGCCCTGTTCGGTGTGGAGTGCGCCAACGGCGATACCTTCTCCGCCGGGCAGCGGGTGAGCCTGACCTCCATCCATGTGCCAGAGCCGGTGGTCTCGCTCGCCGTCACGCCGGCCGATGCCAAGGCCCAGGACAAGATGGCCAAGGCGCTGCACCGGTTCACCCGGGAGGACCCGACCTTCCGCACGATGGTGGATCGGGAGACCGGGGACACACTCATACTCGGCATGGGCGAATTGCATCTCGAGGTGTATCTGGAACGGATCAAGCGTGAGTTCGGCGCCGCCGTGGAGACCGGAAAGCCCAAGGTCGCCTACCGGGAGACCATCACCCGTTCCGCCGCCTTCAACTACACCCACCGCAAGCAGACCGGTGGCTCAGGCCAGTACGCCAAGGTGATCGGCAGGGTGGAGCCGGTGGAGGAAGGCGGGTTCAAGTTCGAGAGCAAGGTGACGGGCGGGAACATTCCCACCGAGTATATCTCTGCTTGTGAGAAGGGTTTCCGCTCCATGCTTGAGAGCGGCCTTTATATCGGCCATCCGGTCCAGGGACTTCATGTCGTGCTTGAGGATGGTGATGCGCACAACGTCGATTCCTCCGACATGGCGTTCCAGTCCGCTTGCCGGGGGGCGATCCGGCAGGTGTACCAGGAGGCCGCACCCATCGCCCTGGAGCCGCTGATGCTGGTCTCCATCGAAGGGCCCACGGAATATCAAGGTGAAGTCATCAAGACCGTCATGCAGCGACGTGGCATCATCGTCGGTACCACCGAGGACGAGGGATTCGTGCGGGTCGACGCCGAGGTGGCCCTGGTGGAGATGTTCGGCTACGCGACGGTGCTGCGGTCGGCCACCCAGGGCAAGGCGGAGTTCACCATGGAGTTCGCCCGTTACGCGCCGGCGCCGGCGGACGTGGCCGAGACCCTGGTGGCGGAATATCTTAATAGACGAGCCGCGGGCAGCAACTGAGCGAGGGAGGAAATATGGCAGGCAAAGACGTGTGCGATCGGCATCCCATGCGAGTTTTCGAGCGCGCTACAGACGGTGGACTGGGAAGGGGCAACATCGCTGCCGTCCTCTCGCGACCGGGTGTGGGCAAGACCGGTTTTCTGGTGGGGGTGGCCCTCGACACCTTGTTGCAAGGCCGGAAGGTGCTGCACATCTCCACCAAGGAATCCCTCGAACGGCTGCGTGATTTCTACGACCAGATCTTCACCAATCTGGCCGAAGATCTGAATCTCGACAACCGCTTGCAGCGTCGGCTGGAGATGGAGCGCAACCGCCACATCCTCGTCTACAATCGCAAGACCTTCTCGCTGGAAAAGCTCGAACAGTCGGTGGCGTTTTTACGTGATGCAGCCGATTTCACCCCGGATCTCGTGATCATGGACGGCACGCCACGCTACGAAAAGACCGAGCCGTGGGAGATGGATGGTGTCGCCCGGCTGGCCAAGGAATGGGACGCCGAGATCTGGACCTCATCCATGATGCATCGCGAGGGGCAGGAACTGGACGAGCGGGGTGTACCCATGGCGGTAGCCCGATTCGATGACTGGCTGAATCTCATACTGTATCTCGAGCCGCTGGCGGACCGGATCCGTCTGCGAATTCTCAAGGACCGCGATCGTTCCGATGTGGCCGATCTGCAGATCGAGATGGATCCCACCACCAAGCTGCTGCGCTGGCTCTGAGTTCTGTACCGGTCAGCGGATTGTCTGCCCACTATGCTGCGGATCGAGCAGGGCGAAAGCACAAGAGCCGATACGGGGACGGTATGATCACAGGGAGTGCGGCAATCGCCGGGTTTCTGGCCCGGGTCGAGGAGCGAATCGCGGACACCTGCGTCTCGTGCGGCCGCGCCCGGGACGAGGTGACCCTGGTGGCGGTGTCCAAGCGGATCCCGTTGCCGCTGGTGGTGGCGGCCTGTGCGGCCGGGCAGCGCGATTTTGGTGAGAACCGGATCCAGGATGCCATCCCCCGCCAGACCGAAATCGAGCCGTTGCTGGCGGCGGCCGGCCTGCCGGCGGATGTAGTACGCTGGCATTTCATCGGCCACCTGCAACGCAACAAGGCCAGCAAGGCGGTGGGCGCTTTTTCACTGCTGCACGCCGTGGATTCCCTGCGCCTGGTGACCAGTCTGGCTGCCCTGGCCGCCGAACGACAACAACCACAGCCGTGGCTTCTGGAGGTGAACTTGACCCGGGAGTCACAGAAGCACGGGATCGCGTCGGAGTCGGCGCTCGAGCTGCTGGCAGCGGCGGCCGAGCAACCGCTGCTCGAGCCGGCGGGTCTGATGACCATGGCCCGGTACGGTGCGGACGAGGCGGAGTTACGGAAGACATTTGCGGCGCTACGCCGCCTCAGCGAGACTCTCCGGACCGCCACCGGTTTATCCCTGCCGCATCTCAGCATGGGCATGTCCAACGACTTTCCCCAGGCCATTGCCGAAGGCGCCACCCTCATCCGCATCGGCACCGCAATCTTTGGTCCCCGGGCCTGAGCCCGATATTCCCGCCGGGTGATTTCCAGCCAGGTCTGCTTGAGGCTCGATCAGTCGACCGTGATGCGTCTGATCAGACTCCCGATCCCATCTTTGTCTCGATGTTGGTTATCCGCATAAGGTTCAATTTCAGAACGTTTTGCCCTGGAGGCTTCTCGTCGGCGTAGCGGCTCGGATTCGGCGGTTTCTGGCACTGGATTTGATACCAGCTTACTGCGCGGCTTGCGGATGCAGACATCGGCTCACGGATGCAGACATCGTCCGGGGCTTGGATTCAACCCAGTTTTGAGGAGGATATTATGAGGATCACGCCCCTCGATGTGCGGAAACAGGAGTTCCGGAAGGTGGTCCGGGGCCTGGACGGCGATGAGGTACATGCGTTCCTGTCGACGGTGGCCGATGAATACGAAGCCGTACTGGTGGATAACAAGCAGCTCCGGGAACGGTTGCTGGAGCTCGACGAGAAGGTCACCGAGTACCGCACCATGGAGAAGACACTGCGCGACACCTTGATGACCGCGGAGCGGGTGCTGAACGATACCAAGGAGAGCGCGGTCAAGGAGGCGGATCTGATCCTGCGGGAAGCGGAGATGCGGGCCAAGCAGATCACCTCGTCATTCCACCGCCACGCGGTGGATCTGCGTCGGGAAATCATCTCCCTCCACAAGGAGAAGGAAGCGTATCTGGCGCGCTTCAAGGGGCTGGCCGCAGCACAAATCCAGTTCGTCGAAAACCATCATACCGATTTCGCGGACCTCGATCAGCAGTTGATGGCACTGGCCAATGAGGTGAATCAGACCACGGGCCGTGAGCCGGAGGCGAAGCAGCCGACAGTCGCTCCGAAACAGACCCCACCGGCCGCTCCGCGCCCCATGACGGCGAAGGAGCAGGACGAGTGGCGCGACTATACTCCTGTCTCGAAGAGTCTGCAGTCACGCTCGCAAGGTATCGTCGAGGTCGCGGCCGCATCGATCCACCAGACACGAGTCGCGGTAGATGAACCGATACCGACCCCGGCCGAGAAGCCGGTTGCCGAATCGGCACCACCTGTGAAGCCCGCCGCTCGGGATCAGCAAGCGGCAGAGCCCGAACGCCAGCCCATGCTGGAGACCACCGATGTGGAACAGATACTCGAGCCGATCCGAGATATCCAGGTCGACACCGGTGAGTCGAAATCCACCCCGGGCAGGGAATCGGCGGCAGAACCGGCGCCGGAACCGGATGATGACTCGATGGTGAAGTCTGCTGACGAGATCCAATTCGAAGCGGAAAAGGCCACGGTACCGCCGGATCCCGAGAGTTCGTCGGGAAGCCCGGACAGATCGCAACGCTGGGACATGGACAGTTTCACCAAGAGGCTGGGCGACATCTAGTCCAGTAGCAAATCGAGGGTAGAAAGCGGGAACCGGTGGTTCCCGCTTTTTCCTTTTACCAGCCGTGGGGGCGTGTTAACTTTCCGCACCTTAAAAAGCCCTCGCCCGGAAAATCGTCCCCAGGGTCGAGCGGAGCGTGAGCCGCCGACACCAGCACGGAGGGAAAACGTGAGCGAATTCTGGAATCAGTTACAGGACGCCGTTTCGTTCATCCAGTCTCGCAGCAGTTTGGTGCCACGTTTCGGGCTGGTGCTCGGTACCGGGCTGGGGGAGCTGGCAGCCAAGATCGAGACGGAACAGTCGTTGCCGTACGGTGAGATTCCGAATTTTCCCACGGCTACGGCCATGACCCATCAAGGTAATCTCATTCTCGGTACCTTGGCTGGAGTGCCGGTGGTCGCCATGCAGGGGCGGGTGCACTACTACGAGGGGTACTCCATGCGCCAGGTGACACTCCCGGTGCGGGTGATGCAGGCCCTCGGCGCAAACTCCCTGATCATGTCCAACGCGGTGGGGGGGATGAATCCGCAGTTCGGGCCCGGAGATATCACCGTCATCACGGATCATATCAACTTCATGGGCGACAATCCGCTCATCGGTCCCAACGACGACCGACTGGGGCCACGGTTTCCCGATATGTCGGAGCCGTACGATCGCCAGTACATCGCCGCCATCGAAGCGGTGGCTCTCGAACAGAAGCTGCCGCTCAAACGGGCGGTCTACGTGGCGGTTGCCGGTCCCAATCTCGAAACCGCCGCCGAGTACCGTTTTCTGCGACTCTTCGGAGCTGACACGGTGGGCATGTCCAGCGTGCCGGAGTGTCTGGCCGCTGTCCACGGGGGGATGCGGATTCTCGGTCTGTCCGTGGTGACGGACGCCTGTTTTCCGGATTCACTCCAGCCGGCGGACGTCGACGAGATCATCCGGGTTGCCAACGCTGCTCAGCCCAAGCTGGAAGCGTTGGTTACCGGTTTTATAAAGCGCGAGCCGGACCTTACCTGATACGGCTGCTGTGACGGCAACGTGACGAAAGATTGTTTCATGGAGAACGAACTCTATCCACCTCTCGCCCGCAAGTACCACGATGCCGAATCGGAAAGGCTCGTCAGCGCCTTCTGGAAGGAACAAGCCACCTTCCGCAAGAGCATCGAGATCCGTGAAGGTGGTCCCGACTTCGTTTTCTACGAGGGTCCACCCACGGCCAACGGTCTGCCTGGCGTCCATCACGTGATCTCCCGGCTCTGCAAGGACATCATGTGTCGGTTCAAGACCATGACCGGGTTTCGGGTCTTGCGCAAGGCCGGCTGGGATACCCACGGTCTGCCGGTGGAACGCGCCGTGGAAAAGGAACTCGGCATCATGGGGCGCCAGGCCATCGAGAAGTTCGGCGTCTCCGCCTTCAACGCCAAGTGTCGTGAGAGTGTCTGGAAGTGCAAGGCAGAGTGGGACGAGTTCACCGATCGGATCGGGTACTGGGTCGATCTCGACGATCCTTACATCACCTACAAGGACAACTATATCGAAACGGTATGGTGGATCCTGAGCCAGTTCGACCAGGCGGACCTGCTCTATCGCGGGCACAAGGTGGTGCCGTACTGTCCCATCTGCGGGACGCCCATCTCCAGTCACGAGATGGCCAACAGCTACCAGACCGTGGCTGATCCGAGCATCTATGTGAAGATCAAGGTAGCCGATGCTGACGAGTTCTTCGTGACCTGGACCACCACGCCGTGGACGTTGCCTTCCAATGTGGCGCTGGCCGTGGGTGAGGATTTCAGCTACGTCCGGGTGCGGCACGGTGATGAGGTCTTGATCCTGGCCGAGGCGAGGCTGGGGGTCCTCGATCCGGAGGTGAAAACCGAGGTTCTGGAGACATTCAAGGGACGTGATCTGCTTGGACGGTCCTACGAGCAGCTCTTCCCGTTCCTGTCTCCCGGCGACCAGCGAGCGTTCGTGGTGGTTCCCGCGGACTTCGTCACCCTCGACAGCGGCAGCGGTATCGTGCACATGGCGCCGGCATTCGGTGAGGACGATTTCCTGATCGGACAACGTGACGGCCTGGCGTTCTTCAACCCGTTGGATCCGCACGGTCAGTTCACGGCCGAGATCGAACCGTACGCCGGGTTGCACGTGAAGAAGGCGGATCCGCGGATCATCAAGGATCTCAAGGCGCAGGGGCGCTTGCTTCGCGTGGAGACCTACCGTCACGAATACCCGTTCCACGATCGCTGCGGCAATGCGCTCATCTACTTCGCCACCCCGTCCTGGTTCATCAAGACGAGCGCCATGCGTGAAGACCTGCTGGCGGCCAATCGCGACATTCGCTGGGCGCCGCCCGAGGTCGGTTCGCGACGGTTCGGCAACTGGCTCGAGGGTAATATCGACTGGTCCCTGAGCCGGAACCGGTTCTGGGGTACGCCACTCAACGTCTGGATCTGTGATAGCTGTGGTGCCCAGCACATGCCGACCTGTCGCCACGATCTGACCGAGCTGACCGGCGAGGATCAGTCGGCACTCGATCTGCACCGACCGTATGTGGATGAGATCAGTTTCCCCTGCCAGGCGGCGGACTGCAGCGGCAGCATGTTTCGGACTCCCGAGGTGATCGACGTCTGGTTCGATTCGGGATCCATGCCGTTCGCGCAGTACCACTACCCGTTCGAGAATCGGGAGCTGTTCGAGAATCAGTTCCCTGCCGACTTCATCAGTGAAGGCATCGACCAGACCCGCGGCTGGTTCTACACCATGCTGGTGATCTCCACTTTCCTCTTCAAGCGGAGCTCGTACAAGAGCTGCCTGGTGCACGAACTCGTACTGGACAACAAGGGCAAGAAGATGTCCAAGAGTGTGGGGAACGTGATCAATCCCCACGAGATCCTGCGGGATGAAGGGGCCGACGCCCTGCGCTGGTACATGATCAGCGCCAGCCCGGTCTGGAAGTCCACCCTGTTCGATCGCAAGGGGGTGAAGGAGTCGCAACGCAAGTTGCTGGCCACCCTCGAGAACACGTACAACTTCTTCGCGCTGTACGCGAATCTGGACGGCTTCGCACCGGCGGCGGGTGGCGAGGAGAAGCCGACCTTGCTCGACCGCTGGATCCTCAGCCGGCTCAGCAGCGTGACCGAGTCGGTCCGGTCCGATCTGGAGGAACTGAACTTCACGCGAGCGGCCAAGACCCTCGGCGCCTTCGTGATCAACGATGTCAGCAACTGGTACGTGCGATTGAATCGACGCCGCTTCTGGAAGGGCGAGTTGAGCACGGATAAACGGACCGCCTACTCGGTCCTCTATCGGGTGTTGACCGGGTCCCTGCGGTTACTGGCGCCGTTCATTCCGTTCACCACCGAGGAGCTCTATCGGAACCTGGTCCAGCACGAGGATCCCGAAGCTTCGGTGCATCTGGCCGATTTCCCTACCAGCGACCCGGTGCCCCACGATCCCGATCTGGAGCGGACCATGGCCTCGGCCCAGGAAGTGGTCGGGCTCGCCCGCTCGGTCCGGCAGGATGCCAACCTGCACACCCGGCAACCGCTGGCACGGCTGCTTGTCCACTCCGGGGATGACCGCGGTGGACAGCTGGTGGCGGACGAGCGGATCACGGCGTTGATGATGGAGGAGTTGAACGTCAAGGATGTCGTCTGGCTCGAAGATCCCACCACGGTCATGACCTTCAGCGCCAAACCGAATTATCGCCAGCTGGGCCCCCGTTTCGGTAAACGCGCTCCACTGGCAGCGAAACGGGTCGAAGCCATGACCAGTGACGAGATAACCGCCTTTCAGGCTGCCGGTTCGGTGGACCTCGACCTGGAGGGCGAGACCACAAACTTCGGTGGTGACGAAATCAGTGTGGCAGAGACCGGCGTCGATCCCTATATTGCCGCTGCCGGCGGCGGGTTCAGCATCGCTATCGACACCACCTTGACCCCGGCTCTGATCGAAGAAGGTCTCTGTCGCGAGATCATCAATCGCGTACAGAACCTGCGTAAACGGAGTGACCTGGCCGTCTCGGACCGCATCGAATTGGCAGTACGAGGCGGATCGCAGATCGCTTCGGTGCTGGCGCATTTTGGTGATCGTATCGCCAGCGAAACGCTGGCGGTCGATCTGGATCCGTCGCTGGATCTACCGTTTGGTGACACATTCAGCATCGATGATATCGAGATCTCCATTGCTCTCGGCAAACAGGAACCCGAGACAGGAGGAAGCAAATGAGAAAGACCGAACTCGCGCGATTTCGCCAGGTTTTGGAAGCGGAGAAGGAGCGGGTGTCGCGGTCCTTGCACAAGCACTCCAAGATCATCAAACACGATGGCGAGGATGCTGGACTCGATCTCCACAAGGCCCACTCCAATCACATGGCCGATCAGGGGTCGGATGAGTACCAGTACGAAGCCACCATCCAGTTCGCCTCGACAGAGGGACGCTACCTCTATCACATCGAGGAAGCGCTGGCCCGGATCGAGGACGGCAGTTACGGGAAATGCGAGACTTGCGGATTGAATATCGCTCTCCCGCGGTTGCGAGCTTTGCCTTATGCGCGTCTCTGCATCGAATGTAAGGAGAAGGAAGAGACGGGGAATTCTTGAACTGGCGTTCCCTCATGATACCCTGGCTCTGGACTCCCCTCATCCTGGTGATGGACTTCTTCACCAAGCGTCTCGTTCTGGCACACATCGAAACCTTGCAAGCGAAGATCGATCTGCTCGGTTCCCTGGTCCGCCTCGCCTACGTTCGTAACAACGGCGCGGCCATGGGGCTGTTTCCTTCCACCCGCGGGGTGCTCATCTCGGTGAGCAGCATCGCCATCATCCTGCTGATCATTCTCTATCGGCGAACCGCTCCCGAATTGCTGGTCCGACGTGGCGCCCTGGCCGCCATTCTCGGCGGCGCTCTGGGAAATCTGGTGGACCGAGTCTTTTATGGTGGCCTGGTGGTGGACTTCATCGACATCGGCATCGGGAGTCACCGGTTCTACACCTTCAACGTTGCCGACATGGGTGTGACTCTGGGTGGGATCATCTTGTTCTTTTCCCTGTTACGGGACACCCGCCAAGCGGCTCCAGAGAGCCATGAACGACCAGAATTCTGAGATACGCTCTTTTTGGGTGGGACCGGTCGACGTAGGGAAACGTCTAGACCGTTTTTTGACTGAACAGTGTCCCGATCTCTCCCGGAATCAGATCCAGCGAGCCCTGGCGGAACGACAGGTAGAGGTCTCAGGGCGGATTCGTCCCAAAAGCCACCGTCTGGCAGAGCATGATCGGGTCGACTTCAAGCCGCTGCCGCATGTCGAGCCGTTGGCGACCCCTCAGGATATCCCGCTGAACATCGTTTTTCAGGATGAGGATATTCTGGTGGTGAACAAGCAGGCTGGTCTGGTGGTGCACCCGGCACCGGGACACCCGGACGGTACCCTGGTCAACGCCTTGCTGTTTCACTGCCGGGAGCTGGCGCCGGGCGGACATCCCCTCCGGCCCGGCATCGTGCATCGCCTGGATATGGATACCACGGGGCTGCTGGTGGTCGCATTGAACGACATCGCCCATCGGGGTCTGGTGGCGCAACTCCAAGAACGGACCATGCGCCGCACGTATCTCGCTCTGAGCTGGGGCTGCTGGCCCGAGTCGTCTGGACGGCTCCGGTCCGCCGTTGCTCGTCACCCGCGTGACCGGCTAAGAATGGCTGTCGTGAGCACGGGAGGCCGTGAGGCTGTAACCGAGTACGAGGTTCGGGAAGACTTCGGTTTCATGCAACTCTGTCGGATCTCTCTGGAAACCGGGCGCACCCACCAGATCCGGGTACAGTTCGCGGAGCAGAGTCATCCCGTGCTCGGGGATCCGACATACGGCGACGACCGGCGGGGGAAGAACGTCCTGCCGGTGGATCGCAACCTGGCAGATCAGGTGGTCAAGCTGGCGCAACGGCAGATGTTGCATGCGACCGAACTGTCCCTGCTCCATCCACGGCGCGCTGAAGAAATGACTTTCCAAACCGAGCCACCAGCCGACATGAGACAGGTGCTCGACTTGCTACGGGCAGCCCGCTGATACGCCGCCAAACGGGGACGGGATCAATCCAGGCTAGACACGGTCACGGAACTCGCCTATTTTCTGTGGACGTAAGGAACCATCGCCGGGGCACGGATGACCCGGTTGTTGAAGGAGGCAGGGTGAAGATCAAGGAACGCAAACGTGACGGCGTGGCCATCCTGGAGCTGAGTGGCAAGCTGATGGGCGGTCCGGACGCAGACGCTTTCGATGAGACGCTCAAAACGCTCATCCATGAGGGCGCGAAAAATATCGTCGTCAGCTTGGAGAAGGTCAACTGGGTCAACAGTACCGGGCTGGGCATCCTGATCTCCGGCTATTCCACCATCAAGAAGAACGGTGGTGACCTGAAACTGTTGAAGGTCTCGAGCCGTATCGAGAATATCTTCATGGTTTCAAAGCTCTTCACGGTCTTTGATTCCTTTGATGATGAGGACGAAGCCGTAAACAGTTTTTCTTAATTCCCCAGACGCCAAGGTCAGGTACCGGTGACTTCCCGTATCGAACTCAAGGTCCCTAGCCAGTTGGTCTTTCTCGGCGTTCCCGACGCGGTGTTGGTCGAGGTCGCCAACGATCTGCAATGTGAGCAGAAGGTCGTCGATGAGTTGAGCACTTCAGTCATAGAGGCCTGCACCAACGCCATGGAACACGGCAACAAACTCGATGAAAACAATCTCGTCGAGGTACACTTCGATTTCTTCGAAACTGCCATCGAGGTCACGGTGTACGATAACGGTCCTGGATTCGATTTCGACGGCTGGCAGCCACCGACCGATCTGATGCGGGAGCGGGGACGAGGCATCTTGATCATGCGCGAGTTCTCGGATGAAATCACCTTCGGCAAGGCCGAGGACGGTCGCTTCCGGGTCCAGCTCAGGAAAAACTTCGCTCCCCCTGCATAGTAACCCGGCGAACCTATCTGAGAATCATGTCTCCCTGGTTAGCACTCGATTACGGCTTACGCAGAACCGGTATCGCGGTCAGCGATGGTACCGACACTATTGCCACCGCGTTGACCACCCATCGGGTCGGCAGTGATGGCTCGCTCTTTCAGCTTCTTCATGACTGTATTCACGAACGCAATATTTCCGGCATCGTGCTCGGTCTGCCGCTTACCGTTTCCGGGACGGAGGGACAGTCAGCCCAACGGGTGCGCGAATTCGCTCGGAAGTTGACTGCGGAATTCAAGCTCCCAATCGTGCTTGTCGACGAACGTTTCAGCAGTCAGGCAGCCGTTGAATACATGCGCCAGGGGGGGCGTCGTCGCCAGGCGAAGGGGATTGTGGATGCCGTGGCAGCCGAGATCATCCTGCAACAGCATCTCGATAGCTTGAACCGACCGGACAGCCCGGACGGATCGGAGCCCGGATGTTGACTCCAAATTCTCGAAGCGGCCACGGTGCTCGATTCGCAGATGAATCCGTAAGACGACCTCGCTGGCGGATCCCGTTGGTTGTCAGTGGCTTGCTGCTGATGGGTGTCGCCGGGCTGGGACTACTCTGGGGGTGGTCAGCCTGGACCTGCTCTCCTCAGCCGAAGGATAGTGATGCCCGCACTGTTGTTCAGGTACGGATAGCACGTGGGATGTCATTGCCCGCCATCACCGATACCCTGGTGCAGCGGGGGCTGCTCCGCCATCCGCACCTGTTCAGGTTGATGGCGCGGGTGACTGGCAGTGATCGCCGGCTGCACGCCGGCCGATACGCCATCCCCGGCGGCCTCGCACCACGTGAACTGCTGACACGATTGATCGCCGGCCTGACCGTCCCGGTGCGGGTGATGGTGCCTGAAGGTATCGAAGCGGAAGAGGCAGCTTCCCTGATCGGGGCAACCCTCGGTTTCTCACCCTCACGGTTCCTGACGGTGGCCGATTCTCTGACGCGTCTCGGCATTGCTGCCAAGCGTTTCCTTAGTGACCCGATTCGTCTGGCACAGCACGATTCCCTGCTGGCTGAAAGTGCAAGTCAGACCACCCGTACCCTGCACTGGGCGGAGGGATATCTCGCACCCGACACCTATTATTTCGCCGAAGGGACAGCAGCCCTCGAGGTGGCTCGGGTGATGGTTACCCTGGGGCTAGCACGGGCCGACTCAGTTTCTGCCCTCGCCACGTTGATACCGGCCAGTCCGGGATTGACCACCCATGAACTGGTCACCCTGGCTTCCCTCGTGGAGGGGGAAGCGCGGCTGGCCGCTGAAAGGTCAATGATCGCGGCAGTGTACAGCAACCGGCTGCGCAAGGGGTGGCGTCTGGAGGCCGATCCGTGTGTGGCTTATATCCTGAGCAAGCGGGGACAACGATTGCTCTACCGCGACCTGGAAATCGATTCACGCTACAACACCTATCAAAGAATTGGACTGCCGCCAGGGCCCATCGGGAATCCAGGGCTGGCTGCTCTCATCGCGGCGGCGCGACCTGATTCGAGTTGTCACGCACTGTTCTTCGTGGCCGATGGAATCGGGGGACATGTGTTTTCTCGAACCGGCGCCGAACACCAAGAGGCGGTCCGCCGGTATCGGGATCATCGCCGTGAGGAGAATCGTTAAGCGGTGGCCGATAGAGCGAAGCCGTTGACGGCGGAGGGACCACCATCTATTTTGGGTATGTCCAATGGTTGGGGCAGTGGGCCAGCAGAGTGCAGTCCTTCTCACTGTCAATCCACTGCAGCTCGTCCTCTCGAGGCTAGGGAGCAACATGGAAAAGTTCTTCAAACGGACATACTTGCTTTGGAGCGCCTTTGCCGCACTCATCATCGGATACTTTCTCCTGACCAGAGGTGATCTCACTGCTGCACCGTTATTGCTCGTGGGGGGCTACTGCATCTTGTTGCCTCTCTTTCTTTGGCGATCCTTCCGTGATCAATCGGGCGAATAGCTCAGCTGGTTAGAGCGCCTGCCTTACAAGCAGGAGGTCACAGGTTCGAGTCCTGTTTCGCCCACCACCTCTTTTTCTCCCAGCCGGGAAAGGTCGAGCCAACTGAGCCTGACCTCAAGATTTGGGGTATTCTGAAGGTAGAAATGGCCCCAAAATCGTGTAGTGCTCTGCCTTGCAAGCAGTTGAGTTGAAATCGCCCTTGGGAAAGCAGCCACTCCATAGAAAAAAATATTTCACAAAGACGCATAAATATGGTAATCTAATGTCCGTCAATTGGAGATTGAGGACAGTTCGCGGAGCGGCCAGGGCCGCCGACGGAGGAAATCGGTTTTCTCGCAGGCCTGTCACTCTTGCTGTACCGTGCGCGTTTAAGGAGGATTACTTATGGTGTGCAAGAAGCTTATTGCTCTCCTCGCTGGTGTTGTGGTTTTCGGCTTCGCGTCTCTCGCCATGGCCGGAATTCCCAACCTGGACAACTCTACGGCAGTGACGGCCGCATCTCAGAATGTGTCTGTCCTTGTATGCCCTGCTTGTGATGGTGATCGACTCGATGATGCCCAGAAATGTGATGGAACCCGGACAGATGCTACAATCACCCTGACCGTTCTTGATATCAACTACGACCCCGTAGTCGGATATCCTGCAGTGGACATGTGGCTTGTTGCCAACGGGATGTGCCTCTGCCCTAACGGCTCCATCGCTGATGGTCCGACGGATGTCGCTGGTCAGACCACATTCTCCGGCACACTCTGCGCCGGCGGCTGCTCTGACGACAGCTCGATGAACGTCTACATCAACCCGTACGGGCAGCTCACCCAGCCCGGGCTGGACATCTGGGTCAACAGCCCGGACATGGACTGCAACCTGCTGGTGAATCTGACGGACGTGGTGTTGTTCGCAATGGCCTATTACAGTGCCTACGACTATTGCGCCGATTTCTACTGTGACGGTGCGGTCAACCTGTCCGATGTTGTAGTGTTCTCGACACACTACAGCCACACTTGCCCGTAAGCGGATTCGAGTCCCGCAACAAGCGGT
>JBDRBC010000422.1:0-3426 GCA_043823125.1 bacterium | reverse complement strand
GCACGGCTGAACTCGGCGATGTCGTAGACGCGGACGTCGTCCCGTAGCTTGCTGATGACCTCCGCGCTCAGCGGACCGGCCCCACCGTCCGATGCAGAGCGCATCAGGGGACCGGGTGGGCTGATCTGGGGACGGGAGCTGGTGGCAAGCGGGAATCCGCTGTCCTCCATCACCACCCAGTCGAGGCGATGGGCCGCGGTGTCGCCCGCGGTGGCGGTGGCGAACAGACCCTGGCCGGGTGTGAAGGTGCCGGTGGGGCCACCGTACTCGTCCCGACCCTCCGGATCGGGGACGAGGAACCCCACGCTCGTTCCGAACCGGGAGCCGGAATCCCGCTGGATGGTCTCGGGAACCGAGGCGAGGTAGGCGGACGTCTCGGTGCTTGCGCCGCCGGGGTAGACGCCCCAGGTCACCATCGCCTGGCGGGCATACGGATCCGTATCGGGTTCGGCCGCATGGCCCACGGGAATGTGGCACTGGGTGCAGTTGCGAGGCTTGCGCTGCACGGTGTGGGACGCCACGGGATTGTATGCCAGCGCCCCGTTCTGGTTGGACAGCGGGCTCGTGTTGTACAGACCGGCGAGATCCTCATCCTGGGGGGAAAGACCCGACCCGAGCGAGTTGCCGAAGCCGAGCCTGCTGCCGTAGGTCCGGTAGGATCCCCCGAAGTTGGATTCTCCACCCCGGGCGTCCATGAAGTCATCGGCCCCACCCGGATGGCGGAGATGTCGGAAGAAGAGTTTTCCAGATCGGCATCAGGCAGGATGATCGCCGGATTCTTGGCCTCCAGGCCCAGCACCGAACGCAACCGGTGCGGTTTGGGGTGCGCCTGCTTGAGGGCGTCGGCGGTCTTGCTCGTTCCGATCAGTGCCAGCACGTCGATCCTGCCGGAGGACATCAGCGGCGGAATCACCTGGCGGCCCTCGCCGGTGACGACGTTGACGACTCCCGCGGGGAAGACATCCCGGAAAGCCTCCAGCAAGGGAGTATAGAGCAGGACGCCGTGCTTGGGCGGCTTGAGAATGACCGCATTGCCCATGATCAAGGCGGGGATGAGCGTCGTGAAGGTCTCGTTCAGCGGGTAGTTGAAGGGCCCCATGCACAGCACGACGCCCAGTGGACCGCGGCGGATCTGGCCGATGATACCGTCCTCGATGACGAAGCGCGAGGAAACGCGGTCCAGGTCCTTCAGGGCGTCGATGGTGTCGTGGATGTACTTGACGGTGCGATCGAACTCCCGGGTGGAATCGTCCAGAGACTTGCAGACCTCCCACATCAAAAGAGAAACGATACGGTCCTTCGCCGCGATCATCCGGAAAACGAACTCTTGCATGTGCTCGATACGCTCGGCCACCGACAGGGTGGGCCACTGGCCGCGCCCGTTGTCGTAAGCGGCCCTGGCCGCGTCCAGGATCTCCACGGCGGCCTGCTCGGTGAGCAGGGGATACTCGCCGATGAATTGTGGAACGGAACCATCCTCGCCGCGCACCTGGATCGGCGAGTAGACCTTCTGGCGCGGCCCGTCCCAGGACCGCAGCTCGCCGCCGATCAGGTATCGATCCAGGATGACGGGAATGCTGCTCCGTATGGCGGACGGGATCTCGCTCGCGGTCGGGAAAACTTCGCGGATCGAGTCGGTCAATGTCATCTCGCACGACCTTTCGCTCAGGCTGCCGGAGGATTCAGGAAGCAATGTCTCACGGCCTTGAGATCGGAGTCCAGCTCGTATACCAGGGGAACGCCGGTCGGGATCTCCAGCTGCAGGATATCGTCGTCGGATATGTTGTCGAGGTGCTTGACCAGGGCCCGCAAGCTGTTGCCGTGGGCGGTGATGATCGGGCGCCGGCCCTCGCGCAAGGCGGGCGCGATGACCTCGTGCCAGTAGGGAATCACTTGCTAGAGGGTGTCCTGCAGCGATTCCGCTCTCGGTGGCTCGCCGATGCCCAGGGCCCCCGGTAGCGAGCCAGCATTTCCCGGTAACGCGGGTCGTCGATCTCGAGCGCGGGCGGACGGGTGGTGTAGCTGCGCCGCCAGGCCCGAACCTGGTCCGTGCCGTATTTCCGAGCCGTGACCTCCTTGTCGAGGCCCTGCAGGGCACCATAATGTCGCTCGTTCAATCGCCAGGAGCGGTGTACGGGTATCCACATCCGGTCCAGCTCGTCCAGGGTGATCCAGAGGATGCGAATCGCCATCCTGGCTGGCTGGCGGGACGGGAACCCCGAATCTTCCCTGCGTACCTGGCCGAGGCAAAGGATGCAATCGATGACAAGGTAGCAAGGCTCGTGAGGGCGTACCAGGGGGACTTTGCCGGTGGCTCCCGCCCGGAAAGTGACGTAGACTACCTTGATAAGGCTGTCGACGCCCATCAAGCACGGCGGCAGGATCCCCGGCGGGATACCCCCAACCTGGAGACACCGATGAACTCCTCTCGACCCTTGTTCCCCGGACTCCCCGCCCGTCTCGCCGGCCTTGAGGACCTGGCCGAGAATCTGTGGTGGAGCTGGCATCCGCGCGCCCGCATGCTTTTCAAGCTGCTGGACCGCCAGGCCTGGAAGCAGAGCGGACACAATCCCGATCGGATGCTGCGCAATCTGCCCGGCGACGTGCTCGCCGCCGCCGCCACCGACACCGAGTATCTGCGCCGTTTTGACGAGGTCATGAGCGAGTTCCTGGGGCACGTGGATGGTCAGCAGTGCAGCTACCTGGGTTTCGTGCCCGAGGATCGGAACTTCGCCGTGGCCTACTTCTCGGCGGAATACGGCCTGCACCGCTCGCTGCCGTTCTACGCCGGCGGACTGGGCTTCCTGGCCGGCGATTACCTGAAGGAGTGCAGCGATCTCTGCATCCCGCTGGTGGCGGTCGGCTTCATGTATCCGGAAGGCTATCTGCGCCAGCGCCTGCGCGACGATGGCTGGCAGGAGAACCAGAATGAACCGCTCGACCGCGAAGCCGCCGCCATCACGCGGGTTCTGGGAGACGACGGCAACCAGCTCGTGGTCCGCGTCCCATTGATGGAACCGCCGGTCCACGTGGCGATCTGGAAGGTGAAAGTCGGCCAGATACCGCTCTACCTGCTGGATTCCGATATCCCGGAAAACGATGCGGATAGCCGCGGGATCTGCGCGCGGCTGTACATCGGTGACCTCGAACAGCGCCTGCGCCAGGAAATCGTGTTGGGGCTCGGTGGCGCCGAGGCCCTGCGCAGGCTCGGGATAACGCACTACCTGCTGCACCTGAACGAAGGCCACGCCGCCTTCGCCTTGCTGGAGCGGATTCGCGAACTGGTCGCGGCCGGGACGGCCGTCGACGAGGCTCGCGAACGGATCCGGCGGACCTCGATCTTCACGACGCACACACCCGTACCGGCGGGTCACGACGTGTTTCCGCAGCCGCTGATGGAGCGCTATTTCAGCGCCTACTGGCCGT
>JBDRBC010000421.1:0-3794 GCA_043823125.1 bacterium | reverse complement strand
TGGCGACATCGAAATCGAACTGCGCCAGACCGCGGACCTGGACCTTCACGCCGAATCGGAGGACGGCGATATCACAGTGATTGTCGAGGACGGCACTTCGGCTTCCTTCACCATCGACGTGGACGACGGCGACATCCGACTCGATCTGGAAGGGGTCAGCATCGATTACGATGACGACGAGCACGCCTCGGGCAAGATCGGCAACGGCGACGGCCGTATCCGGCTCACCTCCGGTAACGGCACCATCCGCCTGCGCGAGGGGCGCTGAGCCCACTCGACCCGGACAGATTCACCACCCCCGGCCCCATCACCCGACAGGCCGGGGGTGGACACAGGACCTCTCCAGCTTCAGACGGGGAACTTCTCGCAGAACTCGTCGATGATTTGCAACAGATCCTTCGGCAATCGGGAGCGGACTTCCTTGACGATGACCCTGGGTATCTCGCCGAAATGGGCGTGGGCGATGCTGCCGGCGATACAGGCCTGGGTGTCGCTGTCGCCGCCCAGGGAGACGGCCAGCCTTACAGTCTCCTCGAAATCGTCTCCTTCCAGAAAGGCGATGATTGCCTCCGGCACCGAGCCCTGGCAGGACATGTCGGGCAGGTACCGGGGGCGGATGTCGTCCAGGGAGCGGTCGAGATCGTATCCGAAGCGCTCGGTGAGTGCGGACTTGATGCCCGCCTTGCCGGCGCCGTTGCGCGCCAGGTGCACCGCCAGCGCGATGGCCTGGGCGCCCTTGATCCCCTCGGGATGGTCGTGGGTCATCACGGCGCTCCGCTCGGCCTCGGCCAGCACCTCCTCGGGTCCGGCGAAGGCGTGGCCCACCGGGCTGACCCGCATGGCGGACCCGTTGCCCCAGCTGTTGTACGGCGCCGGGTCGTCGGTCACGAGCCAGTTGGCGAAGTTGCCGCCGTATCCGGCCAGCGGATAGAGCCGGCCGAAGATCCGTAACGCCGCACCATAATCGCGGTCGGTCATGATGGCGAAGGCGACAGCGGTGGTCAGCACCGAATCGTCGGTGAAGCGCGAATTGTCGCTGAACAGGGGAAACTCGGTGGTCTTGATCGGCCGGTTTTCGTACGCCGAACCGATCATGTCACCGGCGATGGCTCCAAGCATGGGCACTCCCTCGGGGGTGGCCGCCTCGTGTGCCGGCGGCGGGGGTTGGGGTGGATGGGGGTTGGGTCGCGGGCACGAGTATACAGTAACCGTCCGTCGGTTCCGCCACCTTTTTGACGCGCTCTCGCCACTGCCCACCGGGGAATGGTGGCGAATCACGGCGCGATGATGTATATCTCTCGGCGATGAGGTAATCGGAGCCGCAAGGAGACCCAGCCATGCAAGACAAGCAAGCCATGATCAGCGCGGCGCTCGGCGCCATGACCTACGTTCTGTATCTCGAGCCGGAGCACGCGGTCCTCGTGGTGACCGACGAGGCCACGGCACCCATCGGCGAGGCGTTCCGCGAGGCCGCCGCCAGCCACGGCTGTCCCACCGACACCTGGGTCATCCCCGAGGCGGAACGGCCCATGCAGGACCCACCCGCCGAGCTGCTCGCCCGGCTCGATCACACAGCGCTGGTCATCAACACCTTGTTACCCCGGGCCGACGAGACGCCATTCCGTATCAAGTGGCTCAAGGCCATCGAAAAGACCAAGCGGATCCGCTGCGGCCACTGCCCCGGCATCACGGCGGAGATGATGACCGGCGGTCCCATGAACATCGACTACAAGGCCATGCGGGAGACGGCGCGTCAACTCATTGGCGCCTTCGCCGGCGCCAGCACCACCCGCATCACCACCCCGGCCGGCACGGACCTGCTGCTCGAGTTGACCGATCGCGCCTTCCTCTCCGATGTGGGCGCCACCGACGAGTACGGCTGTAACCTGCCGTGCGGCGAGATCTACTGTGCGCCGGTGGAAAACGGCGCCAACGGCGTACTCGTGGTGGACGGCACCATCAGCAGCCGCGGGTTCTCGGACCACCCGCTACATATCTCGGTGGAGAACGGCGCCATCGTCGGGTTGGACTGCGAGAATCCCACCGTCATCAAGGACGTGGAAGGCTTCACTGGCGTGGATCCGGAAGCGAAGATCATCGGGGAACTCGGGATCGGCGTGAATCCGGGGGCGAAACTCATCGGCAACATGCTCGAGGACGAGAAGGCGCTCCACACCGGCCACATCGCCTTCGGGAACAACGAGGAATTCGGCGGGCAGAACCGGTCGGCCACCCACCACGACTTCCTGTTCCGCTATCCCACCTTCCAGGTGACCTACGCGGACGGGTCCAGTCGGCTGATCATCGAGGACGGGGAGTTCCGGTTCTGATCCTGCGGGCGCTGGCCTTGTTTCACTCGTTCCGGGCATGATCGACGAAATAGACGGTCTGCCGAGGCAACAACCGCTCGACATCGCCCTGCCACCGCTGGTGTTCGGCGTCGAAATAGTGGTAGCCGGTCCGATCGGTGTGGTACATAACACCTGACAATAGCTCACCCACCATCTTTATCTTTATGCCATAATATGGTATTATTGGTTGCTGATCTGCGGGGGCCTGGTCTTTCCCCGCTTCTCGGCCAGGGACTTGCAGATGTCCAACAAGGGGTTCTGCATGCGTATTCTCCGTTTCCCGGGTGCTTTTATTTTCGCGATTCTCCTGTGTTGTGTGAATGGCGCGGCGCTCGGGCAGCTGTACAACTACCGGCCCCTGGACCACGAATTGACCTGGTACTACGAGGCGCCCAGCGGCGCCACCTGGACCATCGAGGTCGCGGGCGAGCAATTGGTCCTCGGCCAGACCACCACCATCCTCTTGCAGAACATCTCCGTCCCCGCACCACAGGTGGTCCACAACTACTGGACCGCCGACAAGGACGGCAACGCCTTCCTGCACGGCGCGCACAACTTCACAGCCGACTACACCATCTCCTACGATCCGCCCATCCTCTGGCTCCAGGCGCCACTGGCGGCCGGCAACTCGTGGTCCACCGTGTACCAGACGTACCACAGCCTCGACGGCAGCGATCCAGGCGATATTCTGGAGACCTGGCTCAATGTGGAGACGGAGACTACCCTCACCGTCACGGCTGGTTCCTTCTACGCGTACAGCGTCACCTACACCGAGGTCCCGCAGACCCGGGGCCCGGACGGCGCCTACTACGACTTGCTGGGCGTCCGGATGGGCGACACCGCGCCTCGTAAGGCCATGCTCGAGTGGTACAGCGACGGAGTGGGACTCATCCAGATGGATTATCAGGAAGAGACGTTCGAGTTGATAAGCTGGAACGGACCGGTCCCCGTCGCTTTCCGGAGCTGGGGCGGGTTCAAGAGCAGCTACCGCTGAGCCGAGTCGATCCCCGTGACAACTCAGTCCACATAACCGAGGGCGCGAAGGCGGTCGATCCGGTCGTTGTCCAGTTCGAGATCCGTTTCCACTGATTCGGAGGAACTAAAACCCACGTGCCGCAGCAGGAAACAGTCCTGCCCGGGCGCTGGCCTGACGACGATCTCGAACGTGTCGTCCACCACGTCGAGCCACCCCAGCTCAACCTCGCCGCACTTCAGGTAGCGGCAGATATCACACGGAACGCCGGTCAGGTTGACGGGATCGTTACTGCCCGCCGTGGTCACGGCGCAGCCACCCATCATGCCGAGGGAAACGAGATAAGAACCGCTGGGGATGCGGCACTGCAGTTCGAGGGCTTCGGCGCCTGGAAGCCCCAGGAGGAAGTGCTGCTTGCCGACGGGCTGGGCCAGCCAGCCGGTGGTGGATTCGAGCCCCTCGCACCCGAG
>JBDRBC010000420.1:0-5753 GCA_043823125.1 bacterium | reverse complement strand
AGCCCCCGCCACCGGCAACTCGTCCACGTTGACCACCAGATCATAATTCCGCGGATCGTTGGCCTCGACGTGGAACATGGTCATGATGAACTCCTGCCGGTCGAGGTTCGCCTGGAGCGTCCGCCCCCGGGCGGTCTTCTCGTCGATGTCCTCGGTCCGCTGCAGGTTCCGGATCCGCGTCTTGGTGGAGGCCACGAGCAGCACGCGCAGGTCGCACCGATCCTCCAGGATCAGGTTCGCGCCCCGGCCCACGAAGACCACGCCGCCGTGCGCGGCCAGAGTGCGGACCGCCTTGACCAGCGAGACGTGGTAGTTGTCCCGCAGGTAGATTCGCCGGCCGAGCACCCCCTTGACCCACAGCTCCACCTGCGAGCGGGCCTGCTCGTCCAGCGCGGCCACGATCTCGCGCTCCAGCTCCTCGTTGCGGGCGATGTGGTCGATCAACGAGACGCCGTGCACCTCCAGGCCGAGACAGCCGGCCAGGCTCTCGGCCAGTTCGCGCCCGCCGCAGCCGCGCTCGCGGGAGATGGTGATGATCGGGCGTCGCGCCGCAGGTCCGGCCGCCTGGTGGTCTTGCAGGAATTGCCGGTAGCGATGCCACTGGTGGATCTGTCTCTGGATCAGCTTCTCGATGGTGGCATTAGTCGTCATGACAAGCTCTCCTCTCGTTTCCCGGGGCGTGAGGAGCTCCCGCAATCCAGGCCCACGTCCGCATCACGCAGGAAGGGCCGGAGAGCAACGATGTCGAGCCGGCCGTTCGTGGATGATCCGGGCCAGGTCGGGCCTGTCATTTGCCCTGCGGGGTGCCGGGGCTGCTTTCAAGTTAGGTATAGATGGGCAATTCGACCATGAGGCCAGCTAGGAAACCGGAATGTCCTCTTGTTGTCGAATGTACCAGTTCTTGACGGTTTCGCGACATTCATCTATTCGTATCGGCTTTGCCAGATAATCGTCCATCCCTGCCGCGAGACAACGTTCACGGTCCCCCTCCATGGCATTTGCCGTCATGGCGATCACCAGCGTGTGTCGGTCATGACCCTCGCGGTTTCGAATCTCGATCGTGGCTGCATATCCATCCATTTCCGGCATCTGACAGTCCATGAATACGGCGTCATATTGCTGCTTCGACCACATGTCCACGGCTTCTTGGCCATTCGCTGCCATGTCCACCACACAACCCTCGTTTTCGAGGACACGTCTCGCCACCAGCTGATTCACGATATTGTCCTCTGCAACCAGCACTTGCCAGCCTGGCGCCGCTGGTTGCGAGAGAGCGGTGCTGCGGCTTTCTTTCTTGGCCCTCGCCTCGGCGACGGTATGGGGAGTCAGGAAGGAATTCATCGCTGATTGCGTCTGCTGCCGGATCACGCAGGCCTCCGTCAGTAACATCTGGAATGTGTCCGGACGTATCGGCTTCGCTAGATAACCCGAAAAACCGGCATCCTGCAGGAGAGCTTCGTTCTGCAGGTGATCAGTCGGCGTCATCAGTATCGTCACGGTGTCAGGTAACGAATCGTCCGCCTTGATTGCCTGTCCCAGCTCCTTGCCATTCATGTCGGGCAGCGAGCATTCGATTACTGCGATCGGGATGGGATTTCCGGCAACAGCAGCTTTCCTCAATTCCCGCAAAGCATCAGCACCTGATGTTACCGCCCAAGGTATCATGCCGAGGTGCGTCAATTGCTCGTTCAATACACGTTGTCTGATAGCCAAATCGTCCACGACCAGCACTCGAATGCCGGAGGTGTTCACGGCGGGAATTGATACCGTATCGTCATGTGGCGCTCGGGGGAGTCGTAAAAAGAACCAGAATGTCGAGCCCTCGCCGGGACTGCTTGCCACCTGGATTTCGCCAGCCATCAATTCAACGAGTTGCCGACTGATGGCCAGGCCCAGCCCGGTCCCACCGTATTTCCGGGTCGTGGAGCTGTCGGCCTGGCTGAACGGTTGGAATAACTTCGCCAGGGCCTCTTCGTTCATCCCGATTCCGGTGTCTTGCACCGAGACCTTGATCAGACTGTCCGAATCATTGACATCCCGGCCTTCGATATCGATCAATACGTACCCGGTACTGGTGAATTTGATCGCGTTCCCGGCCAGATTCAGGATGATCTGACGCAAGCGTCCCGCGTCGCCGATGAGCTGGCGAGGAGTCCCGGGAGCGTACCGCAGCACCAGCTCGAGATCTTTTTCCCGGGCCTTCGGCGCCAGCAGATCAACCACCTCGGAACTCACCGCTTGCAGGTCGAATGGAATCGGTTCGATATCCAGCTTTCCGGCCTCGATCTTCGAAAAATCCAGGATGTCGTTGATGATGGTGAGCAACGCTTCACCGGAGGAATAGATGGTCGTGGCGAGTTCTCGGTGCACCGCACTCAAGTCGTTGCTGTTGAGCAGGAACTGCGCCATTCCCAGCACGCCATTCATGGGAGTGCGAATCTCGTGACTCATGGTGGCGAGGAACTCCGATTTCGATTTGGTCGCCTGGACGGCTGTTCGGTGGGCACTGGCCAGTTGTTTCTCGATCTCTTTCCGCTCGGCGATTTCGCACTCGAGTTCCATGGTCCGCTCACGAACCTTCTGTTCCAGGTCTTTCGCGCGGAAACGGATCAGCCGGGTGCGATATTGGTGTATGCCCCAGACGGCCACCAGAGCCGAGAGCACGGCCAGGATCAGGAACCAGGCGGTTTTCCAGAAAGGCGGGACGATTCGTATGCCCAGCGCCACGCCCTCTTCATTCCAGACCCCGTCGCCGTTGGAGGCCTTCACCCGGAAGGTGTAGTGCCCGGGCGGGATGTGCGTGTAGGTGGCGAACCGGCGGGTTCCGACATAGCTCCACTGGTCTTCGAGCCCTTCCAGCATGTAGGCGTATTCGTTTTTCTCCGCTGAACCGAAAAGCAGCGCAGCGTATTCGAAGGAGACGACCCGGTCCTCGTGATGCAGGGTCAGTTCTCGGGTCTCGGTGATCGACTTGGTCAGGATGGCATCCCCGTCGGACGGATCGCTTATGGGAACCGAGTGGTTGAACAGCTGTAGATCGGTGATGACAACCGGCGGTATTTCCAGGTTGTCGAGAATGTCCGCGGGGTGAAACGAGTTGTAGCCGTTGATACCGCCGAAGAACATCTCGCCTTCCGGGCTCCGGTAATACGCACCGCCGTTGAATTCATTGCTCTGCAACCCGTCGCCCACATCGTAGTTGCGAAAGGTCTCGTTCAGGGGGTCGAATCGGGACAGTCCCTTGTTGTGGCTCAACCAGAAATGGCCCATTTCGTCGGCGACGATGGCGTAGATGGCGTTGTTGGGTAGTCCGCGGTCCTCGCGATAATGGACAAATATCTCGGTGACGGGGTCGAGTTTGTCGAGTCCACCGCCGTTGGACCCGATCCAGATCATTCCGGCATGATCTTCGAAGATGGTCATCACCTGGTTGTTGCTCAGACTGTTGAGGTCGCCCTGGATGTGTCCGTACCCCACCACGGTGCCCGTCTCACGGTTGAGCTTGTGAACTCCGGAACCGAAAGTGCCGATCCACAGATTGCCCGATTGGTCTTCCACCAATGAATTCACTCTGTTGATACCGTGATCTTCGGTATCGTCGTTTCCGAGCGGGTACTGGGTGGAGGTTCCGGTCAAGGGATCGAAGCTGAAGAGACCACTGCCGTCGACTCCAACCCAGAAAGTGCCGGACCGATCCTCGATCATCGCTCTGGTGTTGTTCGGACTCAGGCTGGTCTCGGGTGCAATATCGACCACGTGCCGGGCAAAGGTGTCATCCGCCCGGTTGAACGCATTCAAGGTGCCACCACTGGCTCCGACCCACAAGGTACCGGCCCGATCCTCATAGAGGCTGAATGCTCTGTTGTTACTCAGACTGCGGGGATTGTTCGGTTCGTGTTGAAAATGGGTGACCGTGCCGGTGCGACGGTCGTGACGGATCACACCGGAACCGTCGGTGGCGATCCATAGCATACCCTCGTGATCGACCAGGAATCCCCTGACATAGTCACTGATGTCGCCGGCCAGATCCGGGCGGCTGTGACGGGGGGTGAACTTGGCGTTGTAACGATCGTACCTGTCCACGCCGCGACTGTAAGTTCCCGCCCAGAGAACGCCCGCCCGGTCCTCGTACAGCGAGATGACCCGGTTGTCCGCGAGACTCGCCGTATTGAACGGTTCGTGGGCGAATCGTCGGAATCGTTCACGCGGTTTATCCAGTGTATAGAGCCCGTCGTTGTCGATACCGATCCACAGGACACCGAAGCGATCTTCGAGCATGGAGGTCACGTTGCCATGGATGATGCCTTCCGGAACATCGGGGCCGTTATCGTAGTCGGCGAACCGGGATGATTCTCCGGCGAAAACATGCAGGCCTCCGGCGGTGCCGATCCACAAGGAGCCGGATTCATCCTGAACGATGTCGGTAATCGTATGGTCACCGCTCTTCTCGAATTGGTCGGGATCGTGATGGAAATGAACGAAGCGACCGGCGTGGCGATCGAGTTCATTCAAGCCGTCGCCTGTGCCAATCCAGAGTCGCTGGGATCGATCTTCGAAAATGACGTTGACGTTATCGTTTCTCAGGCTGCGGGAGTCGGCGGGATCATGCCGGTGCCTGACGAACGTGCCATCTGCCCGATTGAACGAATTCAGACCGAATCCCGCCGTGCCGATCCAGAGAGTCCCTTCATGATCTTCGAGAATCGCGGTGACCGGGTGGCCGCTCAGGGAGTTCGGGTCATCGGGATCGTATTGGTAGCTGCTGAAACACTCACTGCTTCGATCGAAGACATCCAGACCAGCCGCGGTCCCGATCCAGATATTCCCCGCGCCATCTTCCATGAGGGAGTGGATGTCGTTGTTGCTGAGGCTGGTGGGTACGTCCGGAGCGGGAGCAAAGACAGTGACCTGGTGCCCATCGAACCGGTTCAGCCCGTCCTGGGTGCCAAACCACATGAACCCTCTCGAGTCCTGGAGGATGCACCTGACCGTGGTCTGGGAAAGCCCGTCCTCGATCCGGAAGTGCAGAAATCTCGGATTTTGCCCCTGCGAGTAGAGTGAGGTCGGCCACACGAGATACACCAGCGCCAGAACCAGAACCCAGGCGAGGGGGCGAACACGGCGCCATGGCCCGGTATCGAGAAGAACTCCAGGTCTGGAGACTGGCATGGACTCGGTGGAGAATTTCAGGCGTACGGATAATTGCTGGGGCATCACTCTGGCCTCTCGGAAAACAAGTAGTAGATAACGACCTCCACGATCATCACGCCCCAGGTCGGGCGTCGGCGGGAGGACGTCAATTGCATACTGTTATTCGTCTGATTGTAGTGTTGACTTGAGAACGGGCATGCAGCAGATAGAATTCGCTGGTGAAGGGCGGGTGCCAGGAAACTGTTCGCCAGGTCTCAGAACACCATCTGCATTCCCAGCCCCACCAGATCACCCTTCTCGGATCTGTCCGGCCAGAAGTACGAATTCCCGCCCCGCTCTTGCTGGATATAGTGCAGATTCACCTTCCAGCGGTGCTGGTCCAGGTACCAGTTCACCCCGAGGTCGTACCAGCTCTCGTCGTAGTCGGCCTCCACCTTGGCTGCCATCGCGACCCATTCGATGATCTGATCGTTCGGCAAGACGAAGTTGTAGCTGCCGCGGAGATGCCAGAGCGATAATTCGTAGCTGGGGTCGTACGACAGCCCCTCGCACATGACCCCGAAGCAGTCGCACTCCCGTTCCAGCGTGTCGTACTCCAGGCC
>JBDRBC010000419.1:0-4370 GCA_043823125.1 bacterium | reverse complement strand
GCCGCCCTGGCCGCCGACATCGGTGTTCGACGCGCGGTTTCTGGTCGATGGTGTCGAGGGACTGCACCGTGATATCCGCGATGACAGCGAGACCGAAAGGACCCACCGGATTCAGTGGCAACCCGGCGGAGGTGGCTATCCCGTGGTGATCAGATGGGATAGCGCGACGCTGCCGCCGGCGACCTTCACCATGAGCGACGGGTACACGGGATCCCTGATCCCGCCGTTTGACATGACCACCACCGACAGCCTGGCGATCCCGTCAGCTCAGTCCTACATCAAGCGGCTCGACATCGTGGTTATTCCCGGTGAAGTGCCACCTGCACCGCCGGTGATCACGCCGGTCGTTCCCGATCTCGTCGTGTTCGCGGGACAGCAGTTCCCGGACCTGCAGCTCGACGATTACGTCATTGACCCCGACACGCCCGATGTGGATCTGGAGTGGATAATCACGGGAGATGGACCACCCTGGCTCTCCATCTCGACGGGCCGGGTGCTGTCCATCGAGGCACCGCCCGGCTGGACCGGTGCGCAGCTCTTCAATCTGCGGGTCATCGATCCAGGTGGGCTGGAGGACGAGCAGGATTTCCTGGTTTCGGTCGTGGCTGGCGGTCTGCCGACCTGGAGCACCTCGCTGATCCTGACCAACGCCGTTTCGGAGCAGGAGCAGGCGTCCATCGGGATCCATCCCGACGGAACCGACGGTATCGATCCTGCTCTGGGCGAGGTGGCGTTACCACCCTGGCCGCCGAGCGATGTGTTCAACGCCCGGATGTTACTCGTCGACGGGCTGACCCACTCCGAGCGTGACATCCGCGAAAGCGGTGCGGGACTCATCGAGTACCATCTGCAGTGGCAGGCGGGCGACGGCGGGTATCCGGTGACCGTGACCTGGTCGGACAACTTGCCGGCCGGTGACTTCCATATCCGGGATGACATCGACGGCACCTTCCTGCCGCCCCTCGATATGCAGTCAACCCACAGCCTGGTAGTGCCGGACTCGCTTTCTTTCATCGAGGGCTTGATAATTGCGGTAGAACCGACGGTGGACAACACACCACCCCAGGGGCCGCTCGCCCTGGAGGTGACGGGCTGGATTCCCGATGTTTCTGTGACACTGGACTGGTCGAGCTGGCCGTGTATCGAGGAGAACTTCGGCTACTACGAGATCCTGTTCGATACGGCTTACTTCGTCGACGAGGCCGACTATCAATGGGACTGGTCAGAGGACCCGGCCTTGTCTTCGATATCGACCACTACGACCACAGTGCAATTACCCGCAATCGCCCCGGGATACATGTTCCGGATTCGTGCCTGGGACACCCACGGCAATGTCGGCCCGGTATCGGAATACTGCACAGTAGGTGGTGTGGCCCCAGTTCTGCCTGCTGAGATGGTCTCAGCGGCGCTCGTGATCCAGCGGATCTGGCCGAATCCCTTCAATCCGCGAACGACAATCCGGTTTGCGCTCGCCAAGGATTCCCGGATCGTTCTGAAGATCCATGATTCCCGTGGACGGTGTATACGCGACCTCCATCAGGGTATATTGCCGGCGGGTGACCATACGATCGTGTGGGATGGCCGTCTGGAGAGTGGAGAACCGGCGTCTTCGGGGGTCTACTTCTGTCGTCTGGCGGGAGAGGGGATGGTAGAAACCCGGAAGATGACCTTGCTCAAATAATCAAGGGCAAGGATGGTACATCCTGCAGAATTGAGTCGGATGAGGCAGCGCTGTACAGACCGAGACATGTTGGGATTTAACCTGTGAGAGTGTTTTTGGGGGCTATCCCAAGAGGATCGGATAGTCCCCTCGATCAGTGATATTCCCTGAGTCTTCCTCCCCCCGCCGCAACTCGATGACCGGCGCCTCGGTCCCGCACCCCAGCCGGAACGGCACCCAGTGCCCCGTCCCCGCCGTGGTGTACAGCTGGCTCTTGCCACTCCGGTAATGCCCCCACGGGTGCCGGGTCACACCAAGCAAGGAGAGGATGGAGCGCCCCGCCACCGCCACCTGGCCGCCGTGGGTATGTCCGGCCAGGGTCAGGTCGATGCCGTGCCGGGTCGCCGCTTTGAAGATGTTGGGCCGATGACTCAGCAGGATCCGGAATAATTCGGGGCGAACGTGGTGGAAGGCGGACTCCAGGCAGTGGTCGTAATAATCGTAGTGGGGGATATCGTCCACCTTGCCCTTCAGGTCGTCGATACCGCCGAGGGCGAACTCGGCCGCTCCCAGCCTGACCACCAGACCGCGATTCACCAGCAACTCCACCGGCGATTCCCGGTACGCGGCGAGCACCGTGTCCAGCCCTTTGCCGTGCTCGTGATTGCCCAGGATGGCGAAGGCGCGGCCGTCGCCGGCGAAGTCGGCGATCGTTGTCAACGCTTCCGGCAGGAGCCGCAGGTCGTCGGCGAAATCGCCGGTGATGACGGTGAGGTCCGGGGTGAACGGACGGGCCCGTTCCAAAATGTCGTCCAGATCCGCCAGGGTGACGAAACCGGCCAGGTGCAGATCCGACAGCTGCAGGATCCGGAAGCCGTCCAGCGAGCGGGGCAGATTCCGGAATACCAGCGGCAGGCGAAAGACCCGCGCAGGGCCGCTGGCCGAGATCACGCCGGTCAGACTGAGACCGGCCGCCACGGCGGGGATGATTCCCACTGCCGATTGCAGCATCCGGCGTCGAGTCGTATCCACCTCGGTCTGCCGACATCCGGATCGTCGGCCGAACGAAACGCCGAGCGAACGCAGCCCGGCGATCAACAGCAGCGATCCCGTGATGGCCAGCAGGATCAGCAGGATGGCGAACACCACGGTCTGGAGGCGCGGAATGATGGCGGGCCAGAAACTGTAGCTCCCGAGCCAGTACAGACCCAGACCGCCACCCAGTGCCGACAGTCCCAGGATCAACCGCCGTGCCAGCCGGTTGCCGTGCCAACCAGGCAATCCCCAGCGCAGCAAGATCAAGCTGATCAAGGCGGGAAAAGCGAAAACCGCGATGCTGAAGGCGATGGGAAAGATCTTGCCCATGTGGCTGGCGTCCGTCGATCGGTTCTAGAACAAGGAAGCGGTCGCCCAGACCGCCGTGGCCGGTGGCGGCGAAAGACCGCGCACCGGCCGTGAAGGTATCGAGCGATCAGGGTACTACAGGGAGAACCATTTGTTCAACTTGATCAGGAAGACATTGTGCGGATGGACCTCGAACAGACTGTCGAGGTCGCGTTGCAGGTCGAAGTCGCCTGTGGACAGGGAGCCGGTCCGCGATTGGGACCAGACCAGGTACAGCAGGGATCCGGGCTGATACTCCCAGCGGACCACCAGGTTGGAGTTGAAGGCGCGGTAGTTGAAGTCGGGCAGACTGATGGAATAGTCGTTCGTGCCGTCCCGATCCTCGTCGATCCCGTATTCCTCGGCGCCAGCGTCATAGGCGATCTCGTCTCCATTGTAGGTTAGGAATCGGTCGCCATACGAATCCGCCTGCGGGTCGGTGATCCGCTTGAACTCGGAGTACTCGCCGGCGGAGACGAACGGCGAGCCGTAGTACTGCACCGTCAGATTCGGGGTGAGGCAGTAGTCCAGCCGGAAGGTGAACGACACGGTTTTCTGGTCGATGCGGCCGAACAGGTACCGGTCCTCGTCGCCGAAGGCGTCGGTGCCGATGTACTGCATCTCGCTGTCGTTGTAGTTCAGGGATGGATTGAAGGAGACCCGGATGGCGTTGGTGGGCCGGTAGGACATGCTGAACCAGTAGTTGCTCCGGTTGGCATAGTCCTCGTCACCTCGCATCTGCCAGCTCCCGCCGCTGACCTGCAGCTTCCTGCGGTGGTCGGAGTTGACGGAGAAGCTGCCGTTCCAGTCTCCCGGCCACCGGGAGGCCGGCCCGCCGCGCAGGGCGTAGTTGGAGGTGTTGGCCAGGACGCGGTTCAGTCCGACGTAGAAGCTGTAGTTGTTATGGAACTGGTTCCAGGAGTTGATATTGAACCGGGCGGCGAGGAAGTCGCCGTCGCCGTCCCAGTCCAGCCACTCGTTCACGTTCAGGCTGCAGCTCCGGAACATCCCCACCGGTTTCTTGGATTGATACCCGGCCCAGAAGGAGTGGTTGAACTCGTCGGCCCGCCGCATGTACCCGAGGTCGTTGATCTCGAAGCCGGCGGAGCGCCAGGCGTTGTTCATCTCGCAGCGCAACGAACTGTTGTTGCTCGTGCGTCGCACTCGCACCGAGGCGGCATAACCGTTCAAGGTTGTCGCATCCGGATCGAGATCCACATGATCGTTGTCGGGTCGCTGGTAATAATGGGCCGGCGAGGTCTGCACCTCGTAGATGGCCTCGGCGCTCCCCTTCAGGTGGCTCGCCAGCACGTTGGCGTCGACCCGG
>JBDRBC010000418.1:0-2253 GCA_043823125.1 bacterium | reverse complement strand
AACAGCAGGATCTGACGCATGCACTCATAAGCCGGCGAGCCCTTGCTGTTCTTGCGGATCGGACCCAGCCAGCGTTCGATGAACCAGGCGATGCCAATCTTGTCGAGATAGCGGGCGAACAGGGCCAGTCCTGCGCGACTGGTCAAGTTGTCGGAGGTCTCTTCGATGGCGGAAATTTTGGGGTGACCGGCGGCTGAATATCGGGTATTGTGGGCCATGATTTCTCCACCTGTTGGGTTACCGTTGGCAACCTGGTTCAGGGTGCCTTATTTGGTTGATCACAAATAGGTTATCCTAGCAGGTGGAGTTTTTCAATCGTTGGAATCGCTCAATTTAGGTCAAAGTAATTCAATCAAGCCACTGTTGCTCGTCTTGGCCGCCATGGCCTGGCTGATGCTCGCCAGCTGCTCGAACCCCTCGGATCCCGGGGGCGGGGGGGAACCGACCACCCCATCCATCTCCATAGCCGATGCCTCGGTCGTCGAAGGAAACTCCGGGACCTGCAATCTGGAATTCACGGTGACCATTTCCGCGGCGCCGGCCGCCGGGACCGAGGTGTCCGTGGACTGGGAAACTGCCGACGCCACCGCCACCACCGCCGACAATGACTACGCCACCGGCTCGGGCAGGTTGACCTTCACCGACAGCAGTCCGCTGACCCAGCAGATCGCGGTGGTGGTCAACTGTGATGCTTTCGAAGAGCCCGACGAGACCGTCGTCGTCACCCTGAGCAACGCCGCCAACGCTGACATCGGTGACGCCCAGGCCACTGGCACCATCACCCACGACGATACCCAGGTCACCGGCGGGACCATGATGGTGGATCCCACCTCGCCGGGAGCGAAGGACGGCCAGACCTGGGCCACGGCGTACCACACCATCCAGGCCGCGGTGGACGCCTCGTTTGCCACCGGCGGCGGCGAAATCTGGGTGGCGGCCGGAACCTACACCAGCAGCAGCGGTGATCCAACCGTGCCGGTGGTTTCGATGAAAGCGGATGTTCATCTGTACGGCGGTTTCGAGGGCTACGCCAGTGGCACAGGCGCCATGGAGACGGATCGTTCGCAGCGCGATCACGATAACAACCCGACCATTCTCGACGGCGAGGACACCACGCACAATGTCGTCTACAGCCAGAGTGCCGGCGACTCCCGGCTGGACGGTTTCACGGTGACCCGTGGCAACGATGATGGTGATGAGGGGGGCGGCATGTATCTCGCGTCACCCCCGACGACCGTGGCCAACTGCCTGTTCGTGGCCAACCATGCGGAACGGGGCGGCGGGCTGTACGTCGCTGCGCATTCGGTAACGGTGATCGACTGCGAGTTCCAGGACAACACGGCCACCTACGGCGCCGGCATGTACAATTACAGGTCGTTTCCACAGGTGACGGATTGCCAGTTCACCGGCAACATCGCCGATCAAGCCGGCGGCGGCATGTACAACACCAACCTCAATGAAACCGATTCCGGGCCGGTCTTGCTGGGATGTACTTTTACCGGTAATATCGCCACCAACGGTCCGGGCGGTGGTATGTGCAGTGAAAAATCCTCGCCGGCCCTGACCAGCTGCACGTTTGCGGAGAACAGTGCGCGCGGGGGAGGGGGAATGCGCAATCGAGACAACACCCCCACCCTGATAACATGCGTCTTCAACCGTAACAACGGCGGTATCGAGGGGGGTGGGATGTACAACTACACCTCGTCCCCGACCCTCACGAACTGTGTTTTTACTCACAATACGGCCGGTCGTGGTGGAGGAATGGATAATTACTCGAATTCGTCTCCTGTTCTGACCGGCTGCGATTTCACCGGCAACAGTTCCACCAGCACGGATGTAAATATCGGCGGGGGTGGGATGCGCAATTACAATGGCTGCTCTTCGACGCTGACCGATTGCACCTTCGCGGCCAACACCGCGGTCAGGCAGGGCGGCGGCGTGCACAATTACTCCTCCTCGCCGACACTCGTGGACTGTTTCTTCACGCAGAACACCGCCGATCACCGGGGCGGCGGACTGCACAACGACAACTACTCCTCGCCCATCCTGGAGAACTGTCGATTCTCGAACAATCGTGCCACCAGCGGGGGCGGCGGAATGTCGAATTATCGTTACGCCCATCCCCGGATATCCGGCTGCCTATTCGTCAGCAACCGCGCCAGCGATGGCGGCGGGATGCTCAACACGGATGATTCGGATCCTGTTCTGGCAAACTGTCTGTTCACCCGCAACAAGGCCTGGAATGCCGGCGGC
>JBDRBC010000417.1:0-5488 GCA_043823125.1 bacterium | reverse complement strand
CCGGTGACGCCTACGCCGCTTTGCTCGTTTTCGTACTGGAAAGGGAGTATTCCTTGTGGCATGATACATCTCACCTCGTTGGTTAAGCTTTTGTTGTTGCAAACGTAGCTTAACACCCTGGTTTTCCAGGACCAACGAGGTATTTCTATTTTGTTGATGGTGGATCCGGGCTACCTCGTCTGTCCGGAATCCAGTCCAGGTTCTTGCCCGCAACGCTACGCGATACGGGACCAGCTCGGCCAGCATGACGCCGGCGGCGACGGCGGGATCGTTCTGCATGATCTCATGCGCGGCCGTTTCCGATTCGGCACGGAATATCACGATACCCAAGCTCCTCGGGGGCAGCAGGGGAACCGGTTCGCTCACGAGAAGAAATCCTCCAGGTACTCCTCGTCCAGATACCGCTCGCCGAGCACCTGCACATGGTGCCGTTCGTGGCCGGCGATGATATAGAGGATGGCCCGCACGGAGAGCTTGTTCCCGTCGGCCACGCCACGGCGACCGAGCATCTCGAAATCGAAGCCGCGGTAGAGGGTGAGCGTCGCCTTGCGTACTGCCTCGTAATCGTCCACCAGGCTCAGAAAGGGGCGATCCGAGAAGTTGGCGATGGCCACCCACATGTCCGGATCCATGCCGGGCAGCGGGGTCGGGTCGTTGCGGGCGAAGCTGAGGGCGCGGAAAGCGAAGTGGCGCTCGGCGTCGACCATGTGGCCCAGCAGTTCCTTGATACACCACTTGTTGGGCTGGTACCGATAATCGGACTGCTCCTCGTCGATGAGGGCGAGCACCCGGAGCAGGCAGTCGAGCTGATGCCGCAACAGCGCCAGCGGATCTCCTATCGGGACCAGGTTGACGTAACGTTCGTAGTACGGATGGTAGTCCGCTTTCGCGGGACGGGTGATCTCGGCCATGTCAACATCCTCCTCGGCCACTGTCGTTTATCCGGGTCACGCTAAGTCGAATCGGTGCGGCCGCGCAACCACTGGTCGTGAACGTATGCCGGGGTGAAATCGCTGAGGCTCCGCTCCCGGGCCCACTGGATGGTATCGGGATCCCGGGCCGGTTCGGTGCAGAGACGGGACGGTTGGGGCGTGATGCCGGCGCGCGGCAGGTCCAGCCGGTCCGCATCCCAGCAGGTCACGATGGTGATATCGCCCTCGGTGCCGCCGTCGGTGTGCGCCACGCAGGCGTCGTAGAGCAGTGCGAAGCCCGCGTCGTCGAGATCGAAGAACTCCCCGTGCAACGAGGCCGCCAGCTGGGCGCCGCGATGGCCGTGACCGATGTCTCGCCGGTCGTTCAGCCGGCAGGCGTCGTGAAACATGGCGAAATACGTCACCACGTCGGGCCTGGCGCCGGTGGTCTCGGCCAGGCGGAGGCCGTTCTCGAGCACCCGACCCCAGTGGGCCAGACCGTGCTTGCCCAGCACATTCAGTTCGTACTGGTCCAGGATGGTATTGATCAGTGCCGGTGTGATCAGCGGAGACGCTCCCATTGTTCCGTCCTTCGGATTATTGTTTTCGGGTCAATAGCCGGCGGCTTGCCCATCCTTGCGCGACTCCGAGGCGCCGTAGTACACATCGTTCTCCGCATCGTACAGGATGGCCTGATACCCACCGTACGAGCCACTGTTCCAGCCCATCCGGTGGCCGCGCTCCATCAATCCCCTCACGGTCTCGTACGGGATCCCGGTCTCCAGATAGACCGTGCCGCCGTCGGTCATTCGTTCGCCGGTGGGTTGCGAGGAACCGTGGTGCAAGATCCGGGGTGCGTCGCCCGCTTCCTGCAGGTTCAGATCGAAGTCCACCAGGTTGGCGATGATCTGGGCGTGGGCCTGGGGCTGGGTCCCGCCGCCCATGACGCCGAAGCTCAGATACGGCCGGCCCTCCCGGGTGACGAAGGCCGGGATGATGGTGTGGAACGGCCGCTTCTTTGGCGCATAGCAGTTCAGGTGTCCTGCCTCCAGGGTGAACAGCTCACCCCGATCCTGCAGACCGAAGCCGAGGCCGTCCGGACACATGCCCGAACCCATGCCGCGGTAGTTGCTCTGGATCAGACTCACCATGTTGCGCTCCGCATCGGCCACCGTCAGATAGATGGTGTCGCCCTCCTCCAGAACCACACTGCCCGGCTCGACCTGTCGTGCCGCCCGGTTCGGATCGATGAGTTGCCGCCGCTCGTCCGCGTACGATTTGGAGATGAGTCGTTGCACCGGCAGCTCGGCGAAAGCGGGATCGGCGTAATACTTGGCCCGGTCCT
Source organism: bacterium (assembly GCA_043823125.1). Taxonomy (GTDB): domain Bacteria; phylum Krumholzibacteriota; class Krumholzibacteriia; order LZORAL124-64-63; family LZORAL124-64-63; genus JBDRBC01. Next base: position 3,232 of record JBDRBC010000417.1, on the reverse strand, counting down.
CGAACACGAGCTTCTTGGCCTCCACCCAGTGGTGGATGTAGTCGACGCTGCCGAATCCCATGCCGCGAATGTCGTACCCCTCGAGCAGATTCAGCAGTTGCAAGGCGGCGATGCCCTGACCGTTGGGCGGCAGCTCCCACAACTCGAGGCCGCGGTAGGTGGTGGAAACCGGCTCCACCCACTCCGACCGGTGGGCCGCCAGGTCCTCGTACGACAGGAAGCCGCCCTCCCGTTGCATGTATTCGCCGATGGCGCGGGCGATGTCGCCGCGGTAGAACTCGTCCCGGCCGCCGGTGGCGATGGTCTGCAGGGTGCTGGCCAGGTCCGGCTGGCGCCAGATCTCGCCCTTGGCCGGAGCGCGCCCATTCACCGTAAAGGTCTCGAGAAATCCGGCGTACTCCTGGCGACCCGGCACGCTGAGTTGCCAGTAGTAAGCGATGAGTTCGGACACGGGGAAACCTTCACGGGCATACCGGATGGCGGGCGCCAGCACCTCGGTCATGGGCAACTTGCCGAACCGTTCGTGCAGCTCGAACCAGCCATCCACGCAGCCCGGCACCGTCACCGGCAACGGTCCGTAGGGCGGTACGTGCTCCAGTCCCCGCTCCCGGAATTCGGCCAGGGTCAGATTACCCGGCGACCGACCGCTGGCGTTCAGGCCGTACAGTCGTTCGGTCTCGGCGTCCCAGACGATGGCGAACAGGTCACCGCCGATGCCGTTGCCCGTGGGCTCCATCAGACCGAGGGCGGCGTTGGCGGCGATGGCCGCGTCCACGGCGCTGCCCCCCTGCTTCAAGATGTCCAGGGCGATCTGGGTGGCCAGGGGCTGGCTCGTGGCCACCATGCCGTGCCGGGCGATGACCTCCGACCGGGTGGCGAAGTTCCTACCGGTGATCCGATCTGCAGCCACGGCTTGCCTCCTCGTCGCGTCGCCGGCCACCAGCAGGCAGCCCAGCAGACAAAGCATCACAACCTGTCGCACAGTCATGGGCATCCTCCATTAACGGTTCGGGTGCGGATCGTACGGGGTCAACTCCCGCACCATTTCCTGCAACTCCTGGTTGAACTCGACCGGTTTTTCCAGGAAAAGGAAATGGCCCACGTCGTCCAGGAAGGTCGCCTCGAAGGACACCGCGTGCCGCTTGCCGGCAGCCACGTCGGTGGGGTAGGTCGTGCTGTTGATCAGCCGGATGGGCAACCGGACCTCCCGCAGTGGCACGGTGACATCGTGCTGGAGCGCTTCCCTCAGGGCGCTCAGGGCGATACTCGGCTCGGCGCCGGTCATCCGGGCGACGATCTCCTCCACCAGGGCAGCGTCACTCCTGGCCGTGAACAGGAAGTTGCGCACGAACCGCTCGGTTTCGCCCGCGAAGTCGTCGGCCATGGGGGCCAGTTGTCGCTGGAGCAAGTCGGCGGACGGGACCGTCTCCACATCGTTCAGGGTGTCGATCCCGATGAGCCCCACCACTCGATCCGGCAGATGGCGCGCCGCCTCCACCATCACCTTGCCGCTCATGGAATGGCCGATGAGGATCACCTGTTCCAGGTCGAGAGCCTCCACCACCGCCCGGACATCTTCGCCGTACGCTTCCATGCTGTAGCGGGTCCGCTCGCGCCCCGATTCGCCAAAGCCGGCCAGATCCACGGCAACCACCATGTACCGCCGGGCGAACTCGGGCAGCTGCAGCCGCCAGATGGAGCGATCGTTTCCCCAGCCGTGCACGAAGACCAGCGCCAGCTTGCCCTCGCCGCGGATCTCGTACCGGATGGTCACTCCGTCGGCCGAAGTGGCCTGGCCCGATCGCGACGACGCCGGATCGCCTGCGTCCCGGGACGACTGGCAAGCCGACAGGAGCAGCGCCGAAACGCACACGATACAGAAAACGAGCCAGCAGAGACGGTGGTTCATTTCGTGGTCTCCAGTCACCAGCATCGAGTTCGTACCCACCACCTCACGGCCACGGCAAGAAGGCGAGAATGGTCTCTGGATACCTGTCCGTGGCGAGCAGCAGGCCCGTTTCGCCGAGGCGGACGATGCCCTCCCAGTTGCGACACTGTTTCACGTCCAGGAGCTGCAACTGAACGGCCGGGGTCGTGGTCATCACGATCTCCCCGCCAGTATACTGCAGTTCCAGCATCCGCTCCACGGCCTGGCACCCGGCGTGGGTGGGACCGATGCCGTCGCGCGCCGTCACACCGTCCGTTGCCGGTTGCAGCTTCTCCTGGTCCCCGGGGAACAGATAGTTGATGACCCAGAACCGGCCTTCGGCGTCGACGGCTGTGGCGTCGGTGACGCGGTACTCGATGGTCGGCACCGGAATGGAGCCCAGCGGTTGGAGCTGCAGATCGAACAGATGGGCATGGGGGTCGGGATTGACGTTTCTCCCGTTGGCTTCATACATGGTGACCAGACGATCTTCCACCACCAGCAGTGTCTCGTCGGTGTAGTTACGCAAGGGCGCCTGACAGTGGATGGGCGTTCGCCGCTCGGTATCGACCACCAGCAGTCTCCCGCCCGGAGCCTCTGCATCCGAGACAATCGAACCCGCCACCAGATAGCCGAGCATGGTGGAATCGTTGCGGGTCTCGACGGTGAGGAATACCCGATCGCCGTGGCAGGCGATGGCCTCGTACCCCTCGAAGCTGTCGAACCGCTCTTGCTCTTGCGGGGCGCGCACCGCCAGCGAACGGGGCCGGAGCGGTCCCGCCGTCGGGTCGGCCAGATAATCGAGCAGTTCCTGGCGGTGCAGGGTGAAGACGGACCCCGTAGTCGTGCCGTCGTCACTGGACGGGAAACGGTCCGGATACTGCGGCAGGAGAATCAGCTCGTCACCAAACCAGGTGAGGCCCGAGATCTCGGCGTCGGCAGTGGTCAACGGTCCGGTCAGCTCGATCCGCTGCACCGCCTGCTCCGTCGCCGTTCCGGTGGCGGCACCATCACCGCCGGTCGCCGACTCCTTGCCCTGCCGGCTGCAGCCTCCGTGCAGGACAACCACACCGACCACCAGCCACAGCCCCGGCAATCTCATGTGGCACCGCAACGACATCGTTTCACTCCCATCCGTACACGTCGTCCGCCGTGGCTGGTCCGGGTCAGATCAAATCCCGGAGCAGCCAGAAGGTCTTCTTGATGAAGTTCGAGCCCGGCGGTTCCGGAAAGATACCGTGCATTGCCTCACGTGTCGTCGGCCATTTCGCCGCGGACAGCAGATAGAGAAAATCCGGCCAGGCC
>JBDRBC010000416.1:0-5412 GCA_043823125.1 bacterium | reverse complement strand
CCGGTGACGCCTACGCCGCTTTGCTCGTTTTCGTACTGGAAAGGGAGTATTCCTTGTGGCATGATACATCTCACCTCGTTGGTTAAGCTTTTGTTGTTGCAAACGTAGCTTAACACCCTGGTTTTCCAGGACCAACGAGGTTTTTCTATTTTGTTGATGGTGGATCCGGGCCAACTCTTTTTATCTGATTATCATCTGCAGATTGGACCATATTCTTCAAAGGATGGAGCGTCCGGTCATTTCCGCGGGTAACGGTAAGTCCAAGAGACCAAGCAATGTCGGGGCGATGTCGGCCAGACCGTAGGGACCACCCGGAATCTCCCCCCTATTTACCTCGAGTTTCTGCGATACCGCCACGAAAGGGACCGGATTGAGGGAATGCGCGGTCATGGGGCGTCCGTCGGTTGTGAGCATCTGATCGCAGTTGCCGTGATCGGCGGTGATCAGGAATGTGCCACCTTGCTCCACCACTGGCGGCACAATGGTCGCCAGGAGACCATCGAGGGTTTTGACCGCCTGCACGGCCGCCTCGAAATCGCCGGTGTGCCCGACCATGTCTCCGTTGGCGAAATTGACGACGATGACCTCGTGTTTGCCGGAGGCGATCTGTTCCCCAAACGCCTGAGCGACAGCCGGTGCACTCATCTCCGGCTGGAGGTCGTAGGTCTGCACCTTGGGCGACGGGATCATGAGTCGTTCTTCTCCCGGATACGGTTCCTCGCGCCCCCCGTTGAAGAAGTAGGTGACGTGGGCGTACTTCTCCGTTTCGGCCAGGCGGAGATTGGTCACCCCCGCGGCGGCGAACAGCTCGGGCAGGTTGCGATGGGGGAACAGCGGCGTGAACAGGACCGGGACGTCCAGCTTCTCGTCGTACGGGGTCATGCAGAGATATTCCACGGCGGGGCGTCGCGGCCGGGGGAAGCCGTCGAAGTCGTCCTGGTTGAAGGCCCAGGTCAACTCACGGGCCCGGTCGGCCCGGAAATTCCAGAAGAAGACGCCGTCGCCATTGTCCACGGTGGCCAGCGGTTTGCCATCGCCCTCCGTGATCACAACCGGGGAGACGAACTCGTCGGTGACATCCGCGGCGTAGGAGTCGCGGATGGCGGCCACCGGGTCGCTGGCGCTGCGACCTTCGCCGTGCACCAGCATACGCCACGCCTTCTCCACCCGGTCCCATCGCTTGTCCCTGTCCATGGCGTAGAACCGGCCGGTCACCGAGGCGACGCGGCCGGCGCCGATGGTGGCCAGCTCTTCGAGTAACGTTTCCATGTAACCGAGACCGGCCTGCGGGTCGGTGTCCCGCCCGTCGAGAAAGGCGTGAATGAAGATATCCTCGATGCCGGCTTCCTGAGCCGCGGCGACGATGCCGTAAAGATGGTCGGTGTGGGAATGAACGCCCCCGGGCGACACGAGCCCGAGCAGGTGCAACCGGTTGCTGCCCCGCTGTACACGCGCCACGAAGTCCTGCCAGGCCGGCTGCCGCGAGAACGCCCCACCGGCAACGGTCTCGGAGATACGTACCAGTTCCTGGTTCACTATCCGGCCGGCGCCGATGGTGAGATGCCCGACCTCGCTGTTGCCCATCTGGCCGTCCGGCAACCCGACGTCGCGACCCGAGCAACCGAGGGTGGTGTGCGGATACCGATCCCAGAGGGAGTAGAAGTACTCGGGTTGCGCCGCGATGATGGCATTGCCGTACTCACGGTCCGGACCCACCCGCCAGCCGAAGCCATCGAGAATACAGAGGACAACCCGTGTTTTTCCAGCTGGTCTGTTGAAAGGGCTTTCCGCAGGATCGTCTGGATGACCTGCTGAATAGCCTTCCGGATGACCCATTGACTCGGTTGTCATGATTCACTCCCCATTCGACTGCTACGTGGATTCCGGTTCAATCTTGCTGGAGCCAGGCCAGTTCACCGGCGGGAAACAGCCACAGTTCCATCTCGCCCAGGGACATCAACACCATGTTGGCGAGGTCGTGCTGTGGGGGTGACCCATGATCCGGATCACCACCGGCATCGGGTTCGCTGGTGTCTTCTGATCCGGGGGCGGCCCGGGTATAAAATGTCGTCCCCGCCTGCAGGATGGCGCGAGTGACCTCACGGCCATCGGGCAAGAATTCCGATACCCTGAGCTTGCCGAGTCGCACCGCCGCGTCCAGCGGCACCGCCGGGTGGAAAAGCTGGTCGGCCGCCAGCAACACGGTCTGCCGGTTCTTGGCCGGGTCCCGCCCCTCGCCGCCTTCGGGGAAGCTCAACCGGGTGTTGCGGTTGAAGGCGAAGAGAGCCGTGGGAGGGGGGAGGGGCTGATCGAGATCGGTCAGCTCGGTTCTGGATGGTCCGGATGTTCCGGACGAACCGTCGGTTGTCACCGTACTACCTCAGCTTCCAGTTGAACGATCATCACGTCTGCCGCTACCGGAAACGGGCGTGAGGGCTGCAGGCAGGTTCGGCGCCCGCCTCCATTCCCGGGAACAATGCCGGCACCATAACACAGGGCTGACCGGGTCGCCACAGTGAGACCACCGGGCAACTCGCTTGACTTGTCATCCCTGCCTGTCTATGGTTTCGCCATCGTTCCGTTAGGGGTGGCTACGGCCTGAGAGAGACCCTCCGAACCTGACCCGGGTCATACCGGCGTAGGAAAACGGACCTGCAAGCAACTCTCCCTCGACCACCGGCCCCATGGAGCCGGTTTCTTTTTTTTCCGGCTCCCCAGTGCACTGATCGCAGGAGGTCGATCCATGTTCGTGTCGATGTATTCCCGTTGTTTCGTGGCCCGCAAGCTCGTGCTGGCGGTGCTGATCATCTGGCTGGTTACCGGTGTGGTCACAGTGACGCCGGCGGTTGCCGACTCGGTGCTGGCCGGTCGGGTTTTCGACGCCGAGACGGGGGAGCCGTTGGTCAACGCCAACCTCTCCATCCGCCACAGCCAGCGGGGAGGGATCTCCACCACGGGCGGATTCTTCACGCTGACAGAAGTCCCGTCGCCGCCGTTTTCCCTCGTGGTCACTTACCTGGGATACGAACCGGCGCTCGTGACTGTCAGCGCGGTCGATCTCCAGGCAGGACATGAACTCGAGGTGGCATTGATACCCACTGTCTATGCCGGGGATGAGGTGGTGGTCACCGCCTCGCGGTACGGCTCGGACGTCCATCTCAGCCACACGAACCTGTCACGTGCCGATCTTCGCGAGCGCCAGAGCGAGCTGGATATCCCGTTGCTGCTCGAGGACACCCCGGGGCTGTACGCCACCAGCGACGCCGGCAACGGCGTGGGCTACACGGCGCTCAAGATCCGTGGTTTCGACCAGCGGCGAGTGGGGGTGCTGGTGAACGGTATTCCGCTGAACGATCCGGAGGATCACCAGGTCTACTGGGTGGACATGCCGGATCTGGTCTCGTCCGTGGAAGACGCGCAGATCCAGCGCGGTATCACCAACTCGGTGGGGGGCGTGGCCGCCATCGGTGGCACCATCAACCTGGTCACCGATGTGCTCTCGACGGAACCGGGAGGACGGGTGTCCCTCTCCGCCGGAAGTTACCGGACGGCCAAGCAGAGTCTGAGCTACAACAGTGGTCTGCTCGGCGGACGCTTTCTGTCGTCACTGCGTATCAGCCATCTCGAGAGCGACGGCTATCGCCAGCGGGCCGGCTCGGATCAGTGGGGAGTGTTCTGGAGTGGCCGGTATCTCACCACCAACAGCACTACCCAGGTGAACGTCTACACCGGGCGGGAGCTGACACAGCACGCCTGGGATCCCATCGACGAGGCGACGCTGGCCGCGGACCGCACCGCCAATCCGGAGGTCTATCACAACGCCATCGACGACTTCAGGCAGCCCCACGTGGAACTGCACCACCGCCTCAACCTGTCCGGCCGGGTGGCGCTGAAAAACAGTCTCTACGCCATTCACGGCGAGGGCTTCTACGAAAATTTCAAGGCCGATCGTGACATCCGCGACTTCAGTCTCGATGTCGCGCTGGGACTGCCGTATGACCCCGACGAACCCACGGAGCTCGATCTGGTGCGACGCAAGTGGGTACGCAAGGACCAGCTCGGCTGGGTGCCGCAATTGATGTACGAGCACGGCGGCGGACGGCTGCTGGTGGGCGGCGATTACTACACCTTCCACAGCAATCACTGGGGCGACGTCCTGTCGGTGGAGGGTTTCACGCCCACGGATCTGCCGCCCGGGTTGAAGTACCACGACTGGACCGGCGACAAGCAGAACTGGTCCGTCTTCGTCAACGAGCAGTACGAGATCGTTGACGGTCTGACCGTGCTGGCCGACCTCCAGTTCCAGCACCGGGATTACGAGATGCAACAGGAGGAGCTGGGCAACTTCCGCGGGCAGGATCGCCACGCGTACCAGGTGGCGTACGATTTTTTCAATCCCAAGGGCGGCCTCTTCTGGCAAATGCCCGGCGGCAAGCTCGGTCTGTACGGCCATGTGGGTGTAGCCCACCGCGAACCGTCCGACGCCGATCTCTTCGACACCTGGCAAGGCGCGGACGACCTCGGGGTGGCGCCGCTGTTTCGCGAGAGTGAACCGGTATACCAGGCTGACGGGGTCACCGTGGACTACCTCCAGTGGTCCGATCCCATCGTCGAGGAAGAACGAGCCGTCAACTACGAGTTCGGGACCGCCTACCGCACCGGAACCGTGTCCTTCACCCTCAACGCCTATCTCATGGAATTCGAGAACGAGATCATTCCCTACGGCACGGTGGACGACGACGGGTACGGCATCAAGGGGAACGCCGGCAAGACCTTGCATCGCGGTCTGGAGTTCGGTTTGACGGCGCGGCTCGCCGCCGATCACCGCCTCGCCGCCACGTTCTCCCGGAGCTGGGACGAGTTCGAGGAATTCATCTTATACGACTGGGACGGCACGCCGTCCGACTACGCAGGCAAGCCCATCGCCCTGTTCCCGCGGTACCTGGGATCGCTGAACTGGCGGGCTGATTGGGGCAGTCTGGATAGCTCGCTGCGCTGGCGGGTCGTGGGCCAGCAATACCTGGACAACACGGGGAACGAGGACCGCACCATCGACGGGTATAGTTTGGTGGACATCTCCCTCGGCCTCGATCTGGTGGCCGCCGGGCTCCCCGAACTGAACGGCGCCAAACTGGACCTGCGGGTGCGAAATGTACTGGACGCGGAGTACGAAACCACCGGATACTACGACACTTGGGGCTCAGGGAATTACAAACTCCCCGCCGCCGGGCGTAACTACCTGGTCGGGGTCCATTACGATTTCTAGTGCGCGATCCTGACGGGTCCCGACGGACTTGTATAACCAGGTAAGCCAGTAGACCGGATCGCAAGGAGTCGGAACGCCGGGTGGCACATGTCCAACTCGAGTTCGTCCATGAGTGGTGATTTCTGCCCCATCTTCTCCAAGGAAGG
>JBDRBC010000415.1:0-9083 GCA_043823125.1 bacterium | reverse complement strand
TGATGCCAACGGAAGGCGTCCCGGTCGGATTCATGATCAATCCGGCCAGTCCAGAGTTCTGGATCAGGACTTCGATAACACGATTTCTTCATACCACTACCTAGAGGGACACCCTGTCGGGACCGTCGAGATCGATTCCGTGTTCTTCCGCGCTGGCCACCGCCTGTTGCACCAGCACACCGTCCCGCACCAGGGCGCGGGCATATTGCAGATCCTCGTGAAAGATCCGATCCTCGGTGGCATGATCGATCCGCTCCCGCACCAGCCGATGGCACGCATCCAGCACCACACTCGATTGCAGCGGCCGGCGAAAATCGAAGGCCTGGGCGGCGCAGAGCAGTTCCACCGCCAGGATGTTCTCCAGATTGTCCAGCACCTGCAGCAGCTTGCGACCACTGATGGAGCCCATGCTGACGTGATCCTCTTGACCGAGCGAGGTCGGGATGCTGTCGGCACTGACCGGGAAACAGAGCGCCTTGTTCTCGGACACCAGAGCAGCCGATGTATACTGGGGAATCATGAAACCGGAATTGATCCCCACTTCACGCATGAGCAGTTTCGGCAGGACATCCTGGTGACCGGACAGCAACAGGTAGGTGCGACGATCGGAGATATTGCCCAGCTCGGCCACCGCGAGGACGGCGTAGTCCAGGGGGCAGCGCCAGCGGTTGACCGTGAAAGTTCCCGCCGCTGATGGTCAGATTGTCGTTGATGATGAGCGGATTGTCGGTGACCGCGTCCAGCTCCACCCCCACCAGATCCCGCAAATGCAGCCAGGCGTTACGCGAGCTGCCGTGCACCTGGGGTATGCAACGGAGTGAATAAGGATCCTGTACCCGCTCGCAATCCGCATGCGACGCCACCATGCCGGATCCCGCCAGCAGCCGCCGCAGCCGGCGGGCCACATGTTGCACACCACGGTAGGGACGAAGGGCGTGGAGTTCGCGCGCGAACGGCCGCTCGGAACCGAGAAGCGCCTCCAACGACATGGCACCGATGATATCCGCGGCATCGAGACAGTTGAGGAACCGTTCCAGACCGACCACGGCATGGGCGGCGATGAACTGGGTCCCGTTGATCAAGCCCAGCCCTTCCTTGGGCCCGAGACGGAGTGGCTCGATGCCGAAATGTGCCAGCGCCTCACCGGCCGGCACAACTTCCCCCGCCAGTTCCACCTGTCCCAGTCCGATGAGCGGCAGGCAGCAGTGCGCCAGCGGCGCCAGATCTCCGGAGGCCCCCACCGACCCCTGTGACGGCACTCGAGGGATCACATCCTGTTCCACGTGCCAGAGCAGACGCTGGATGGTCGTCAGCGTGACGCCGGAATACCCCTGCGCCAGAGCGTGGACCTTGAGGATCAACATCAACTTGGCGATCTCGCGCGGAATCGCCTCCCCCACGCCGCAACTGTGGCTCCGGAGTATGTTGGTCTGGAGCTTTGCGGAATCAGCGGGCGAGATCCGGGTGGTGCAGAGCGGGCCGAAGCCGGTGTTGATCCCGTACACACTTTCGTCGCCGGCAACGATCCGCTCCACCCGCTGTTGACTGGTCCGGATCCGGTGCACAGCCCCCGATCCGAGTTCCCCGCTGTGCTGGCCGCGGGCCAAGGCGAGAGCCAACCCGGGTGTGAGCTGATCCTCGCCGAAAAGAAACGGTGAACTGGTCATGCCCCACCTCCATTCTGGCTCCCGGAATGAATCATCGAAAGGCGGTGGCGTCAAGGGGGAGAGCCTGCTACTCGTCCTCCCCCTACCGGATATGACCGGCGGCCGCCATCAGCACCCTCGCCTGCAGCAGAAGGAGCTCGCGGTCAGAGAAATGGCGGGTTCGCTGGGCAGGGAAGGATCAGGTGGTGAGAAAAACGGAAACTTCGCGCGGAGTTGTCAGTGAGGTGCCTTCAAACAAAAAGGATGCCACGACTCGGAGTCGACCTGAGAACAGTGCTCGAAATCAGGGAGCGACCCGCAACACGAACCAGGTGACATCGTCGAGTTTGGGGGCGTTCGCCACGAAGGTCCGGATCCGTTGTTGCAGCCGCTCCAGAATTTCGGCTGCGTCCAGATTGGCGGGCAACGCATCCACGCAGTCGAGGAGCCGGCGCTCGCCGAACTCCTGACCGTACTCGTCGTTGGCATCGATCACACCGTCGGTGAAAATCAGGAGCAGATTCCCCGGCGCGAGATCCACCGTGGCATACGCATACCGCTCGTCCTCCTTGATGCCGAGGGGCAGCCCCCCTGCCTCGAGCCGCTCCACCGTCCCCGACTTGCGGCGCAGAATCGGTGCGTTGTGACCGGCGCTGATATACGTGAGCTGGCGCGACTCCGGTTCCAGCTCCGCGAGAAAGGCGGTGGTGAACCGCCGGCCGTGGAGACTGCGTGCACAGCTGAAGCGATTCAAACCGCTGACGAGTTCGTCCAGTGGCATTACGGCCGGCGCCAAGGTATGGAGACTCGCCTGGAAGGAGGCCATCAGCAAGGCAGCCGGTACACTTTTGCCTGCTACATCACCGACCACGAGCAACAAGGACTTCCGGCCGCCCGGTCCCTTGGGTCGCCAGAGCGCATCATAGTAATCACCGCAGACCGTATTGGCCGGCAGGGTATCGAACGCCACCTCGTACCCCGGGATGGTCGGCGGTGCATCCGGAACGAGCCAGGTCTGGATCTCGCGCGCGATCTCCAGATCCCGTTTCATGGCCACGCGATCAGCCAGTTCGAGTGCCAGCAAGACCACGAGAGAAACGAACCCCAGCAGGTACAGCACCACCGGGTGAAGCCACACGAAATGAATGTCTAGCAAGGCGAACAATGCCAGGAACAACGAGGCGAGCAACCAGAGCCGGCGAGTGGGCGACAACCTGCCAAGCATGGCCGAGAACAGGATCCGCAGCGCCAGGAGCGGTTGTCTCCACCCGTCTCGGGCCCGGATCGAATCCCAGTCCACTTCCTGGGAATAGAGCCCGTAGCTCACCTGTGTATCCTGCTTGAACTGAGCCCATAACTCCTGCAACTCCATCCCGGCCGTGAGGCGCTGCCAGAAGTCCAGGGTCTGTTTCCGTTTGCCGGCGGGTTGCTCTGAATTTGTCTGGCGAGGTTCTTTTTCCATGATGGCGAGAATATATAACAAACCGTCCTCGGTTTCACCACCTTGTTCCTGTCCGCCTCTATTCCTTCGCGGGGGGGATTGTTGTTCCCACGGCTCAACAACGCCCTCGACGCCCGGTGGGTATTTGCCGCATCAGGAATGACAGAACACCCCTTCCCCGAATATTTTTAAAATCGATATAAACAACACTATTGGCAAAAAGCCGCCGAGCCGGTATAGTTATAGCAAGTGTCGTTGAGTACCTTTCATTATCCGTATGGGGGGCAAGCATTGTGAAAAGGGTTCTGTTCATACTGGTTGTGATTGCCGCACTCGGGGTATACAGCGTTGATGCCCAGAGTGCCTGCTGTCTCAAGGGTCCCGGTTCCCAGATTGACGATCCATATTTCATGGACTCTTATTTCTTTCCTTCCTTTTTCTTTGCTTTCTCCAGTTCCGGTTTGGCTTCAGACTTCCCCGTGCCCCACCCAGTCAAACTTGATTGTGGGTTCTGGGATGAGAACTACTACGGCGATCCGGCCAAGACCAAGCGGACCAAGAAAGTCGCCAAGCGGAAAAAAAGGAACGACGCCGGTACCGGTAAGTAATTACTCCTCAATTTCTCCCGTCGAACCGTGAGTACGTCCTGGTGTCAGATCCGAGGCACTACGCTGTGGTGTGATCAGGAGCGAAACTGCTGTTGCCGACCGCAGAAACTGCGACGTAGTTCAAATCGAATCCGGGACGAGCCGTGCAACCCAGTTCCAGAGTGACCCGAACAGGAATCATTTACGCCGTAGCCGCTTACAGCTTCTGGGGGCTGGGACCGGTGTACTTCAAGGCTATGGCCAAGGTTTCTGCTCTGGAGGTTCTGGCGCACCGCATCCTCTGGTCGTTCCTGGTCCTGTTCCTGTTCCTGGTTCTGGTCCTGGTCTTCTGGATCGGCGGCAATGGCGTTCGGGGTTGGCGCATCTGGAGTGACCTGGCTCTCTACTCCTTCGCAAGCTGGCGTTCAAGAACTTCTGTGGTTTCGTGAGCGTCTGCATCTGGCTCAATCCAATGGTGTTACATCATCTCAGGAGCTCAGGCACCGGGTCTGAAAAAATTGATAAATTCCCAAAACCAATCCACGACAGCCAACAACATGTGCTATAGTGATCCAAATGTAATGGTGACCGGTCATTAATAATAGACCGGACGATTGACGGCAGAACAAGGTGGAATACTGATGTTCGACGAGGACAAGAACCAGGAACAGGAAGCAGAGGAGCCGGCGGAAACCGGAAAGTCGGAGGATCCAACCCCCGAATCACAACCTGACATGGGAGCCGAAACCGCGTCACAACCCGAACCCGAGACAGAGCTTGATCTGGTAGCAGCCACGACACCTGCCCCCGAACCGGAACCGCTGTCGGCCCCCGAACCAGCCAGTACCGAACAGACTACACTCCCACCTGCGCCGAGAACTGCCGAAGTGGAACCGACCATGTCCCCTGTCGATGACAGCGACACGGAGTCGGAAAGTAACGCCTTCGCCGCCATGCTTGCCGCCAGCGAAAACCAGACCATGGATGAACCGTCGGCGGGAGACAAGATTTCCGGCACAATCATCCAGATCGGCGAGAAAGATTCGTTCGTGGATTGCGGCACCCGTAGCGAACTGGCCATCGCCACAGCCGAGTTGAAAGATCAGGAAGACAACCTGCAGCATCAGGTTGGCGACACCATCACCGCCCATGTGCTGGATCGTGACGGCGAATTACGCCTGACCTTTGCGCTCGATCTGCGGGACGCAAGCCTCGAGGCCATTCAGCAAGCCTACCAGGGCGGCACACCGCTCACCGGAACGGTGAAGGAGACCAACAAGGGTGGCTTCACGGTGGATCTCGGGGGGAAACGGGCCTTTTGCCCCTACTCGCAGATCGACCTGCGTCGGGTGGAAGATCCCGAAACGTTTGTCAACCAGAGCTACGAATTCCGCATCATCGAGCTGTCCGAAGACGGTCGCAACGTGGTGGTCTCCCGTCGTGCTCTCCTACAGGAGCACCGGGATGAACTGGCAGGGAAGACCCGGGAATCCCTGGAACTGGGCGATGTCTGCAGTGGCGTCGTGACCCGACTGGTCCCATTCGGCGCTTTCGTCGACATCGGCGGGGTCGAGGGCCTCGTCCACATTTCGCAAATCTCCCATCAGCGCATCCCCGATCCCGGTTCGGTGCTGAAGGTCGGCGAAAAGGTCCAGGTCAAGGTCCTGGAAATCCAGAATCTGGGTCAGGGCCGGCGGGAGCGCATCAGCCTCTCAATCAAGGTCCTGCTCGAGGATCCGTGGCCGGTGACGGCCAAGTCGTTGCAAATCGGGACCGACGTTCAGGGTCGGGTCACGCGACTGGCTGATTTTGGCGCCTTCATCGAGTTGCATCCGGGAGTCGAAGGGCTCATCCATATATCCGAACTCGCTCCGCACCGCATTTTCCACCCCCAGGAAGTGGTGGCAGTGGACGAGGAGGTCACGGTCCGGATCCTGGACGTGGATCTCAACCGCCGTCGCATTTCGTTATCGCTGAAGGGAAACGAGGCAACGGAAGAGTGACAGGGGGACTGGGTGGTCAGAACACCCTGACGGCGCTCACCGACTCAATTCGAGCATCCGCTCGATGGGCAGTATGGCCTGGGCGACGATATCCGGGGCCACGGTGATCTCCGGAGTCCGATCTCGCATACAGATATACAACTTCTCCAAGGTGTTCTTCTTCATGTACGGGCACTCGTTGCAGTCGCATCCCTCGTCCCTACCCGGCGCCGGAATCAACTCCTTGTCCGGATTGTCTTTCTGCATCTGATGCAAGATCCCCGGTTCGGTGACCACGATGATCTGCCGGGCCGGCGTGGTGCTGGCGAACTTGAGAATGGCCGTCGTCGACCCTATAAAATCCGCATGCTGCAAAATCCCCTCCGGGCACTCGGGATGCGCCGCCACGACCGCCTCTGGATGGGTCACCTTGAGTTCAACCAGCTTCTTCTCGCTGAAGACCTCGTGCACCTCACACGATCCGGGCCAGAGCACCAGTTCCCGCTGGAGTTGCCTGGCCACGTAAGCCCCCAGGAAACGATCGGGCGCAAAAATGATCGGTTGCTCGGCCGGAAAGGAGCCGACGATCTTGACCGCGTTGGCCGAAGTGCAGATGACATCGCTGAGTGCCTTGGTGGCCGCCGAGCAGTTGATGTAACTGACCACCTTGTGCCCCTGGTGCTGGGCGATGAACTGGGCGAATTCCGCCGGTGGACACCCGTCGGCGAGGCTACAGCCCGCATCGAGATCCGGCAACAAGACCAGCTTGTCCGGATTGAGGATCTTCGCCGTTTCGGCCATGAAGTGGACCCCGGCGAAAACGATGACCTCCGCCTCCGTCTGGGCCGCCTGCTGACTGAGCGCGAGGCTATCGCCGATGTAGTCGGCCACATCCTGGATATCGGGCTCCTGGTAGTAATGCGCCAGGATGACGGCATTCAGTTTCCCGCGTAATTCGCCGATGGCCGCAAACAGGTCCAGGTTCGGATCCAGACCGTGGGGGGACTGACTGCTCATGGTTACGCTCGCTCCTTCCGAATGCTGCGATACCCCGGAATCGCCACCCAATGTCGTCAAACTGCCCCGGACCGGCAAGCCCGGACTGATTTCACGACCTGGAGAATATGGGGGACTTGGCACCCTCTCCCCGTCCCGGGGAGATTCCGGATGCGGTGTGGACTTTCGGAGCCCGAACAATTACATTCCTTTATGGTTCGTTTACGGGCCCAGCCGCTGGTATCGTCGTACCGGGCACCGAGTTCGGGGCCGTTTAACAACCCCACAATCTCAACGTGAGGATTGAAACGCGATGAAAAAGGGAGTTCTGCCCACGAGCAGTCGTCTGTCCCGAAGTTTCGGCCGAATCGGGGCCTTTATATTGTCCCTGGTGCTGCTGGCCGTGTTCCAGTGGGGAATCCTCGGTTGCGGCGAAGAAGATGCCCCCCCGTATCCTCCCCGGCCCGAACCCGCCACGCCAAACTGGTTCTTCGACGTCTGGGGGGACACCCTCACCAACGATGTCTTCGTGGTCGGCCAGCCCGGACTCATCCTCCACCACGACGGGTCGAACTGGACCAGGATGAACATGCCGAGCGGCGTCGGCTCGAAATCCATCACCAGCATCTGGGGATATAACCGCAACGATGTCTACGCCTGCGGCCACGACGGCCTGATCCTCCACTACAACGGCAGTTCCTGGGCCAAGATGAGTAGCGGTGTTGACGAGGATCTCTTCAGTATCGGTCTGTTCCTGGACGGCGCCCTCTACTGCTGTGGCAAGGATGGTGCGCTGCGCCGGCTTCAGGGCAGCAGCTGGGTCGACACACCACGTCTGGTCTACCGCTGGAACAACACCGGAACCGCAACCATCGACACCCCTGGACCGGTTCGAGGACATCGAGTCCCTCGCCGTCATCACGAAATTCGGCATCGGTGGCGATTCGGGTCGGATCATCATGGAAAACCGTGTCGCTGGATCGTGGCAGTACAAGCTGGTGGCTGACGGAGAGTGGGTTCTGGCCGGATGGAGCAGCGACGAGACCGCGGGCAACTTCGTCGCCACCGAGGAAGGCAGGCTGTACCAGCTCACGTACGAGGTATCCAACGACCGTTTTGCCTGGGGCGAGAGGAGCAGTCCCTCCCGCGGCAATGCGATCTACGACATGTGGAGCGCGGATCTCGACACTTTCTACTTCGCCACACAGACCGGAGATGTGGTTCGCCGTGACCTCGCCACCCAAAGCATCGAGACGGTATTCGACGGTGTCTACTGGCTCTACGGCATCTGGGGCACATCAAACAGCGACATCTGGGCCGTCGGCATCAACGAAACCATTGTCCATTTCGATGGCGATGACTGGACAGTGGTGGATACGGGACTGGCCCTGCCCAAGAGTGGATATCACGCCATTACCGACAAGTTCGGCCGGCCTCAGTAACCGGCCAACCAACTCACCCTTACCCGGCCGCCGCAAGGCGGTCGGGTGCTTAACTCTCAACAACCGGAGGTCAGAATGTTTCGTTCAGGTCGTCGATCCATAGCGGCGCTGGCTCACGTTTGCTTACTCCTCGTCGCACTGTCAACCGCTCCCGTCCTCGGATCCGGATACGTCCCCGATCCGACCACGCCGCGTTCCGAGGTTCCCGAACCGTACCAGTGGCAGACCGACCACATCTTCGCCAGTGTCGAAGAGTGGGCAGCCGAGCTGGCCGCCTTCACCCAGGACATTGCCAGGTTCAGTGAATACGAGGGTCGTCTCGGCGAATCCGCCGACGTGCTGTATGAACTGCGTGAGTTCGCCGATGCCATGAACTTGCGAGTCATGAAACTGTTCATGCACGCGAACCTCAATTTCGACGTGGATCAGAGCAATAGCGAGAACGAAGCCCGTCTGGGTCAGATTCGCGCCATCTTCCCGCAGTACGGCGCCGCGGTCGCCTTCATGGAACCCGAACTGCTGGCGCTGGATGAAGATCTGGTCTGGAGTTTCATCAACGGTCACGAGGGACTGCAGGAATACAAGTTCGCCTACGAGGAGCTGCTCCGCGGCAAGGACCACACCCTGTCCCAGCCCGAGGAAGAACTGATGGCCTTGACCGGGAACATCCGGGGTGTGCCGAGCCGGGTGCACGGGTCACTCATGAACGTCGATCTCGATTTCGGCGAACTCATCGATGAGAACGGCGAGACGGTGCCGCTGACCATCAACGCCTGGTCCAAATACCGCTCCGGGGCGACTTACAACGTACGCAAGCAGGCCACTGACAAGTTCTTCGGCACCTTGCGGCAGTTCGAGAATACCTTCGCCAATCTGCTGGACGGCGTGGTCAAGTCGCACCTGATGTCCGTTCAGGCCCGCGGGTACGAGTCATGTATGGAGGCATCGGTCTATCCCGAGCACATCTCCCCGACCGCCTACCACATGCT
>JBDRBC010000414.1:0-9239 GCA_043823125.1 bacterium | reverse complement strand
CGTCTTCCAGGGCCCGCAGGATATCGGTCCGGATCCAGACGGTTTCCGGTTGTCCCGAGGCCGTGGCCTGGATCTGGAGCTGGGCCAGAAAGTCGGTGGCCTCGTAGATGGCGCTGCAGTTGAAGAACACGTAATGCAGCTGGAGCGCCTCGGCGATCTTCTGGGCCAGTACGGTCTTGCCGGAGCCCTGCGGTCCGTCGAGCAAGATGTTCATGCCGCTTTCGAGCAACGCCTGCAGTTTTTTCGCCAGCATGGGCTCGATGTACAGCGAGCCGTCCAGCTGGAATGCGACCGTGCTCAGGAACTGGACCTCCAGGTGCCCACGATCCTTGCTGGCCGGCTTCTTGATGGACGTGACACGCACCCGACAGAGTTGCCCCGGCTGGATCCGAGGATCGTTGCACAGGATGACCTTGGGCGCCCGCTTGCCGTCCAGGTGGGTGGCGCGGAACCGGAATGCGCTCTCCGACCTGGGGTTGGCGTAGAAAGTGGTCTCGAATTCGAGGCCGTTCTTCAACCTGGGGAGATCACTCGGCATGGTCCGACTCCGGGTCAAAAGTACGAAACGCCCTGACGAAATCGCCAGGCGGCGAGCGGAGCAGGGGCCTATAGGGAAGGGGTGATGCGGTCGTTACGTGCTGACTCGGATATAAGCGGCGATGTCTGCGGCACTCCGGACACTGTCCGGGGAAGTGGTGTGATGCCGGCCCGCGACGTGGGGGAAGTCAGGACCGAGGCCAGGGTCGATCCTTGTTGTCCTCTTCAATAGTGAACGTTTGTTGGGAAAACACGAAGGGCGCCATACGGCGCCCCTCGAATCTACTACCCCACGGAATGAACTAGCTGTCTAGTCTGGTACCGTCGGAATAGTCCTTCCGGCCATGCGGGGTGGTGTTTCCTGTGTCGTCACCACCGTAATCCCCGTAGACACCAAGTTCTATTTTTTGTGTTTTCACACGAGGCTTGGTGTAAGACTTTTTCTTCTCCGATGCCATGACTGTCGCCTCCTACTGTCCCCCGACTTTTTGGTCAACCATTATCACATTATACCAGGAATAAAAACAATATGCCAAGTATTTTTTTGCGTTTCCTCCCCTGTTTGTGTTTTAGGGCTCTCGTTGTTATGGAACTGTGATATTCTATCGTCTATCTAGCCAGGGACTTGACCCAGGTCTTATACTCGGTCATTATGTTGTACCATGGAGAATGCCGGTCGCTGAAATCAGCGACTGAATCCAACCGTTCATTTGGGTCCCTGGTGATGATTTTTCGCGTTGGCAGGTGATTTTCGGTAAATCGAGAAACCAACACTTTCTGCGGCACAACTTAAGTGCATGTAAACAGGGCGGTTGAAGATGAAGATCAACAAAACCAACCTCATTCTCAAACAAGGCGATATCACCCAGGAAAACGTGGATGTCATCGTCAACGCCGCCAACAGCGGTCTCCACGGTGGCGGGGGGGTCGACGGTGCTGTTCATCGAGCTGGCGGGCCGGCAATCATGGCGGAGTGTCGGCTTATTCGGCAGCAACAGGGGGGATGTCCCACCGGAGACGCAGTGATTACCACGGCGGGAAACCTGTCGGCGCAGAATGTAGTGCATACGGTGGGACCCGTCTGGAGTGGTGGGGCGCAACACGAGTCGGAATTACTGCGCAGCGCCTATAGCAAGAGCCTGGAGCTGGCTGCTGCTCATGGCGCCAAAACCGTCGCCTTTCCATCCATCAGCACCGGAATTTACGGTTTTCCGGTTGCGCTGGCTGCTCCCATTGCCCTGGGGGCGGCGAAAGAATTTGTGCTACAGAACGAGCAGCTCACCGAGATTCGGTTCCTGTTGTTTTCCGCCGAGGACCTGACCGTCTACGAGCAGGCACTGGCAACCCTTTTCTAGCTGAGTTTTAGCAATATGATGCGAGGCCGGGACTGTTTCCCATATCCCATACGTATACCGATTGTGCGGTTAAAAATCTAACAGCATGGGCCGCCTCGCGGGGTAAATGGGTGAGATTCCAATTCGAATGGAGGCCGGTGAGAGTATGAGCTACCTGTATGAATTCTCAGGCTGTTAGATTTCCTTTCACCCGCCCCGATTGTCCCTGACAAACATCTAACATCTTTCTTGACTCCCGGTAACCAACGCCATAGTTTTGACGATTGGTAAAACAGGTTATTAGCATCGTTTCGTTGCCCTTAATTCCAGCTCCGACCAGAAAAGTCTGGAGCGGAGAGTGGGCAACGCGAGGTTGTCTGTGGCACTTGGCATCTTTGGCGTTTGACACCTGTGTCACTCGGCCTCGACCGAGATTCTTGGTATCGAAGTCTTTTAGGGAAGAATCTGGGGCGCCCGATCGCCCCGCGGATCGAGAAAGGGGGTCAGTCACCGCAGGATCGCTGGGTCGCCGGTTCCACCGTAACCAGGTAATCGGCCAACCCCGCTCCGAACGGCCCCGGTCTCGACTATCCTCGAGGCCGCGACAGACCACCTGGTCAACCAAGCAAAGGAGCACAGATGGCAAACCCTGAGACACCCTTACTGGACGAACTCGAGAAGGGCCCCTGGCCGAGTTTCGTCACGGAAATTAAAAAGGCCGCGAAGAAAAGCCCCATGTCCAACGATGTGTTGGGTCTGCTCGAGAAGTCCTACCGGGACAAGATGGGCTACTGGAAGCACGGCGGCATCGTCGGCGTCATGGGTTACGGCGGCGGCGTCATCGGGCGTTACAGCTCGCTGCCCGACGAGTATCCCGAGGTCGCACACTTCCACACCATCCGCGTCAATCAGCCGTCCGGCTGGTTCTACGACACCGAATCACTGCGTATGATCTGTGACGTGTGGGAAGAGCACGGGAGTGGCCTGACCAACATGCACGGTTCCACGGGCGACATCGTGTTGCTGGGCACGCGCACCAACGACCTGGAGCCCATTTTCGCGAAGCTGGCCGCCAAGGGCTTCGATCTGGGCGGCTCCGGTTCCAACATGCGGACGCCGAGTTGTTGCAACGGCATGGCTCGCTGCGAGTTTGCGTGTTACGACACCATGCAGGCCTGTTACGACTTCACCCAGGAGTACCAGGACGAACTGCACCGGCCCCAGTTCCCGTACAAGTACAAGCTGAAGTTTGCGGGTTGCGGCAACGACTGTGTCGCTTCCATCGCTCGCGCCGACATGTCCTTCATCGGTACCTGGCGTGACGAGATCCAGGTCGATCAGGGCGCAGTCAAGGCGTACGCCGATGGCGGCATGGATATCCAGGCCGACGTCTGCGACAACTGCCCGTCCAAGTGCATCGGCTGGGACGGCAAAAAGATGAAGATCAACGACAAGCTCTGCTTCCACTGCATGCACTGCATCAATGTCATGCCCAAGGCGCTCCGCCCGGGTAAGGACCGCGGCGCCACCATCCTGCTGGGCTCCAAGGCCCCCATCATCGAAGGCGCGCTGCTCTCGAGTGTGCTGATCCCCTTCATCAAGATGGAAGCTCCGTATCAGGAGATCAAAGATGTCATCGAGCAGATCTGGGACGTCTGGGGCGATGAAGGCAAGGCCCGCGAGCGTGTCGGTGAGTTCATCCAGCGAGTTGGCCTCGGCAACTTCCTGGAGGCTATCGAGCTCGATCCTGTTCCCGAGATGATTGCAGAACCTCGCGAGAACCCCTACGTGTTTTACGAGGACTACTACGAGGACGACGACGACGAGTAGCGTTCATCGAGGGAATTTGGATCCCGGGCCTCACCGCCCGGCAAGCCTGGAAGGAAGTGATAGAAAATGGCCGAACCCGAGAAAAGAATCACAGATATTGGCCCGCCGCACTTCGAGAAGTTTTTGCCGCCGGTCATCAAGGCGAACTATGGCAAGTGGAAGTACCACGAGAACATAAAGCCCGGTGTCATGGTGCACGTCTCCGAAACCGGGGACAAGATCTTCACCGTGCGGATGGCCTCGCCGCGCCTGCTGGCCATCGAAACCATTCGCTGGATCTGCGATCTGGCGGACAAGTACTGCGATGGCCACCTGCGCTTCACGAGCCGGAACAATGTCGAGTTCCTGCTGCCCGAGGACAGCCAGATCGACGCGTTGATCGCCGACATCGAGGCTGGCGGCTACATCGTGGGCGGCACCGGAGCCTGCATTTCCAACATGGTCCACACCCAGGGCTGGGTGCACTGCCACAGTGCGGCCACCGACGCCAGCGGTATCGTCAAGGCGGTCATGGATGAGATGACCCCGTACTTCAAGACGAGCGATCTGCCGGCCAAGTGCCGCATCGCCCTGGCGTGCTGCCTGAACATGTGCGGCGCGGTCCACTGCTCCGACATCGCCGTGCTCGGCATCCACCGGCGTCCGCCGAAGATCCACCACGACGACATCACCAAGATGTGCGAGATCCCGAGCACGTTGTCATCGTGTCCCACCGGCGCCATCCGGACCGCCAATGTGGGCGGCAAGCCGTCTATGGAGATCATCGAGGACAACTGCATGTTCTGCGCCAACTGCTTCACGGTCTGCCCGGCCATGCCGATCGCCGATCCGTTGAACGACGGCGTCTCCATCTGGGTGGGCGGCAAGGTGTCCCAGGCCCGGTGCGAGCCTCGGTTCTCGCGCATGGCGGTGCACTTCCTGCCGAACAATCCGCCGCGGTGGCCCGAGGTCGTCGACGCGGTCAAGACCATCGTGGAAGCCTGGAAGGGCGGAGCCCGGAAGTACGAACGCGTGGGTGAGTGGATTCAGCGTATTGGCTGGCCGAAGTTCTTCGAGATCACCGGCTTCGAGTTCACCAAGTACCACATCGATGACTTCAAGCACGCGGGCCTGACCTACAGGCGTTCGCTGCACTTCACGCAGAAGTAGGGGTGTGAGTTATGCCCAGTGTCGACGAAATCGCCGAGGCCATGTTCAAGATGGTCGAGCGTGATGCCGGTCAGAAGAAGTACAAGCCGGGTGACCTGAAAAAGGCCATGATTGCCCACTTCGACGCGGACAAGGAAACCTGCAAGGCAGCCATCCGCCAATTAGTCGATAGCGGCCGGCTGGTGTACACCTACTTTGGTGGCTCGTTCCTGGAAGTCCCGCACAAAGAGGGCGCGGCTCCGGACGAGGACTGAACCGGCAACAGCTGATTCCGGCGGCGACGCCGGATAGCAAGTAACCCGGGGACGAGGTTCTCCTCGTCCCCGGGCACACAGATCCTTCTCTACCCAGGAGAGGGCCCGTACGACGGTTCGCCGTGTGCGGGCTGGCTTGGTACAGCGGAGGAAGCGACCGGAACAGGCGGTATGACCAGTCCGTACAGCCGCATCCTGATCGCCGGCACCGGCGGGGATTCAGGCAAGACCATCGTCTCCCTCGGGCTACTCGCCTCGTGGAACGACGCGGAACTGGTGGTGCGGGCCTTCAAGAAGGGTCCCGACTTCATCGACGCCGCCTGGCTCGGGTGGGCCGCGAGGTCGCCTGGTCGCAATCTGGATACGTACATGATGGGGTCCGAGGTGGTGCGGCGCTCCTTCCTGGAGCACGGCGTTTCCGATGGACTGAATCTGATCGAGGGAAACCGCGGGCTGCTGGACGGTGTCGACGCCACCGGCAGTCACAGCAGCGCCGGCCTGGCCCGCTTGCTCGAGTGCCCGGTGGTCCTGGTGCTCAGCCCGGTCAAGGTGACCGCCACGGCCGCGGCGACGGTGCTGGGTTGCCGACAGCTGGCTCCCGAGGTCGAGATCGCCGGCGTGATCTTGAATCGAATTCGTGGCGAGCGGCACGAACGGGTCGTCCGCCAGGCCATCGAGGAGCACGCGGGAGTCCCGGTCCTGGGTGCGCTGCCGAATTTGACCGGCCCGACCCTGGTCAGTCGCCATCTCGGCTTGGTGCCGCCGGCCGAACACGGGCCCGCTGCCCAGCTTCGAGCCACGCTGGTGCAGAACCTGCAGCAGTACGTGGACCTGGATCGCCTGCTGACCATTGCCCGTTCCGCCCGGCCGCTGGTCGCCGCGAGCGAGCAACCCTCAGCAGACGCAGCAGAAACCGGGAGGATTCCGGGCGAAAAGGTGCGGATCGGTTTCTTCAGTGACACCGCATTCACCTTTTATTACCCGGAAAACCTGGAGGCGCTCGAACGCGGTGGTGCGACGCTGACGGCCATCTCGGCCCTGGCCCATGAGAAGCTGCCGACCATCGATGCGCTGTATATCGGTGGCGGGTTTCCCGAAACCCACACCAGGGAGCTGGCCGCCAATACGGCGTTGCTGGCCGCGGTTCGCCGGGCCGCCGGTGATGGCCTGCCCATCTACGCCGAATGCGGCGGATTGATGTACCTGGCCGAATCGCTGGAGTGGCGAGGTGAAACGATTCCGTTGTCGGGTGTGCTGCCCATCCAGGTCCGCATGCACGGCCGCCCCCAGGGGCACGGATACTGCCGGATGACCGTGGACACGGCCAATCCGTTTTTGCCGGTGGGGCTTGAGTTGCGGGGGCACGAGTTCCACTACTCGAGTGTCCAGAGTGTCCAGAGTGTCCAGAGTCTCAAGGGTGAAACGGCCGGAGTGAAAACAGCGTTCGCCGTCAGCAAGGGTCAAGGATGCTTCGACCAACGTGACGGCATCGTCCAGGGCAACGTCCTGGCCAGTTATCTGCACCTGCATGCGCTCGGAAGTCCCGAATGGGCGCGTGGACTGATTGCAGCAGCGGTTGCGTATCACGACGGGGTTCGGGGCGACGGTCCGCCCCCGTCTTCAGCGGCCGAGAAGGTATAGGGACACGGGCAGATGGCGCTGGGCGCCATCCGAACAGGAAAGAAGCAGCGTCATGGCGAAGATCGTCAAGAAGAAGCGTAAGCTCGGATCTCGAGGAGCAAGTTCTTCCGGCCGGGAACAGTCCCCGCTGAGGCCGTTGTATCAGCCGAAGCTGGCGCCGTGTTACCACGGTGGCTGCCCCAACGAGAATCCCATCCGCACCGTCATGCGGATCATCAACAACTACGACTTCAAGGATCGTAGCGAGGACGAGACCTGGGAGGAGTGCTTCCGCGTCTTCAGCGAAACCACCTGCTTGCCCTCCACCATGGGGCGGGTCTGCCCGGCTCTCTGCGAAGACAAGTGCAACCGTTCCGTCGTGGACGAGAAGCCGGTGCATATCCGCTGCATCGAACGTTTCCTTGGCGACTACGCCCTGGAGAAGGGGCTGAAGTACGACATCTCCGGCGTGGAGAAGCAGACCGAGAAGGTGGCGGTCATCGGTGCCGGTCCGGCCGGTCTGAACTGCGCGTATCACCTGGCCCGTCGGGGTTACGGTGTGACCATCTTCGAGGCGCTGTCTGGCCCCGGCGGCATGGTTCGCTACGGCATTCCCGATTACCGGCTGCCGCCCGCGGTCATCGGCGGCGAGACCCAGCGGCTCATCGACATGGGCATCGAGATCAAGTACAACACCACCGTCGGCAAGGACGTCAGCTTCGACGACCTGAAGGCGAACTACAACGCCATCTTCGCCGCGCCCGGCGCGCACAAGGGATACACCCTGCGGGTGGAGGGCGAGGATTCCCAGAACGTCATGACCGGCACCGGTTTTCTGAACCTGATCAACTCCGGTGATCGCATCGACGTCGGCAACGACGTCATCGTCATCGGCGGCGGCGACACCGCCATCGACGCGGCCCGTATCGCCCGCCGGCTCGGCGCCGAGCAGGTCACCATCGTCTACCGCCGGACCATCGAGGAGATGCCCGCCATCCAGCCGGAGATCGAGGAGGCCCAGGAGGAAGGCGTGAGGATCGACTTCCTGGCCGCCCCGGTGAAGATCCTGACCGAGAACGGTCGCGCCACCGGCATGACTTGCCTCAAGATGGAACTGGGCGAACCCGACGACTCCGGTCGGCGGCGTCCGGTGCCCATCGAGGGTTCCGAGTTCGACATCACCGCCAGCTTCATCATCCCGGCCATCAGCCAGCAGCCGGACTTCGCGCCCATCGAACTGCTGCGAGAGGGCCGTGACTGGATCAAGGTGGACGCGGACCAGAAGATCACCACCACCGACGGCAATATCTACGCCGGCGGCGACGCCATCAACCTGAGCCTGGCCACCAACGCCCAGGCCCACGGCCGGTTCGCGGCCGAGGCAATCCACCGCTTGTTCCGCGGCTTGGATAAACCAGCCCCCGAGAATCTTCCCGTGGTCACGGCGGAAGAACCCAACAAGAACTTCTGGCTGGAGAAGCAACAGACACCGGCGGCGGAAAAACACATTCCGGTTGCCGAGGCGCTGGCCGATCTGACCAGGGAGACCACAACAACCTTCAGTGCCGACATGACGCGCGACGAAGCCGCTCGTTGCATGAGCTGCGGCGAGTGCTTCGACTACGAGAACTGCTTCAAGTTCTGCACCGATAACGCCGTGATCCGGCCGTTCGAGAAGGGCGACGGATACAAGTTCAAGCTGGAGCTCTGCACCGGCTGCAAGAAGTGCATGGAGGAGTGCCCCTGCGGGTACATCAACATGCAGTAGACCTGCCGAAGCGGATGTCCGGTTCGGTGGAAGCGTGGAATCGGCCGACTTGCGGGAACCCGATGGCGCAGGGCGGCTGTGAGATGGACGGATAGAGTTCGGAGTACCAAGTACGGCACATATCTGAGCGGGTTCGTCCCGCAGGTGCTCAGGCCCCAAACAGGAGGACAAGAATAATGGCGAAGTTCGAACACGGTGATGTCAGCATCGACGTGGATGAGGATGGATTCATCCAGGAGCCAGACCAGTGGGACGAGAAGGTCGCGGCGGCTCTGGCCACCACCGAGGGTATCGACGCGCTGACCGAGGATCACTGGAAGGTGATGAACTATCTGCGCAACTACTACCTCGAGTTCGGCGTGGCGCCGATGATCCGGAAGCTCTGCAAGGAGACCGGATTCAAGCTGAAGGAGATCTACGAGCTGTTCCCGAGCGGCCCGGCGAAGGGTGCCTGTAAAGTGGCCGGCCTTCCCAAGCCGACGGGTTGCGTCTGATCGGTCCTTTTTGGCGGCGCGGCGGAGTTTGCGTCGCGCCGGCCATTGGACGTTGCGGATCAATTCCTTGGTGCGCAAAGAGAGATGGAAATTGAAACGTCCCGCATGGTTCCGGTTTGTTCGGATCGGGACGTATTGTCCGCGGTGGACGACCGGCCGGGATGTTGCCGTTTCGCTCAGCGGCCGATGGGTTTTTGTTCTGACGCAATCCGGCACCGTCCATATCTATACAGCGGACGGCCGGCTCGAGGAG
>JBDRBC010000413.1:0-9530 GCA_043823125.1 bacterium | reverse complement strand
TTGACGAGATACCCGAGGATATACGGAATGAGGGCGGCCCAGTAGGTCACGCCCATGACCTGCTTGAACGTCCCCTGCCCCCCCGCCAGCTTGCCGAACAGCAGGTAGAACAGGCCGTAGATCAGGGTGATGAACCAGACCATGATGCCGCCCGAGAAAAACGAGGTCACGCGGCCCATGGTAGTGACGTTGAGGGCGTTCTCGTATGCTTCTTCGAGTTGCTCCTCCGTCATCATCCGGCCGATCCGGGTATCCTGCATCAGCTCGATACCCTCGGGCCCCGCGATATGGCTGGTCACGGCACTGAAGATCCCGATGCCGACCAGCCCGATGATCCCCGCGATCAACCACTGGGGTTTCTCCCGTACCCACTCCATGGCCTTGCCCGGACTGACGAATACGGCCCAGAACCTGGTCAGCACATTGTCTCCGCTCATGGTATTCCTCCTGTGGTGTGTCCAGCCGCGTGCCCATACGGCAGTCGTACCCGTTGGTTACGTCACTTGTTCACGTCGGCCCCCGACCTGTGCGTCGGTTCCTGCGATCCGTCCCGTTATCAGATCTCAACACCTTGCTAAATCAGGAACTGGGTCCAATTCGTGGCGAGTCTAGATCCTCGGGTCCATCTTGACAAGGCGCCACTGCAAAGCTAGATTGGCGGGCGATCGGCGGGGAAGATCCCGCCAGACCAGATCGGTGCCGGCTTAGCTCAGCTGGTTAGAGCATCGGAATCATAATCCGAGTGTCCGGGGTTCGAGTCCCTGAGCCGGCACCAGTCCAGCAGGATATTCCCGCCGCGTGCTCACACCCTGTTCCCTCCATCGATCCGCACCGGAGGCGACTTGGACAGCCAATCGTTTCTTGCCCAGCTCGTTTCCCGTCTTGCGGAGCTGGTGCCGCTCGCCTCGCCGCCGGAGACGTCTGCCCCTGGCGGACTGCTGGTGTCACTCTCCGGTGGCCCGGATTCGGTGGCTTTGCTGCTGGCCGCCCGCCACTGGGCCGAGACCGACGGGGGCCTGGTCGAGGCCGCCCATCTGAATCACCTGATGCGCGGGGACGCCGCAGACCAGGACGAGGCCTTCTGTCACGATCTCTGCCAGCGGCTGGACATCCACCTGTTTCGTCGTCGGCTGGACCCGCGCCCCGTGGCGCGGCAACGCGGTATGGGGCTGGAAGAGGCCGGACGACATCTGCGGCACCAGCTCCTGCACGATCTTCTGCGCGAGCGACCGGCTCTGGGGTGCGCCGCCACCGGACATCATCTGGACGATCAGGCCGAGACGGTGGTGATGCGGCTGTTCCGGGGCACCGGGCTGGACGGACTGCGCGGCTTGGCGCCGGTGGCCGGCCGGATCATCCACCCGCTGCTTTCGGTCACCCGACAGGACATCATCGACTTTCTCGAGGCCGTCGGGCAACCGTACCGCCTCGACGCCACCAACGAGACCGGAGACGCCACCCGGACCCGGGTACGGCGCGAGCTGCTGCCGCTGGTTCGGGATATCTTCGGGGCCGGCAGTGACAAACTGCCGGCACGGTTGGCCCGGCTGGTGGAAACCGATCTGGTCTATCTCGAGGAAACGGCCGCCATCACATTGACCCGGCTGCTGGACGAGCTGCGGGATACCGTCGACGGTACTTCCGGAGCTGCTCCCGGAGCTGTCCCCGGCGACCTGCCGGTGCTGCAACTCCCCGTGGACTCCTTGCTGGCGCTGCAACCCGCCCTGTCCAGACGCGTACTGCGTCGCTACCTGGGTGGCAGCGGCGGTTTGACCCGTGATCTGGAGCTGAAACATGTGGAGGCGCTGCTCCATTGGCTCCCCGTAAGCCAGTCTGGAGCCTCCCTGGACCTGCCCCACGGCTGGCGAGCGGTTCGTGAGTTCGATCGGCTCCGCTTCCTGCCACCGGCGGGACTAGAATCAACCCTTTCAAGAACGGGAACTTATCGTATCTTGGTACAGTCCGAGGCCAACCGGGAGGTAACGACACCCCCCGGATCCGGCTCGGACACGGCCACCACTGCGGACCAGGCCGGCCTGAACCGGCGCCAGGATCAATACATCTGGCGCCTGCAATGCCCGGCCGATAATATCCAGGGCAAGCTGCGGGTGCGGCCGTGGCGACCGGGAGACCGGATCGAACTCCTGGGACTCGGTGGTCACAAGAAGGTGAGCGACCTGTTGCGGGAGCGCCGCATCGCAGTCAGCGAACGTCCCGATGTCCAGGTGCTCGAAGATG
Source organism: bacterium (assembly GCA_043823125.1). Taxonomy (GTDB): domain Bacteria; phylum Krumholzibacteriota; class Krumholzibacteriia; order LZORAL124-64-63; family LZORAL124-64-63; genus JBDRBC01. The sequence continues at coordinate 7,292 of JBDRBC010000413.1, read as the reverse complement.
ATCTGGGAATTCTCTGGGTGGTCGGACTCGCCCGCGCCGAGCGGACACGGTTGTTGCCGATCACCGGACATGCGCTTACTATCACGATCGTTGTCGCCGATACCGAACCGGATCGAGACCACAGCCGCCCCGGCGGCTGACCAGGTGACCGGCCTCAGAACGAAGCTTCTGGGCGGAGCCTCTGGACGGCACAGGTCGTCCCGACCAGCAACCGGTCTCAAGTACCCGGGAAAGGAACCAGCCGTCGATGAATCCTTCGCCGCAGAACAAGCCCCGCCGCCGTCCGAATCGTCCGCCACAGGGTCCCAGCGGTCGCCCGTCACTACCGGGCAAGACCGCCGGCTTCTGGGTGGTGCTGGCCTTGCTTGTGTTCCTCGCCTTCCAGCTCATGGTGGTGGACCGACATACGGCTCAGGTAATCAGCTACACCGCCTTCGAGGAGCAGGTCGAGGCCGGAAACCTCCACAGCCTCACCAAGACCAATCTCAAGGTGGAGGGCGAACTGCTGGAGCCGACTCGTATCGCCCTCGACGACGAGGAGAACGTGCAGCTCGTGAGCAAGTTCGAAACCACCCTGCTCACGGAGGATCCGGAGTTCCCCAAGTGGGTGCGGGAATTTAATCCCCAGGCCAAGCTCGTCGGCGAGCTGCCCAAGATCAACTGGTTCCAGACCATCCTGACCTACTATCTGCCGTTCCTGTTGATCCTCGTTCTGTGGATCTTTTTCATCCGCCAGATGCAGGGCGGCGGCAACCGGGCGTTCAGCTTCGGCAAGAGCAAGGCCAAGCTGTTCAACATGGACAAGCCCGAGATTACCTTCGAGGACGTTGCCGGCTGTGACGAGGCCAAGGTGGAGCTGCAGGAGATCATCGAATTCCTGCGTTCGCCCAAGAAATTCCAGCGGCTGGGCGGACGGATACCAAAGGGTGCCTTGCTGGTGGGCCGGCCCGGTACGGGCAAGACGCTGCTCGGCCGCGCGGTGGCCGGCGAGGCCGGGGTGCCGTTCTTCAGCATGTCCGGTTCCGATTTCGTGGAGATGTTCGTGGGTGTGGGCGCCTCCCGCGTGCGCGATCTGTTCGATCAGGGCAAGAAGAGCGCCCCTTGCATCATCTTCATCGACGAGATCGACGCCGTGGGCCGTCATCGCGGCGCCGGTCTGGGCGGTGGCCACGACGAGCGCGAGCAGACCCTGAACCAGCTCCTGGTGGAGATGGACGGCTTCGAATCCAACGAGGGCGTCATCCTGCTGGCCGCCACCAACCGTCCGGACGTGCTCGACCCCGCCCTGCTGCGACCGGGCCGTTTCGATCGCCAGATCGTGGTGGACATGCCGGACATCAGCGGTCGCGAGGCCATCCTCAAGGTCCACATGAAAAAGGTGAAGATGGACCAGGAGGTCTCCGCCAAGGAAATCGCCTCCGGCACCCCCGGCATGTGCGGCGCCGACCTGGAGAACCTGGTGAACGAGGCGGCACTGCTGGCCGCCCGCAAGAACCACGACACCGTGATGAGGGACGACTTCGAGGATGCCAAGGAAAAGGTCATGCTCGGCCCCGAGCGTCGCAGTCGGGTCTTCACCGAGAAGCAGAAGCGGGAAATCGCGTTCCACGAATCGGGCCATGCCGTGGTGGCCTACAACTGCGAGTCCGCAGACCCGGTCCACAAGGTGACCATCATTCCTCGTGGCCAGGCTCTGGGCCTGACCGCCATGCTACCTGAAGAGGACAACTACACCTGGGTCGAGCAGAAGTTCTACGACCACATATGCGTCTCCCTGGGCGGACGCGCCGCCGAGGAGATCTTCCTGAAGCGCATCGCCTCGGGTGCCTTCGCCGACATCAAGGCGGTCACGAATTACGCCCGCGTCATGGTGACCCAGCTCGGCATGAGCGAAATCCTGGGACCCATCGCCTTCGAGGAGTCCAGCGAGCAGGTGTTCCTGGGACGCGACTACGGCCGGCGGCAGATCCACAGCGAAAAGACCTTGCAGACCATCGACGACGAGGTGACCCGCATCGTCAACGATCAACTCATACGCGCCCGCGCCATTTTACGGGAACACCACGACAAGGTGGAGATCATGGCGGAGGCCCTGCTCGATCGGGAGACCCTCAACAAGGAGGAGGTCGACCTGATCATGAAGGGCCAGCCGCTGCCATCCCCGGATGAAATGCTCGGGGACACCCCGCCCGATAGGTCATCGACTCCCGACGAGGATCATGCCGGTGAGGACGACCGGAACGGCAACGACCACTCGGAAGCCAACACTCTCTGGAGCGCCGGCGTCGCCAACCGGGACGAGGGTGCCGACAGTGACATCAGCGATGATGGTGAACGGGATGACGCTGAGACCACCGAGGATTCGCCCCCCCCGACGATACATCAGGACCAGCTGAACCAATTAGGCCGACCGATCCGCCCGGGCCAACCTCTTGAACCGCCCCCCCAGGGGCGCGGCCGCCGGCACCAGCTTCCAGGCACCGGCCTGGCGACTGGGCGCCGAGCTGCTGTTTCCTCCCGGGCGTCCGCTGGTGATGGGGATCGTCAATCTGACCTCTGACAGTTTCTACCCCGAATCGCGGCACGAAGAGACTTCGCTGGCCATAGCTGCCGCGTTGGCCCAGATCGAAGCCGGCGCCGAGATCATCGACCTGGGGGCTGAATCGTCCCGGCCCGGCGCCAGTCCCATTTCCCCGGAAGCCGAACAGGAACGAATGTTGCCGGTTGTGACTGGTCTTCGTGACGCCACGGCCACGCCCATCACCGTGGACACCACCCGCTCCGCCACAGCGGCCCTGGTCCTGCAGGCCGGCGCTGACGGCATCAACGACATCAGTGCCGGAACCGCCGATCCCGAAATGCTGCCGCTGCTCGCGGAACAGCAGGGTGGCGTGGTGCTCATGCACATGCTGGGCACACCGCGAACCATGCAGGACAATCCTTTGTACGACGACGTGATCGCCACGGTCTGCGGTCATCTCACCGAGCGTTATGCGGCCGCGATTCAGGCCGGTGTCACCGCCGACCGGATCGTCGTGGACCCCGGTATCGGGTTTGGCAAGGGCCTGGAGCATAATCTGGATCTGCTGGCGAACCTGGACCGGATCGGCAACGGCGGGCCGGTCCTGCTCGGCGCCTCGCGCAAGAGTTTCCTCGGACACCTCACCGGCGCACCGGTGCAGCAACGACTCGGTGGCAGCCTGGCCACCCTGGGCTCGGCGTTTCTGGCGGGAGTCAGCGTTGTGCGGGTGCACGACGTGGCCGAGTCGCGACAGTTCCTCGACACCTTCGCCGCCATCCAGGCCAGAAAACTGCTGTCACCGGCGCAGGGAGAGGTTGAGCCGCCGCCGGACCGGTGCTAAGCTGCGGTCGCCTCGGAAGGGACACGGCTGAACAGAAGCAGGCCAGGTATCCATTATGTGGGATCTCTTCACCAGCTCAATCATCATCGATATGTTCGATATCGTCGTCGTGGCCTGGCTGCTGTATCGCCTGTTGCTTTTCATCCGCGGCACCCGCGCCACCCAGATGTTCTTCGGCCTCGCATTTCTGCTGATCCTCTCCTTCGTCGCCAACACGCTCGGGATGATCGTACTCAAGCGGATCATCAGCACCTTGCAGACCGTCTGGGTCGTCGCCTTCATCATCATCTTCCAGCCGGAGATGCGCTCGGCGCTCACCTATCTGGGACGCAAGCGGGGGTTGATGATCTTTCGCGCCGCCGATGAGATCCCGGCAGAGAAGGAGGTGCTGGCCGCCGTGGAGAAGCTGTCGCGTCGCGGCATCGGCGCGCTCATCGTCATCGAACGCGAGGTGGGACTGCGCCGCTGGCTCAATACCGGCACCATCCTCAATGCGGACATCTCGGCCACCACCCTCGAATCCATCTTCACCCCACCCGGCCCGCTGCATGATGGGGCGGCCATCCTCAGCCAGGGCAAGATCGCCGCGGCGGCCTGTATCCTGCCCATCTCCGATCGCGAGGAGCTCGGCTACACGCTGGGCACCCGCCACCGCGCCGCCATCGGCCTGAGCGAGCTGACCGACGCCATCGTCATCGTGGTTTCCGAGGAGAATCGCGCCATCTCCCTGGCGCACAACGGAGATATCCGGCGTGGACTGACCATCGATGACCTGAGCGCGGAACTCAACCGGATCTACGTCAAGCCGGCCCGGCCGCTGGAGGAAGCGGAAGAGAAGGATCAGTCCCCCTCGCCTGCCTGATCGGGCCAACTCCGCGGCACAAACCAGCGCCAGGTACGTAACCCGCCACCACTGATCTCCGCGATTTCAGCCAGGGCGCACGCTAGCGCCAGCAGTAATTGTCGCCCGAAACGGGGATCGCCGGGCAGCCAGCCGGCCCGGAGTCTCGCCGTACCGTGACCGATCAGCCGGCGGCAGTGTCCAGTGGCGCGTTGCGGCGCGAGTGGCCCCAGCGACGAAGTTGCCGGCAAGCCGAGCCCGGTATGTCTGGAGCCGCTCTGTTTCGGTCGGCACTCCAGGCGTACGGTCCAGTATTCGCCGGCCCAGGAAACCAGACAGTGCTCCACGTACAGATCCCGGCTGAGCTGTTCCCGGACGCGGTGCAGGGCCGTCGCCAGGATGCGACGGCCCCACTCCTCCCTGTTCATGGCAGTTTTTCCAGTTGTGGTGCACGAGAAGCGCATTGCTTGACCACCAGGGGTGTGAAACCGGCGGAGAAGCGAGGGCGCCCTGCCCCCCCACCGGTTTCGCCGCACGAAGCCCCGAGTCCTCCCAAACCTCGAAACCTCGTATGCACTCATCACAGCAAAACGGCGACCAGAAAACAGCGTCCGGTCCAGATGGGTGGTAATTCTCTCAAGACGTCTGGATTGGGTAGGTTACGTGGCACAAATACGGTGAGTGTCCGTGAGAAATCAGCGGGAGCGTTTGGTCCAATGGACACAACCAAAACGGTAACAGGAAACGATTCCTCGCCAAGATCATCGTTCACAATTGGTTAGCAGGCTGTCAGGGAAGCGGGACAACAGGTCGCCACATGACAGGAGATTAACCCGGAATATTCATGAATGGCTGCGGCTGGCCAAATGCCCGGAAGGCCGCGAAATCTTGCGGGCGATCAGGCGATGACCGGTTTGCCGGGCTCCACCTTCATTTCCTGCGGCAGGACCTGGAGCAAGACCTTGACGATGGCCGGATCGTACCGATCGCCCCAGTTCTCGCGCAAGCTGTCCACGGCCTCTTTGTGGCTCAACGGTTCCCGGCTGGGCAGCTCGGTCACCATGGAAACGTAGTTCTCCACCACCGCCACGATGCGGGCCGGCAGCGGGATGTTCTTGCCCTTCAACCCCCGGGGATACCCTTCTCCGTTGTACCGTTCGTGGTGACACAGCACGATATCCTTCATGGTGTTGGTCAGCTTCACGGACTCGAGCAATTTCAGTCCCGCTTCGGGATGGCCACGGAGCTGATCCCACTGAGTGGCGGTCATCTTTTCCGGCGAGTAGAGCACGAGATCGTCCAGCGGGATCTGGCCGACGTCCCGGAGCAAGGCTCCGTACAGCAGCTCTTGCTCCTGCCGCGGCGTGCAACCCATCTTCCCCGCCACCTGGTGCAGCAGCCGCACCAGGTGATTGGTGACTTCGCTACTGCCGTGGTTGCGCTGTCCCACCAGGGTGACCACGGCCTGCAGCAGGTCCAGATTCCACTCCGCCTCCTCGTCACGAGCCTGGAGCTTGAACAACGAACTCGTCACCTGCTCCAGCAACTTGCCGAGCAAGAGGCTATCCAGGTCGGACTTCTCGTGCTCCTCGATTCCCCCGATGAGGACGATCCCCAGCAGACGTGAACCGCGGTTCAAGGCGGCGATCCACCGCCACTGGTTTTCCATGAGCGGAATGCGAGCGAATCCGGTCTCCGGTGGCAGATCACGCACCGGCAGCGGACGTTCGAGGGCGGCGAAAAAACTATTGATCCCGGGCTGACCGAGATCCACCAGGGGAAACTTCGCCTCGTGCCCGCCGAAGAGCGCTCGGCAGGTCGGCGCGGAATCCTCCACGGTGACGAAGGCCAATCTCTTGACGTCGAACAGGATGCCGAGCACCTGGTAGAAACGCTCCCAGAGGAAGTACTCGCTCTCTTCTTCCGGCAATTGTTTGGCCACCGAGAGCAAGATCTCGGCATGCCTCAACTCTCGGATCAGCGCACCACTCATGTCCAGGGCCGCGTGCTGCCCCGGCTCCGAACCGGCGGATCGCAAGGCGAGCGGACTCTTGCCGGCGAGAATATCCGCGTTACGGAAATTGGCCAGCACCCGGATAAGCAGCTCGAGGGCGAAGTACTCGCCCACGTCGTACTCCATCTCGGCGCTCGGCTGTTTCAGGAAAGCCACCGCCTGAAGTTCGTTGCGCCAGACCAGCGGCAGGATCAGATCCGGATCGATCTTGGCCAACAAGCGGGCTTCACTGTTCTCCAGATCGTTCTCGTGGATATCCAGCAACGACAGGGGCCGCATGGCGGCGGTGAAGGTGGCGGTCAAGGCGCTGGCGCCGGCGAAGCTGTACTTGCCATCGCTGGTGGCCAGCTCCTGCCCTTGACGAAAACAGTACGTCACTTCGGCTGCGAGGTCGTGACTGCGGAGCAGATCGGTGAGCGGTTTCTCCAGATCGGCGGCGGCGGTGGTCCTCTGCAGGGCCACCACGGCCTCCTCGATGGAGATATAATTCCGGCGGGTGGCACCACGTTTCCCCGAAGTTGGTGGAATCGCGGAGGGGGAAACCACCCGCCTGGATTGGGCCGCGGTTGCGGTGGATTCAGATTTCGCTGTCAGCGATTTGACAGGTTTCCCGCGCTCCGAGGGGCTGGTGTCCCCGTCCTTGGCGTTTTTACCAGAAGACTCCTTTTTGAACTCGGCCACCGGGAAATCGTCCAGCAGGTCGTCTAGTATACTGTCTGACCCGGCGTCGAATCCGGTGGACAGGCAGACCGCCCCCGTGGTCTCTCCTACCGGTTTGCGCTGCTGGGCGGCAACTGGCGGACGGTCGCTGGCGACCACTGCTGTCGATTCCACAGTGCTCGCATCCTTGACCGATCCGCCGGTCTCGAAAAATGCGGATTCCGCCGCGGGGGTGTCCGTATAGAACCGTAACGGCAATTCGGCGAATGGCCGGTCGAGGAGCTTGCGCACCACCTTGCCGTTACCGACGAACACCATCTCCCCGCCCTGTTCCACCAGTTGCGCCTGGAAATCCGCCAGGGCCGCCGCGCCGCCGCCACCGAGGGAGACGACTTTCGAGAGATCGAGAATGAGC
>JBDRBC010000412.1:0-3635 GCA_043823125.1 bacterium | reverse complement strand
CCAGCAGATTGGTCTGGAACGCGATATCGTCGATCACCTTCATGATCTTGGCGATCTCCTGGCTCCCCTCCTGGATATTGTTGATGGCCACTTCCAGATCGTGCATCTGGCCGTTGCCTTTCTCGGCGGCTTGTTTCGCCGCTGTTGCCAGCTCATTGGCCTGGTTGGCATTATCCGCATTGATATCGGTCTGGGAGTTCACTTCGGTGAGCGAGCTGGTGATCTCTTCCAGACTGGCGGCGGTTTCGGTGGCGCCCTGGGCGAGGGTACAGCTGGAGCTGGATATCTCGTGGGATCCCGCCCGTACCCGATCCGCAGTCTGCTTCGTGTTCCCGATGAGATCGTGCAGATTGACCACCATCTGATTTATGGCCCTGCCCATGCTGTCGTGCTCGGAGGTGATGAGCACTTCTGCTGTCAGATCGCCACTGGCCAGACTCACCAAGGTCTCGAATCTTTCGGCCAGATAGTTGCTCATGGCCTGGATCGTACCGTTCAGTTCCTGGATTTCGTTGGTGGCGCCGTACAGCTCACAGGTTTGACAATCCTCCCCCTTGAGCGCTCGCGGGCAGTGCCTGATACCAGCCATGGAGCCGGAGGAAACCCAGCAAGAATCCACCTTGCCGTAACTGGGGCACGACTTGGTGGAACACCCCTTGGCGCTTGAGCAGTTCACCGCCTTCCCGACGTCCAGATCCCGTGTCGATTCGGTGTCGCCAGAGGAGACGCGCTCCAGCACTCTCCGGGCCCGGTTGATGTGTCTGAGCATGAAACGGACGCGAGAACCCGCGTATGCCAGCAAAACGAATATCCCGGTGGAACTGGCGAGCATCCAGGCCGCCATCTCGCTGGCCGACCCCTTGAGCACCACGATTGCTTGAAAAATGATCAGGAACGTAGCTCCCACGGCTGCCAGAATCAGCTGCTTGCTCAGACGCATGGCTCACTCGCTTTCAGGGTTTCGCCTACTGACGCTTGCGGTGTCATCTTCTTAACCAGATATCGCACAGGAATACGGTGGGCTTTAGAGGGATTCGGGGATATCTCAAGCTAAACGAGCTGAAGAGCGTTGCTGCGGCTCAGCGCCGGACCGCCCGGGCGATACCGCGCAGCATGCCGCTGAAGACCAGCCCGTGCAGCGGCGCCAGGGCGTACCAGTAGGCGAGGCAACGTACGGTGCGGTCGCCTTGTGATTCGAGTAGACGCAGCAAGCGGCCGTCGACGGAGCCGGTGGCGCCGGTGAGCAGGACGGTGGGGTTGCCGCCGGTGGTGGTTGTTGCGGTTCGGTTTCATGGTTAGATGGTAGGTATTATCGGGAGACTGCGACCCCGGTAATCCCGGACGGCCCACCAAAGGCAGCACCGGGCCCGGTACGTCGAGGGCCCGGGTTGCCCCGGGCCCTCGCACGAGCATTTAACTATCGCTGCATCCTGCTACCGATACAGTGCCTTGACCTGGCCCCACGATGAGTTCTCGGTGCCGATCACCGTGCCCAGATCATCGAAGGTGATGTCGCCCCAGACGACGTTGAGGTTCGCTCCGTCGCCCGCGCCCACCATGTTGTTGAACTGCATGTGGCCGCCGGCCTGGGCCGGACTCAAGATCCCCCACAGACCGTGGGGCGGATCCTCGTTGGGGTTGCCCATGTCGAAGGGCAGCTCACCGCTGGAGTAGGAGGCGCCGTCATCGTAGATGTACTCGATGGTGGCGGGCATCGTCTCATCCATCACGGTGTTCGGTCTGTAGATGATGGTCAGGCGGACGGTGGTCCCTTTCACGTAGGACACACCGTTCGAGCCCGTGAACGAGTAGAACGGCAGACGGCCGCCGAAACAGGCCACCTCGCCGTCCGGAGTCCGCACATTGAAGCGCCCGTCCGATTCCGACCACCACGGCCTGAGTTGCAACCCGGACTCGCCGTCACCGGTGCCGCTTATGGTCACATCGGCCGAGAACATGAAACCGTCGGCGTTGGAAAACTCCAGCGGTGTGATTCCGTCGGCGGAGAAGCGCCATGCGTGCAGGTTGGCCCAACCCAGCGGTCCCGCGCACTGATCGTTGATTTCGATCAAAGCGGGGTAGTTGTTGGTCACCGTCAGGATGGACGCGAAAGAATCGTTCCAGATACGCAGAATAGTCACGGCGCTACTCGGAATGACCGTGGCCAGCGCGTTGCCCGCGAAAGCAGCCACCAGCAGGGCGGCTACACACAGGATGCTGATCTTGTTCTTCTTCATCATGGTTGTGACTCCTTTGGGCTGTTCATGAAAGCTATTTCGGAAATGTGAATCATGCTCCATTGTCCGACCATCACCTCCTCATCCGGCTCCTTTGATTGCCGGTTTCATTTGATGATTATGCACCGTTTCCACTCCATATGTCCGTTGGCCTCGAGGGAATAGGAATAGATCCCGCTGGCGAGACCCCTTGCATCCAGCGTGATCTGCTGAAGGGTGTTGTCGGCGGCGCGATGGTCGATCTCTCGCACACACTGGCCCCGCAGGTCGTAGACCCGCAGCGTCACAGGCCCCGGCGTCGCCACCCGGTACGAGATGAGTGTCGATCCGTGGAAGGGATTGGGGGCGTTCTGGCCCAGCTCGACCGCGGTGAGCGGACCGTAAGGTCCCTCGGGCACCGGGGAGACGCTGTTGAACCCGGCCAGCGACAGGCCCGCCTGGATGTCGGGATTCTGCCTGAACCGATCCCAGACCGCGCCGGTGAGATAATTCTCGATCATCATCACGATCGGACCCTGATCGATGCCGATATAGTCCGAACCGGTCCAGAACACCGACAGGTTGAATGCGTCCTTGAATCCGTACTGACCCCAGATCAAGCCCGCGTAGTTGTCGTACATGTTGTGCAGCGCGGGGATGACCACCTCCGGCGCGAAGGCGATGGAGCTGGCCGCGGCCGTGGGTGTGATGGTGCCGTTGTCGTTCTGCGCGGGTGGCGCGCCGTGAGCCAGGTAGCCGCCGGGGTCGTCCGAGGCCGTCAATCCCCACAGATTCTCTCCGTAGCCGGTCCATCCGAGCGGATTGGCGATGCAGTATTCCCGTGCCGCCAGGGTCGCCCGCCGCGAGTTCTCGAAGTAGTCGATGCCCCTGAGCTGCATGTACGCGTCTTCGATGTTGCGGAAGTCGATCCAGCAGTGGGAGTACTGATGGCCGAACAGCGGTGGGAAGATCACGTACGTCTGTCCGTACTGGGTGCTCCAGTTGTAGCCGGTGGTCCAGTAGGCCCAGGTGTACCACGGCACCGGATGCGTCGGCGATCCCAGCGCCAGGAGGTACAGGATCATCGCCTCGTTGTAGCCGACCCAGGAACCGAAGCCGCTGAAGCCCGTGGCCGGTTTCCACCCCATGCGGATGCCGTTGCCGCCGTTGCGCACGAATTCCCAGTCCACCCGGTAGTACAGCGAATCGGATAGGGCGCGCAGCTGCACGTCGCCGGCGTCGGGAGTGTCGAAGTACTGCTTGGCGTCGAGTATGCCAGCCATCAGCAGCGCCGTGTCGATGGTCGACAACTCACAGCTCCAGGTGCGAAATCCCGAGTTGATGTCCAGGAAATGGTAGAACAAACCCATGTAACCGTTGATGTTGTACTCGGTGTCGCCCTGGGGGCCGTTCCACAGG
>JBDRBC010000411.1:0-16294 GCA_043823125.1 bacterium | reverse complement strand
TCGATGCTCCCCACGGGCGCCGTCCCACCGCGGATGTTCAAGAACTGCACCGGCGGATTCACCTGGAATGGCCGCAACGCCAGATACAGCGTGGCCGAGTCCCGTGCCGCGCCCCGGTTCTCCAGCCGGTAGCGGGCAAGCAGCGACGAGTCTTCGGGTTCCCCCGTGCCCAGCGCCGTCACCGTCAGCCGCCAGGTGCCGGTGAGCCAGGTCACGCTGGGGATGGGCAGGTAGTCGCCGGCCAGGGACTCGGTGGTCGTGACATCGTTCCAGGTGAGGAGTCGCCCGTCGGTCCACAGGAAGGGTTCCAGAGAGAACTCCCCAGGCCCGGCCTCGAGCGCTCCGTCGGCCCCCAGCAATCCCTCGCGCGAATCGCGATCCACTCCCACCGCCGTCCAGGCGGTGGGCTCGTCCAGGAAGCCGCGCGGATATAACCCCCGCGGCGCCTCGCGGGCGATGTTCATGAAGAATGTCTCGCGGGTGGCTGACCAGGTCAGCGGTCGCACCACGAGTTCGGCGATGGCCGGCAGTGTGTCGCCCTCCCCGGGTATCAGGCGCAACCGCAGCCATTCCGATTCGGTCTCGGGCAGATAGAGTTGGTCCAGTCCCCCGTTGCTGCCGGTGACCACCAGCTGTGTTTCCCACCTGCGCCCGTCATCCGAGGACTCGGCCACGTAGTCGGCGACATGCCGTCCATCCGCCCAGACCACGGTCAGGCCGCCGTACTCGCGCGGCCGCCCGAAGTTCAACCGCAGTTCGGGCGTGTCGTCGTCAGCGTCGGCCGACCACCAGGTCGTCTCATCCCCGTCCAGCGCCAAAGCGGCCGGATGCGGGGTTGTCGCCGAACTCGCCGTTGCCACCGGCAGTGGCGGCGGTCCCGTCACCACGGGCAGCGGTACCAGCTCCAGGCCGTCTATCCACACCGTGCCCTCGCCACCGCTGCCCGTGGTGATGGCGAATTCGATGGCGGCCACGTGGTGTGGTTCGCCGCCCCCGAGCGGGCCCCAGGCGAAGCCGATCTGCCGCTTCTTGATGGTGAACGTCCGCCACTGTGTGGGCCAGACCACGTCGCAAGTCACCTTCCACCACACGTTCTCCCCGCTGTCGTCGACCAGCTTGAACTCGAGGTGGTTGGTCGGTGCCTCGCCCCGCAGGCGGAAGCGAAACAGATAGTTGGCCGGGAGATGGAATCCCGCCTCGCGGCGAGCGATGGCGTAGCCACCGCCGGTGAAGGCGAAGTCCAGGCGCAGTGCGCCGTCGTCGTCGCTCAATTCCAGCGCGACGCCATCGGCCGGATGGGCCGTCCAGGCCGAAGGGTCACCCAGGGAGACGGGATCGCCGCCGCAACCGGCCAGCACCACGAGCAGCACTCCCGTCAGCCATCTCATCCCTTCACGCTTCCCGACATGATCCCCTGCACGTAGGTACGCTGGAAGATCAGAAACACCACCAGGACCGGCAGAATGGTCAACAGCGATCCGGCCATCATCAGCTCGGTGTCCTGCACGTGCTCCCCCACCAGGTTGGCCAGCGCCACCGGCAGGGTGTACATGCCGCTGTCCGAGAGGATGATCAGCGGCCACATGAAGTCGTTCCAGGCACTGAGGAACGTGAACGCGGCCATGGTCACGAGGATGGGCCGGATGACCGGCAACGCCACGAGACGAAACACGGCGAACTCGCTCGCACCTTCGATGCGCGCGGCGTCGAGCAGCTCGTCGGGCACGCTCAAGGCGTACTGCCGGATGAGGAAGATGCCGAAGATACTGGCCAGGTAGGGCACCAGCACTCCCGCGTAGGAATTGACCAGCCCCATCTCCCGCAGCAGCAGGAACAGGGGCAGCATGCCCACCTGGGCCGGGACCACCAGGGCGCCGGCCAGGGCCTTGAACAATCCCTCGCGTCCAGGGAAGGGCAGCTTGGCGAAGGCGTAGCCGGCCAGAGAGGTGACCAGCACCGAAAGCACCGTGGCCAGCACCGTGACCACCACGCTGTTGACGAGGTTGCGCAGAAAGTCCAGCCGCGTGAACAGCGCCACGAAGTTGTCCAGCGTGGGCCGGGCGGGCAGCAGACGCGGGGGTAGCGAGTTGGCCTCGCCCGGCTGCATGAAGGATGCCGCGACCATCCACACCAGGGGCATCAGCGTGACGGCGGCGCCGACCAGCAAGGCGGCATGCAGCAGCACGGCGCCGGTGCGTCGTCTCCTCATGTCTCCCTCCTGACCCAGCGCAATTGCACCAGCGTGCCGATCAGAGTGATCAACAGCAGCAGCACCGCCACCGCCGAGGCCATGCCCATGCGCCACCAGCGGAACCCCTCCTCGTACATGAAGAGCATCAGGCTGCGCGTGGCGCCCAGGGGCCCGCCCTGGGTCATGACGTAGGGTTCGGCGAAGAGCTGGAAGTAGCCGATCATGGTGGTGACGCTCACGAACAAGAGGGTAGGAGCCAGACCGGGCAGGGTGATGTGACGGAAACGGCGCCAGGCGCCGGCGCCGTCGATGGCGGCTGCTCCGTACAGCTCCTGCGGGATCACCTGCAGACCGGCGACCAGGATCAGCATGTTGTAGCCGAAGTTCTTCCACACCGCGAGCAGGATGATGGACGGCATGGCCAGGTGGGGATCGCCCAGCCAATCCACCGGGCCGATACCGACGGTCCCCAGCAGGAAGTTCAACAGACCGTAGCGAGGGTGATACAGGTAGCGCCAGACGATGGCCACCGACACCAGTGTGGTGACCACCGGTGCGAAGTAGATGGTGCGGAACAAACCGCGCAGGCGCACCAGCTTGGCGTTGAGCAGCAGGGCCGCCGCCAGCGACGTCGCCAGCGACAGCGGTCCGCCGATGAGCACGAACTGCAGGGTGTTGCTCACGGCCTTCCAGAAGGTCGCGTCGCCCAGCAGGTGGCGGTAGTTGGCCAGGCCGACGAAACGTGCGGTGCCCGGCGCCCCCACGGCGTAGAGATCGAAATCGGTCAGGCTGAGCAAGAGCCCCGCCGCCACCGGCAGCACGAAGAACAGCCCCAGCAGCACCATGGCCGGCGTCAGGAACAACCAGGCGGCGCGCATCTTTTTGCGAGCGAGCCCGGTGCTCATGGTTGTTTCTCCAGCAACCAGCGCCGCTTGGCCAGCATGCGGTCCACATCGGAGTCGAGGACCGCCAGTGCCTCATCGGCGGTGGCCGCGCCGCGAATGGCCTGCTCGGCAGCTTCCCACACCCGGTTGGCCACCTGCTCCCATTCGGGGATCTTTGGCGTGGGTACCACGTGTTCGAGCTGCTCGCGGAACGCCGCGGCCCGGGGATCCGCAGCCAGACTCGAGTCGCGCCAGGCGGCACGGTGAGCGGGCAGGTCTCCGGTCAACAGGTAGAACCGGATCTGCTGGACGGGTTGGGACAGGAACTCCACCAGCCGCCAGGCCGCGTCCTGGTGCGGTGAGCCGCGGAACACCACCAGGCTCGAGCCGCCGGCCAGCGACACGCCGGGAGAGCCGGTGTCGGGTCCGGGCAAAGGCGCCGTTGCCCACGCCGACTGCAGTTCTGCGGGCAGCCGGCGCCGGAACTCGCCCAGATTCCACGGTCCACTGATGTACATGGCGAAGGTGCCGCGTTCGAACTCCTGGTACAGATTGGCCACCTCGTTGTTGGCCACCGGCGGCGCCAGTCCCTCGCTGAACAGTTCGAGGTAGAAGGTGAAGGCGCGGTGGAATTCGGGGGCGGCGAAGGCTCCCCGTGTCCCGTGCTCAGCCAGCAGCGGCGAGCCCGCCTGCAGCCCGAAGATCACCGGCTGTGGCCATTCGTTGATGGGCAGCAGGATGGCGTAGTGTCCCGGACCGCCTGCGGCGGTCACCGCGTGCATCGCCTGCCGCCAGGTCGCCCAGGTGCGGGGCATGTGGTCGTAGCCGGCGGCCGCCAGCAGATCGGTGCGGTAGAACAGCACCCGGGTGTCCACGTACCAGGGAATTCCGTACAACACGCCGTCGATGAGGTTGGTGTCCCAGATGCCGGGAAAGTGATCGGCCGGGTCAACGGCGGGTGAGGTAGCCACGAGCTGATCCAGGGGCGCCAAGGCCCGCAGAGCGGTGAACTCGGGTACCCAGGTGTTGCCCAGCTGCGCCAGATCGGGGGTGGCCCGCCCCACATACGCCGTGAGCAGCTTCTCGTGAGCGGCCGACCAGGGTATCTGCTGCACCGACACCCGCACGTCCGGGTTCCGGGCCTCGAAATCATGGACCAGCTCCTGCACCACCTCGCCTTCGCGACCCATCACCCAGAAACGCAGGGTGATTACCGGGTCGTTGCCTTGACCGCAACCAGTCAGCGCCGCCGGGCAGAGCCCGACCAGGGCCAGGGCGGCAGCCCGCCACCTCCGCGTCCAGCGCCCCAGGCGGCTCACGGCTGATCCTGGGTCTCGTCGAGCCAGCCGCCGCGGAAGCCGGCGCGCCGCAGGCCGCGGATGATGTGGGGATTGCTCCGCATGGTACGCCATACCAGTTCGCTACGATGGTTTTCGATCATGGCCACGATGGGACCCTGGTCGATGCCCAGGTAGTCGGTGTCATACCAGCCTTGCACGGGATCCACCCGTCCATGCTGTACCGGTACATCGAGGGTGAAGGTGGGGTTGAGAGCGTCGAGAAAACCGTAACGCCCGAACAGGCGATCGCCGTGGTCGCGGCGCATGGCCAGGATGACGGGTGCGACGACCTCGGGCGCAAAGGGCAGCGAGGC
This sequence comes from bacterium, assembly GCA_043823125.1. Taxonomy (GTDB): domain Bacteria; phylum Krumholzibacteriota; class Krumholzibacteriia; order LZORAL124-64-63; family LZORAL124-64-63; genus JBDRBC01. Next base: position 11,565 of record JBDRBC010000411.1, on the reverse strand, counting down.
GGCGGCGGCCGAAGGGCAGATCGTGCCGTCGTCACGGACGACGTCGGCGGTCGCGCCGCGCGCCCAGTAGGTTTCGAATCTGCGATCGCGTCCTCCGATGATGAAGGTGCCGTTTACCGGCCCGTCGCAGGCCGTCAGCCCCCACAACCGTGGCCCGTAACCGCGCCAGCCGCCGGGGTTGGCCAGGGCGTAGGCGCGCTGGGACAGCACCGCGCGGCGCGAGTTCTCGAAGTAATCGATGTCGTGGGCGCGGCAGAAATCGTCCTGGATGCCCCGCAGATCCAACCACACGTGGGTGTACTGGTGCCCGAAGAGTGGTGCGAAGGCGATCTGCTCCTGCCCCTGAAAGTTCTCCCAGCGATAGCTGGCGGTCCAGGCCTGCCACGATGCGGCGTCCACCTCATGGGTGGGCGATCCCAGGGCCATGACATAGACCAGCGCCGCCTCGTTGTAGCCGCCCCAGTCGTAGGGCAAGTGGCCGTTCTCGGGGGTCCAGCCATGGCCGATGAGCGGTGGTCGAGGCGAGGCCCAGGTCCAGTCGGCCGCGCGGTACAGTTCCTCCGCAATGGATCGGATACTGTCCTCGTCGGCAACGGCGCCGTCGAAGTACGACTGGCAGAACAGGGCGCCGGCCAGCAGCAGCGCCGTGTCCACGGTGGACAGTTCCACGGTGCCGAAGCGAGTCCCGGTTTCCGGCTCGACGAAGTGGTAGTAGAAGCCATGGTATCCCGCCGCGCCGACCGGGTCGTCGTTCTGGGGAGCGTCGCGCAAGAAGCGCAGCGTGCGCAGAACGCGCTCGGTGGCGGCTTCGCGAGAGATATAGCCCCGCTCCACTCCGATTGGGTAACTCGTTAAAGCAAAGCCGGTTGCGCTGATGCTGGCAAAAGATGGTGTCGGCGCCCGGTCGGGAGCGAGCCCGGTTTGGGGGTTGCATAGCTCCCAGAAATAGCGGAAAGTATGGGCTTGAAGTGTATCGATGAAAGCGGTTTCATCGGCGGACAATGAGAAAGCGGACCCGGTTTCTTGCACTCCGCCCCCACAGCCGGGCATGCCGATGAGCAGCCCCGTGCAGAAGCCGCTCGCCAGTATCAGGACTGCCAGGGCGGGCCGGGCACGGGACATTCGCCGATAAGAGCCGAGGATTCCGATGCGCAATAATAGGCTTATAATGGTCATGGGGTGATTATGCTCGGCCCATCCGGGTGGCGCAACAGAAAACGCAACGCCTCGGCGTCGCGGCGCAGAATCTGGCTCCTCGCCAGGGTGATCATCTACATCGCGATCGTGGTCCTGCTCTACCTGAACCGCGGCGGCGTCCCCTGGCGACGTTTGGCAGTCACGCTTCGCGGCACCGGGAGTGCCGACACGACGCTGACCATCGCTGGACGCGACCTGGCGCCGGTCCTGGTCGACCGACTGGTCGCCCACTACCAGCGGGAGTATCCCGACCTGGCCATCTCGGTGACCGGCGGCGGTACCAACCAGGCACTGGAGGACCTGCTCAACGGTCGCTCATCGGCGGCCTTCCTGTACCGGCGTCCCTCCCGTGACGAGGAGGAGCTGTTCCGCGCTATCGACGGAGACACGGCAATCGTCGTGCCCGTTGCGGTGGGTGGCGTGATCCTGGTGGCCGGCGACGCGGCGGATGCCCGGCCCGTCACCCTCGACGACGTGCGGCGCCTGCTGACCGGCGACGCGGCGGGCCGCTGCGAGAGATTCTACGTACCCGAGCCCAACGAGGGTCTGTGGGATGCCGTCCGCGCGAACCTGGGTCTGAGCGATCCGTCGCCTTCGTCACCGTTCCTCGTCTACCTTGCCGACGCGCCAGCGGTACTCGACGCCGTGAGCAACGATGACCATGCCTGGGGGATCGTGAGTTCGCTGAATGCGCCCCTCGATCCGGGTACCGACCCACCACCAGGTGTGCGTATCGTCTCCTTGCGGGCAGGACCCGGGGAATCGCCGTTGCTGCCCACGTACGAGAACGTGGCCACCGGGGCCTATCCCCTGTACCACAGACTCTATCTGGCTTGCCGTGAGAATGGCAGCCGCGAAGGCGGCAAATTCCTCACCCACCTGGCCAGCGCCCGCGGTCTGCGCCAGGTCGAACGGGCGGGCGTGGTGCCCGCCAGGCAGATATTACGGGAGATATATCTGACCACCACGCCGGTGGGTGAATAGGGAGCAAACGTGCGCCGATTCCATCTCTTTTTCAACCGGACGAGTCACTTGCTCACCGTCTGCCTGCTCCTGGCTGTCTGCCTGGCGGAACCGGCCGCGGCCCAGCGGCGCAGCTACACCCTCGATGAAGATCCCCTGCGACTGGGCAACAAGGCCCTGGCGGCGGGGCGCCTCGACGAGGCCAGGGACCACTTCAACGAAGCGGTGGCCAACGATCACCATGTGCCCGAGGCCCTGTGCGGACTGGCCGTCGTCGACCTGCGCCAGGGACTCTTAAACGACGCCGAGGCTCGCTACCGCCAGGCTTTGGCCGCGAGCGGAGGACGCCATGGCGCCGCACGGGCCGGGTTGGGCCTGCTGCTGTTGCGCCAGGGGCGCGACGAGGAGGCCGCGACCGAGTTCCAGCAGGCGTTGCGGGACGACGGCAAGCTCTGGGAGGCCCACTACGGCCTGGCGCGCCTGGCGCTGGCGGCAGGTGAATGGGATGTTGCCCGCGAGCGCCTGGAGAACGGTCGCAAAAAGAGCGGCCTGGATGCCGGTGAGGACAAGTACCAGTACGGCCTGGCGTTGTACCTGCTGGGCACCGGCGATGTGGCTGGCGCCGAACGCTCCGCCTTGCGCGCGCAGGGTCTCAACCCCGCCGATCCCCAGTACGCGCAGCTCGTGGCGCGCATCTATCGGGACCAGGGCCACAGCGCCCTGGCCATCTCCGCTTACGAGCAGGTCCTGGCCGCGCCGGGCTCGACCGCCACGGCCCCCCTGCTCCACGAACTGGGTCGGTTGTATGCCGAAGAGAACCGCTTCAACGAGGCCAGCGAACGTTACCTGCAAGCCGTGGCCGCCGACTCCACCTACGCCCCGGCCGTGAAGGAACTGGCAGACCTGTTCCGGCGGGCCAGACGTTACGACAAGGCTGCCGGCACCTACCTGCGCTACATCGCCCTGGTGCCGGAAGACGGCCAGGCCCGGCTCCATCTGAGCGAGTGCCTCGGTGAGCTGGGACGGTTCGACGAGGCGGCGGCGGCGGCGCGCGCCGCCTGGCAGCAGGCTCCCGACGACCAGGCGGCGAGCTTCCAGTTCGCTCGCGCGGGGATCCATGCCCGCAACGACAGCCTCAAGACCGAGGCCGCCGCGCTCATGACCTCGCTCCCGGCCGATCTGCCCTGGCAGGCGGGTGATCTGCTCGACCTCGCGGCCTGGCAGACCGACGCGAAGGATTACGGCAGTGCCACCGCTACCTTGGCGAGGGCGGCGGCTCTGGCGCCCGACGACGCCCGCATCCCGTTTCAACGGGGCCTCGTCGAGTTACGCGCCGGCAGGGCCACGACGGCGGTGGACCATTTCCAGCAGGCGGTCACGCTGGACCCGGGCGCCGCCGCCAATCACCTGAACCTCGGCATCGCCAGGTACCAGGCCGGACAGCTGGAAGCGGCCATACCGCCATTTCGCCAGGCGGTCGCCTTGCGGCCCGAGCTGGCCACCGCCCGGCTCCTGCTGGCACAGGTCCTGGCGGCCACCGGTTCCCTGCCCGAGGCCGAAGACGAGTACCGCACGGTGCTGGCCCAGGAGCCCCGCAACGCCAAGGCCCTGCGCGGTCTGGGCTTCTGCCGTATTCGAGCCGCGGACTACCCCGCCGCAACCGACGCCTACACCCAGGCGGTGGACGTCGATCCGTCCAGCGCCGACGGCTGGGCTGGACTGGGCAACGCCCGGCTCGGTCAGGGCGACCTCGCCGCCGCTGAAGCCGCCTTCGCCAGGGCGAGGGCCATCGACCCCCGGAACATCATGCTGAAGGCCGGAATCGAACTGTTGAACCAGGCCAAGAACGCTGGAAGGGAGAACCAGTCGCGATGAAAAGTTATGTCCTGATCCCCATCACCATTGTCTCGGGTATAGTGTCGTGGTTCATCTGGAGCCACTCGCCCGAGTACATCAGGCAGGGTGGCCCGTTGCTCGTGGTCGGGCTGACCCTGCTCTTCCTGACCCTGACCTTCGCCATCGAGCGCTTCATCGTGCTGTGGCGCGCCGGCGGGCGGGGCAACGTTCCCGGATTCATCAAGAACCTGAAGCAGGCGGTGCACGGCGGCGATCTCGACGCCGCTGTGGTGGCGTGCAAGAAGCAGGGCGGCAGTCTGGCCAATGTCATCGGCGCCGGCCTGGAAAGCTACCGCAAGCAGACGGGCGGCGCGTCGGCCACGAAGGATGCCATGGACGAGACACGCCGGGCGCTGCAGGAGGCCAACGCCCTGGAGAGCCCCAACCTCGAGCAGAACCTCAACGCGTTGTCCACCATCGCCTCCATCGCCACCATGCTGGGGCTGCTGGGCACAACCATCGGCATGATCCGCTCGTTCCACGCCATGTCGCGCGCCGGTGCGCCCGACGCCACGCAGCTGGCCCTGGGTATCAGCGAGGCGCTGGTCAACACGGCGCTGGGCTTGACCACGGCCATCATCGCCACGGGTCTCTATAATTACTTCACGACCAGGGTGGACACCTTCAACAACCGGGTCGAGGAGACGTCGTACGAGGTGCTCAAGCTGCTGGAGCTGAGGAAGGAGTCGTAGGCTGTGGCTCGTCGTAACCGAGTGCATATCGACATGACGCCCATGGTCGACGTGGCGTTCCTGCTGCTGATCTTCTTCATGTCGACGACGCAATTCAAGCCGCCCGAACAGGTAGCCGTCGATCTGCCGCTCTCGAGTTCGGAGATTCACGTGCCCGAGACCGGCACCATCATCCTGACCGTCAACCGCACCGGGCAGCTGTTCATCTCCAGCGAGATGGGCAGGGACATCCAGGAGCTGGCCCCGGACAACGTGCTCGACGCCATCGTCAACTGGCGCGGGCGTAACCCCGGCGCCGTGGTTGTGGTCAAGGGTGATCGCGACGCGTCGTTTGGCGCCATGGCCGACCTGATGGACGCCCTGGCCCGGGCCAAGACCCTGCGTTTCAACCTGATGACCGACCTGAAAAAGCGGACGCAGCGTGAAGGGGAGACCTGACCTTAGGCCCCCATCGACGCCTAGACGCTCGAGGATATCTGAAGGAGCCGTGACATGTCCGATGTCGCCGTCGCTGAAAACGGAAAAGGTGAAAAGGGTCCGGGGCCCCTGGGCCGCGCCAAGAAAAAGCGCGTAGGCGTACGCATCGACATGACACCCATGGTCGATGTCGCCTTCCTGTTGTTGATCTTCTTCATGGTCACCACGGTCTTCCGGCGCCCGCTGGCCATGGAGGTGAACATGCCCGAGCCCGACGCCAGGGTGGAGGTGCCCGAGTCCAACGTGATGACCATCTACGTGGACGAGGACGAATCGCTCTTCGCCAAGCTGGGCAAGGACGGCATCGAGCCCATCACCTGGGCGGACCTGACACCTGCGTTCACCGCCAACGCCGAAGCCAATCCCGACCTGATCATCCTGGTGAAGATCCACCGCGAGGCCCGCTACGAGCCCATGGTCGACATGATGGACATGCTCGAGGACGCCCACATGGAGCGCTTCAGCCTGATCCCCATGAAGGAAGCCGATGTCGAGGCCCTGGAGGGTGTGCGATGAATATACATTCCAGTGACGAGATGGACGGCACGCTCCACATTCCCTGGGCCTTCCCCCTGGACGGCGTCCCGCAGCTGCCGGTGACCGGCGAACACCACCCCCTACGCCGCGAACTGGCCAGGTGGCTGAGCTGGGCCAGCGCCGTAACGCTGCTGCTGGTGATGGCCGCGTTCGGTTACTATCTCTGGTGGGCCAGCCGGGTGCCGACGGAAGCACCGGTCATGCGCCAGGTGAAGATCGTGCGCTATACCGACCTGGGCGTGCCGCCGTCCATCGCCAGACCCAGCGCGCCCCAGATCAACGTGGCCGAGGCCGTGGCCAAGATCGCCGCCCCGCCTCCGGCCATCGCCATCCCCGAACCCGTGGCCGACGAGAAGGCCCAGACCCGGACCATCGCCACAGTGACCGAAATGGCCGAGGCGCTGGCTCCCATCACACTGGATGACCTGGGCACGGGCAGCGGTGACGGCGATTCGCTGGTGATCGACGTGGACATCGACACCTCGCCGTCGCCGGAGGACTTCGTCGTTGTCGACGCGGAGCCGGTACGTATCAGCATCGATCCTCCCGTCTACCCATCGGTGGCGACGGCGGCCGGCATCGAGGGGACCGTGCTCGTGCGGGTGCTGGTGGGCAAGGACGGCAGGATCAAGGATGTGATCCATATCGACGGCCCGGGAGCCCTCAAGGAAGCCGCCGACACCTGCGCACGCACCGCCGTCTTCCGGCCGGCGTTGGTCGATCACCAACCGGTGGAAGTGTGGGTGCTGATGCCGATAACCTTCAAGCTGCGCTAGCGGGATTATTCATGAATCGGCGCTTGCGCCGCCACTCCTTCTCCATTGTTGACGCCGCGCGCGGCGTGCTAAAATCGAGTGCTTTCAATACCTGTCGCGAGCGGATTCCATCCTCGACCTTTTATGGAGGCCTTGCCATGTCCGCCACTTCCAGTCGCCTTACCGCCGTTTCGCTCGTCTGCCTGAGCATTCTCCTGAGCGCCGGGCCCGCCATGGCCAGGGATGGGTACTGGTGGGGTGGGTTCGGGCCGGCGGGGGTGGCGGGCGGCATCTACAGCATGACCGAGCACTTCGAAGACCTGTATGTCGGGGGGTTGTTCGACGTGGCGGGGGGTGTGGCGGCCGCCAACATCGCGCGGTTCAACGGGCAGCACTGGCTGGACGTGGACGAGGGGACCGACGGGCGGGTGCTCGGGGTGTTCAGCACGGCCACGACCATCATCATCGGGGGCAACTTCTGGAACGCGGGCGGCTCGCCCTGTGAGCACGTGGCGGATCTGGAACTGGGCGAGTGGACACCCATGGGCGACGGCCTGCCCGACTGGCCCAACGTCTTCACCATGCACAACGCGGCGCTGCACGCCGGCGGCAAGCTCGATGCGGACGGCGACCTGAACTACAGCATGGTCGCCCGCTTCGACGGCCTCAACTGGCACGATGAGATCGAGGGGGGCGGGTCCTACAACTGGGTCAACGAGGCCCACGACATAGTCCATTACGACGGCGAGCTCTTCATCGGCGGGGACTTCACCTACGACCTTTTCGATCCGGACATCCACTGCTTCACCTCGTGGGACGGCAGCGAGTTCCACGACTACGGCTTCTTCAACGGCGAGATCGTCAACAGCCTGCTGGTGCACGACAAGAGCCTGTACATCGGCGGCGAGTTGAACCTGACCGGGGGCACCGGCTCCTACGGCCTGGCGACCCTGATGGGCGCCGGGAACGAGATCCATCCGGTCGCCCAGGCCGACGTCCCCCGCATCGTGGTGGACCTGGTGGAGTGGCACCAGGTGGTCGCGGTGGGCCAGCGCGATGCGGTGATCCCCTTCAACGGGATCAGCTGGCTGGACACCCTGGGCGGAGTGCTCGCCGGGCAGCTCAACGCGCTGGCGGTCATCGGCGTCGACCTGTACGCCGCGGGCGGTTTTCCGGGCGCCATCGCGCGCTGGGACGACAACTGGGACGAGTGGGTGGGGGTGGGCGGCAGCCCCGGCGTCGCAAACCACGAACTGAACACTATGCATGCGCTCTGCGTGCACGACGGCTTCCTGGTCGCCGCCGGCGATTTCTCCTTGCCCACCATCCTGGAGGGCCGGCGGAACTGCGAGAACGTCGGGATCTGGGACGACGGCGCCTGGCACCGCGCCGGTTGCGGGCTGAACGCCACCGTCTACGACCTGGCGGTCCATGGGGGCGACATGATCGCCGCCGGGCACTTCGAGACCGCGGGCGGCGCCGTCGCCCTGCACCTGGCGCGCTGGGACGGCGCGGCGTGGGGCGCACTGGGCGATCCCGACGGCGACGTGTTCACCCTCGCGATCTGGAACGGCCAGCTGGTGGCGGGCGGGGACTTCCACAACGTGGGGGGCGTGTCGGCCGACCGGATCGCACGCTGGGACGGCGCGGCGTGGCACGCCTTCGGCAGCGGCCTCAGTTCCACGGTTCGGGACCTGACCGTGCTCGACGGCGAGCTGTACGCGGGTGGCGCGTTCACCTCCAGCGGCGGTACGACCCTCAACTACGTCGCGCGGTGGGACGGCAGCCAGTGGCAGCCCCTCGGCGCTGGCGTGGGGGCCATCGTCTACGCCGTGGGCCACTTCCAGGGCGACCTGATCGCCGGCGGCTGGTTCACCGCCGCGGGCGGTGCGCCGGCCGAGCGGATCGCCCGCTTCGACGGCAGCGCGTGGCATCCCCTCGGTGCGGGCCTGGGCGGCGCCTCGATCCTTTACGGCGTCAAGGCGCTGCTGGAGGTGGGCGGCGAACTCTTCGTGGGCGGCGACTTCGCCGAGGCCGGCGGGCTGCCGGTCACCGATCTGGCCGTCTGGAACGGCAGCGCCTGGAGCGAGTTCGCGGGGGGCGTGACGGGCGGCGCTTCCTATTCCTGCGTCCACGACCTGATGGTGCACGAGGGGGATCTCTACGTGGCCGGCCACTTCACCTCGGCCGGCGGCCGGGGCGAGGACTCGTACCACCTCGCCCGCTGGGTGGACGGGACGCTGACGCCGACATTTTTGCAGACATTCGATCTGGCGGTCGAGGCCGGGTCGGTGACAGCCCGCTGGCAGGTGGGCGAACCGGTTGCGGCCGACGCCTTCGTCCTGACCGGAGAGGCGACCGGACGGACCTGGACCGTACCGCATGTGGTCGAGTCGGCGGGGAGCTTCCGCGCCGACGATCACGCGCCGCCGGCCGGCGCCGGCGGCGAGGTGAGCTACACGCTGCGCTACGCCGGGCCGACCGGACCGACGGCGGTGCTGGCGCAACAAACCGTGACGCTGGAACTGCCGCTGGCGGTGCGGCTCCTGGGCGCGCAGCCGAATCCCTTCAATCCGGGCGCGACAGTGGCCTTCGAGCTGGACAGGCCCGAGACGATCCGACTGGATGTCTACGACACGGCGGGCCGTCGGATCGCGCGGCTGGCCGGAGGCCCGCACCAGGCCGGACGACATGAGGTACGCTGGGACGGCCGGGACGGCCGCGGCCACGCCGTCGCCTCGGGCACCTACGTGGCGCGTCTGGTGACCGGCCGCAACGTGCAGGCGCGTAAGCTGTTGCTCGTGCGGTGATCGTTCGGTGGATGCCGGTGAGATTTAGAAATATTGGTGTCATATTGTCTGACTCTGACACCAAGATCCTGAAAGACCTGAGAAGACGTAGAAAAAGGATGGAACACCATAGCTATCAATTGAACCCAAATCATATCATGGTGCTACTGATTGAATTGCTCCATAAGAGCCTATACCAGACAATCCGTCTGTCACGCCTTGTACGGTGCACAGGCCGCGCCGGCCACGCTTGCTGGTAAAACCAGCGCCAGGCTGAAGGATTGGTGATGGGAACCGACGCATTGGATCTGCTGGTGCAATTCAGATGTCAGGAGGCGCATGCCGCAGACCTGGCCAGATGGGCCGAAGAAACACTGGCCCAGGGTCAGGACTCCCCGTCGCTACGACTTCTTGCGGGTCTCATTCCCGTGGAACAAAACGAGGCCGAGAATCTCTTCCTGAAGTGCCTCGAAGAGCTTGGCGTGGCCGTTCCTGGCTTCAGGGAGATGGTATTGAGGTTCCTTGCCCACCGGGGCGTGGTCGAATCGCGGGAAAAAGGGACAGTATCGGTTGCCGGGATCGAGTTCGCTGGCAGGATAGACTTCCAGGATTGCGAGCGATGTGGGAGTCCAAGGATATATTACTCGGCATACGATGCGAATTTCTGCCCACTGTGTGGGAGGTGGCTCGAGTTGAGGTGCCCGGATCCCGAATGCGAGTTGTGTCAGCGGCGGCCCAAGGCACCACCAAAGGTTCCGGGGGGTCCGCCTGTTCAAGGTGACGCCATCACTGCCCGGGGATGAACTGGGGCCGATCCAGATTGAAAGGCCCATGGTTCCTTTGATCTGATCACACCAGATGGCATCCGCCGACGGATTGATGACCGCTCGGAAAGATAAACTTGCCCCGAAAGACCGGGCGGACTGTACGGGCTACTGCTGAGTCTCCTGTTCTTCCTTTCTAGTAGCGGCGACTGACCTTGTTGACACACTTGACCGGAACCGGTCTGTCCGGATGGAATCCCTCGTCATGATGGAGGTTGCAAGAAGCCTTTTTGCGATCACTCGACCAGGTCTTGCAGTGGGAGCAATCAGCGCAACGATCACCCGACTTGATCTGGGTCATGTCCCCTCACCTTTCGGATCTCAAGTTTCAGAAACAGGATTTTGACGGCTCCGGCCTGTTGCCGTCAGGGAAACGCCCAACAGTTACAAGGCTATGAGCAGGTAACCCCGTACAAGTACATCATGGCGAGAATAGCACAAACCAAGCTCAGGTTGTCTGCCATTCCAGGGCCAGGGATGGAGACTCTGGAGGTAGCTGGCATCGCACATCCCGATGTCGAATAGTGCTGGCAAGGCGATCCCTCACCCCGATCCCTCACCCCGAAGCCGGCACTCGATGCACCACCGACCTTCCCCCAACCCCTTCAACCCGGAATTCCCAGCTCGGCAACCACGCCAGCGCCGCCAAGTCGATCTTGATGTCCGTGCGCCGCGGCTTGATCGGAAAGGTCTCGACCTCCTCGAGCAGATCCGTCCACTTGTCCGCGATCGCCCCGGCATCCTGTTCGAGCTGGGCCTGCAGATCCTGGATCTCCTCGGTGAGGCGGGCGATCTCGGCCTCGGATTCGGTGATGTCCGACTTGGCCGAGCTGGTCATGCGACGTTTCCGGGCCGCGGAGGAGAGGCCGCCACTGCGCTTGCGCCCGAAGACCCCGAGCATACCCAGCAAGGTTTCCCCCGCGGACAGGACTTCTTCCCGCTTGCGGGAAGAGTAATCGGACTTGTCCTCGTCCAGCTCGCGACGCTCACGGGCCAGGCGGGTTTCCAGCCGATCGAGCTGCCGTTCGACCTTGCGGCGGAGCTTGTCCACCTCCAGGTCGCGTTGCTCGCGGGCGGCCTGGCTGGCGCGGGCGAGGAAGTCCCGTTCCGTTTCGCCGGTCTCGCTGTACAGCTTCAACGCCGGGCAGTGGTAGAGCTCGAGACGTTCCTCGTGATACAGGAAATCACTGAAGTCCTTGGTCAGACTCTTCAGGTCGCGAGCCTGCGAGATCGCCGATGGTACCGAGCCGAACAGGGCGTCGGGTTCGGGAGGCGCGGCCAGATCGTTGGGATCGGTGTCGAACGGAGCGGCCTCGCTCCACCGGATCACCGCGCCAAGTTCGTCCGGCGAGAGTATTCGACCCACGCTCCGTTCCTCGCTCACCTTGCGCATGCGGTCCATGAAGTGGACCCGGCCCAGCATCACGACCCGCGG
>JBDRBC010000410.1:0-6697 GCA_043823125.1 bacterium | reverse complement strand
CGAGAAGACCGAGGCAGTGGTGCGGGCGGGGCACATCCGGTTGCGGCCGATCTTGATGACGACGTTGACCACGATCCTCGGCTTGATGCCCATGGCGCTGGCCTGGGGCGAGGGCGCGGAGTTGCGGTCGCCGCTGGCGATTACCGTGGCGAGTGGGTTGTTCCTGAGCACGCTGTTGACGCTGGTTGTGATTCCGGCGGCTTATGTTGTGGTGCCCTCGGGGGTGGGGGTGACATCGGAAGAGGATTGAACAACGTCTGCTCCGTCATGATCCGCTTGCGGCCAACGAGAACGCCCGCCGAACGATAACCATCCGGCGGGCGCTATTGGGTCAAACAGTTCAGGTAAGCAGGGATCACCAATGTCAGAGACATCAGTGTTGCGACTCCCGGCAGAGCATGAAGCTGTTCAACGCCACTTCCGCGAGAGTTTGGGCATACGAGGTTGGTTCTCGGAGACTCAGATAACAGCAAGGTGCGGATCGTGGATGTCGGGAGGTATCTGCGCGCTCGTGTCCCCCTCGTGCCAATCCCTTGAATCGCGCTGGGAGTATAGCACACACTCGATCCGACCGGACCAAGAAAATCGATAAAAATCAGGGGATATTAAATTCAGGTCTATCCAGGTCTATCCGGGCTTTATCTGACCGATCAGGATCAATCAGCGACCTCTTCCGGCCCAGCGCCAAACCTCACCCAGCCACCAACACCACCGTCGAATGCGGCTGCAGCAGGTACTTCCTGCCTGCATAAGGCGGCGCCACTTCCGGCACGTTGAAATCGTCCGGCGAAGCCAGCGCTGTATCGATCAACCGGCGCCACCCCTTGCCGTTCGCCAGCGGCGGCAGCTCGAAGCTGAGTGGTTTCCAGAAGGCGTTGAACATCACCTGGAGATGGGTGTCGCCGGTGGGGCAGCGGAGTTCGAACGCCAGGCTGCGCGAATCCGTCCCCCAGTCGGGTTTGGCCAGCCGGGTGCCGTGCCACATGATGCACGAGTCCCGGTCGCCGTTGGTGGTGGTCCAGAAGTACTGCATCTGGAAGAGCGAGCGTGACTTGGTGAAGTGGATCAGCCCCTGCACGAATCGGAAAAGGTCGACTTCCCGGTCCACGGCGCTCCAGTCGAACCAGCTCAGCTCGTTGTTCTGGCAGTAGGTGTTGTTGTTGCCGCGCTGGGTGCGGCGCACCTCGTCGCCCATGGCGATCATCGGCGTGCCCTGCGACATGAACAGAATGGTCAGGAAGTTCTTCATCTGGCGCAGGCGGAGTGCCGCCACCTCGGCGTCGTCGCTCGGTCCTTCCACCCCGCAGTTCCAGCTGTGGTTGTCGTTGGATCCGTCGCGGTTGTTCTCGCCGTTGGCCTCGTTGTGCTTCTGGTTGTAGGAGACCAGGTCGTTCAGGGTGAAGCCGTCGTGGCAGGTGACGAAGTTGATGCTGCGGTTGGGGTCGCGGTACGGCTGCCGGTACAGATCTGGACTGCCCATGATGCGCTGCACCACGGCGCCGGATATACCGCTTTCTCCCTTGAGCAGTCGCCGCAGGTCGTCGCGGTACTGACCGTTCCACTCCGCGAACCGATCGCCGATGAAACTGCCCACCTGATAGAGCCCCGCGGCGTCCCACGCCTCGGCGATGATCTTGCTGCCGGCGAGTACCGGATCGGATTCGATGGACCAGAGGATGGGCGGATCCTCCATGGGCTGCCCGTTTTCGTCGCGGGACAGGACCGAGGCCAGGTCGAAGCGAAAACCGTCCACGTGCATCTCCGACACCCAGTAACGCAGACAATCCAGGATGAAGCGGCGCACGATGGAGTGGTTGGAGTTGATGCTGTTGCCGCAACCGCTGTAGTTGGCGTACTGCGACCGGTCCTCGTCCAGAATGTAGTAGGCCTCGTTCTCGAGCCCCTTGAACGAGACGGTCGGCCCGTGCTCGTCGCCCTCGTGGGTGTGGTTGAACACCACGTCGAGGATCACCTCGATACCGGCCCGGTGAAACGCCTTGATCATGTCCCGGAATTCCTCCACCGGGCCGAGCAGGTCCCGACGGTGGCTGTAGCCGTGGTGCGGCGCGAAAAACGCTACCGGACTGTAGCCCCAGTAATTCCGGTGCGGCGGCGGCGCGTCGTGTTCGTCGAACTGCTGGACCGGTAGCAGCTCCACCGCGGTCACTCCGAGTTCCTGCAGGTACGGGATCTTCTCCACCAGACCGGCGAAGGTGCCGCGCTTCTCCGGCGCCACCCCGGAGTTCGGGTGGCGAGTGAAACCGCCCACGTGCAGTTCGTAGATCACACTGCGGGAGTACGGCAGATGGAGAGGCGTGTCGCCTTCCCAGTCGTAACTGCTCGGATCGAGTACGATGCTCTTCAGGGCGTGGGCGCAGTTGTCTCCCGGACGGATGGCGGCGTCGCGGTCGTAGTTGGCCCCCACCGCCACGGCGCAGGTGTAGGGATCGAGCAACACCTTCTCGCTATCGAATCGATGCCCCCGTTCCGGCGCGAACGGGCCGTGGGCGCGGAATCCGTAGAGCTGACGTTCGCCGATACCCGGCACGAAGACATGCCAGTAATAGAAGGTCCGGTTCCTGATCGGGTCGAGCTGGATGACCTGCGCCGGCGCCGCATCGTCGGCGTCGTTGAACAGCAGCAGCTCCATGGCCACGCTTTTCTGGGAGAAGATGCTGAAGTTCACCCCGTCCGGATAGACGGTGGCGCCGAGGGGATAACTTCTGCCTGGAAGTACGCCGGGATCCATGAACCTTCCTTAGCTCGCCGGGAGTCTCATTGAGGAGATGAAGGTAACCGTTCTCCACGATTCACGCCAAGTGAGGATGTGATGGAGGAAGCAGGTTCCGGACCGCGGTCACTTTCTACGCCCGGACGAAGGGCTGTATCCCAAAGCAATATAGTAGGATATGGACGAGAGTGGCCGTTTATTGAGCTTCGGCGCAGAAACTGCTAGATACCTGACCAGTCGTTTGTTAGTTTGGCGCTGCATTTTCAGATACAGTCAGACTGTATCAGGGATCGAGCCCGAACTTGCTGTCTGATCAGGCAAGTTTTGGTCGTCCCCAGGCAAAGGATGCCGCCACACCATCCAGGGAGGGATACCATGAAGAACCCCCGTTTTATCCTCTCCAGCCTCTGTTTTTTCGGAATCGGACTGCTCCTCTCCAGTAGTTCTCCGGCCTGGGACAAGTCCAGCCCACTCATCATCGATCATTCCTGTACCGATATCTCGACCATTCCACCCTCACGTATCGACTCGGTACAGGCCACACTCAACATCCACTACGCCCACACCTCCCATGGCGAACAGCTCGTCACCGGTCTGCAACGGATCGAGAACTCGGATTCGGCCTTCGACGTGTCGCGAGGGCTCATGTACCTGCCGAGCTGGCTGACGTCGCTCTGTTACTTCGACGGCCAGTCATCCGAAACGTACATCACTCCCGAACTGTACTGGGAAGGTTCGGCCGGGTTGAACCAGACCCGCACCGTGCTCGACGCCAATCCGGAGATCAACGTCTCCATCTGGTGCTGGTGCGCCCAGCTCGAATATTACACCGCCTCCCAGACCCAGGGTTACCTCGACGCCATCTCGACCCTCGAGGCCGAGTATCCCGACGTGGCGTTCGTCTACATGACCTGTAACGCCCAGGGCGTCAGTTATGCCGGTTATTATCGCCACCTGCGCAACGAGATGGTCCGCGACTACTGCCTGGCCAATAACAAGGCCCTGTTCGACTTCGCCGATCTGGACGCCTGGTGGTACAACTCTTCCTCGCAGCAGTGGGAACAGTCCACCTATGTCTACAACTCCACCACCATCCCCAAGGAACACCCGCAGTTCAGCGGCGATGACGCGGGTCATACGACCTACGAGAGTTGCGATCAGAAGGGGCAGGCGTTCTGGTACCTGATGTCGAGCCTGAACGGCTGGGGCAGCCAGCACAGCCTGGCGGACAGTCCCGACGCGCGCACTGACGACGCGGTCCTGCAGCAGAACTTCCCCAATCCGTTCAATCCGGTGACCACCATCGAGTTCGAGCTGCCGGCTCCCACCGTGGTGAAGCTGTCCATCCACGACCTGGCCGGCCGTCACGTGGCGACCTTGCTCGATGGACTGGAGGCCGCAGGTGCGCACTCG
Source organism: bacterium (assembly GCA_043823125.1). Taxonomy (GTDB): domain Bacteria; phylum Krumholzibacteriota; class Krumholzibacteriia; order LZORAL124-64-63; family LZORAL124-64-63; genus JBDRBC01. The sequence goes on along the minus strand of JBDRBC010000410.1, from coordinate 2,553 downwards.
CTAGTCTGGAACGGGCGTGACGGATCGGGGCGGACGGTAGGTTCGGGTGTTTATTACTACCGATTGGATTCGGCCGAGCTGACGTTGACGCGGAAGATGGTGTTGACGAAGTAAAAATCAGAGCCTGGCCAGATTACCGGTATCATACTCAACCCTCCGCGGTCGGCCCTGGCCGGCTGACGGAGGGTTGTTCCATTACAACTCAATCCATTTTCACCACCGGCGCCGCCCGCACCCCGGCGTCCTCGATCTCGAAAAACTCCTCGGGTTCGAAGCTGAACAATGCGGCGATGAGGTTGGAGGGGAACACCTCGCGACGGGTATTCATGTCGCGCACGTTGGCGTTGTAGAACCGTCGTGCGGCCTGGATGCGGTCCTCGGTGTTGGCCAGCTCGCGCTGCATCGCCAGGAAGTTATCGCTCGCCTTCAGGTCGGGGTATCGCTCGGAGACGGCGAACAGTTTACGCAAGGCGCCCACGAGCTCGTTCTCCACCTCGGCCTGGTGCTCGGGCGAACCCTTTTCCTCCGCCGCCCGGCTGCGCGCCTCGGTCACCGCCTGCAGTACCTCGCGCTCATGGGCGGCATACCCCTTCACCGTCTCCACCAGGTTGGGGATCAGGTCGTACCGCCGCTTCAGTTCCGTGTTGATGCCGGACCACGATTCCCGCACGTGCTGCCGCAAGCGCACGAGGATGTTGTAGTTCCCGATGGCCCAGACGAGCACGAGGGCGAGTATTCCGAAGGGAATGTAGACCGACATGTTGACTCCTTCGGGATACGATTGCCAGTGGCGGGCTCCGCCTTACCGCGTATCTACGAATCTCATTTGACCTGATAGTACTCGAAGGCATCGATCACATCGAGGTACGCGCCGTCGAATCCCGCATCGATGATCTTCTTCAGATAGGAGGCGTCGTTCCCGAAGATGATCTCCTGCCAGCCGGCCAGCCAGTACCGCACCTTGTAGTTCCCGGCCCAGTCGGGATTTTCGCGGTCCAGCCAGGGAGGCGCCAGCGACTGCCACGAGGTCCGCCAGTAATATTGGTAATCCTCCGCTTCCCCGATGCTCAGGTAGGCGATGACGAGTCGCTCGCCACCGTTGGCCTTGGTCTTCAGCGTACCGACATCATTGACGTCCAGGGTCTCGTCCCCGAAAAACAGGTCGATGATCAACGCATCGTGATTCGTGGCAGCCATGGCGGCGATGAAGGCCGCCTTGTCCCCATACACGTTATCCGGCGCCAGGATATACAGGAAGTTCCGGGCTGCGGACAGCATGGTGACATCGTCCGCGTTCTGGCCGTACGGCCCGGCCGGGTAGGCGGGAATCCGATCCAGTTCCCGCGAGTTCGCCGCAAAGGGTATGAATCCACTGGCGCTGTTCCGGGCATAGGCATCATCGATCTTCGCCGGTGTGGAGCAGTAATCGGTCACGAGCACCGCGAGCCCCTGACTCACGGCGACATTCAGAAAGCCCAGCAGGTAGTCGGTATCCTCCTGGGAAGTCGCCACATCATCGGCGTCGTAACCGTACAGCAGATCTTCACGTCCCACACCGTCAATGCCGGCGATATACGCAGTCGCAGGATTACCATTCGCCTCCAGATTGACGGTGAGCAGCTCCTGACCGTTCTGGGGAATGATCAAGAAAGTCGGATCGAGACCTCTGGCATAGGCGCTGATATCGAGCACGAACTCGCGCATGTACTGCGCGAAGTCGGGCGGATCCTCGTCCTCGGAACAGCCCGGAAAGAAGACGAAGTATAAACAGGTCGGTAGTAAAACGAGAAATCTTCTCATGACATGTGTCCACCTTTCAATCGGGATTGCCGACGCTCGGATGCCCGTCGGCTTCCCTCCGGATCCGTCACCGGTCGCCAGACCGCTGCATCTGTTCGAGCAGGTAATCGGGCATCCGCGCCAGGATACCCTCGATCAACTCGCTGGCGGCGTCGAAATCGGCGGCAGCGAACCGCTTGCTCTTCCAGGCGATGATGTGGCCGCTGTCGAACTCGATGCCGAACTGCGGTGCCGCCAGCAGATACTCCATCATCCGCTGGTGGATCACGTCGTAGGCCCAGCGCTTGTCGGGCGACTTGACGTAGAACTTGCTGCTGAATTCGGCCGATTCGAAATCGATATCGTCGGCGCCGAAGAACTCGGTCACCTTGTCGAAGGCGTGCTCCCGCCGGATGAACAGCGGCTTCAGCGGCACCGGGCTCTGCAGGATGACCGCCGAGAAGCGGTGGGTCTTGCGGTTCTTGCCGTGGCCGGTGGCGTAGTGGTAATCGAAGGCGAGCAGCGTCCGGTCGTTATGCTGGCCGCGCATGATGTTGTGGGCAAACCGACTGTGGCCCTTGCACAGGCAACTCAGTTCCCGGTACCGATCGTCCATATCGCGATCCTTGTCCGGATCGTAACTGTAGCCCTTCGCCTTGGCGTAGGCCGACATCATCTCCCGCCGCTTGCGCCCATCAAGGATGGCGTAGGCGATGATGCAGCCCATGACCAGCAAGGCCAGTATAATCGGTATCGGCTCCATGGCGTGCTCCT
>JBDRBC010000409.1:0-2702 GCA_043823125.1 bacterium | reverse complement strand
CATCCGGACCATGGACTGCATCGACTGCCACAACCGGCCGACCCACATCTACCTCTCCTCTGAATCGGCGCTGAACGACCTGCTCTCCCGGAACCTGATCGACCGTGGAGTTCCCTGGATCCGGAAGTTCAGCGAGGAGGTCCTGGTCCCGGAATATGCCACCACAGAGGAGGCGATGCAGGGTATCGCCCGGCTCCCCCGCCTGTATCAGGAACGGGAACCGGAGGTTTGGACCCGGTTCCGAGAACAGATCGAGACGGCCGTCGCGCCCCTGCAGGACATCCACCGGCTCTACGTCTATCCCCAGATGAGGGTCCGCTGGAACACGTATCCATCCCTCATCGGCCATCCGGTCAAGGAGACCCTGGCCTGTTTCCGCTGTCACGACGGTCTGTTGCGGGATCAGACCGGGCAGGCCATCACCACCGAATGCCACTCCTGCCACTACATCCTGGCCCGGCAGGAGCGGAATCCTGAGATCCTGAAGATGTTCGACGGGAACTGAGCCGGTGACGACAAGAAACCATATTCCGTGCGCCCGACGCCAGCTGGTGCTCTCCCGACCTGCGCGGTGTGCGCCCGAGACCTGCCTGGTCGCCTGCCTCTTTATCGTTATCACCTCATGGCCAGGCGCCGCACCCGCCGTCACCGGGGAATTCGACCAGGAATCCCAGCCGGAAGATCATCTCGTCTATGCCCTGCAACTCGAGGATGGCGTGTTCCGGGGGGTGAACGAACACCTGCCCGGTTTTACCTATATCATCACCATCATGCCGGACAGCAGTCGCGGCGCGCTCGACGAGGCCGGATTCATGGCGGCCATCGCAGCCGAGGCCGTCACGGGATCCCTGACCTACCCCACCGGCACTGCAACAGCCATCGAGTTCCAGATCGCCCAGCACCGGGACAGCCCGGAGGTCTACATGAAAACCAGGCTGGGCTACTTCCTGTGGGAAGCCATGTCCATCCAGCCGGACGTGATCAAGTTCGTGTTCGACTTCTGGTACACGCCGCCGGCGACACCTGCCGATCTCGAGGTGATCGAAAAAGCGTTGTCCCTCCTGGCCGAACCCGCGTCCTGGCGCCGGGCTGACGATCGGAGATGCGACGATGATCGGGAGAGCGGGCAATGGAGTCTGTTCTGTGCCCTCAAACACGCGACCGAGAGTCTACTCGGCGAGTACAACCATCACGGCAAGGCGCAGATGAGCGTGCGGACAGCCATCCAGGAGCTGACCGGCATCGTTGACTTCGAACACACCTTGATGGACTTCAACAACGCGGCATCAACGCGACATGAGGACATCCTGCTCGTGTTGGATCAGGCGCGAAAAGCAATCGCCGGGGAACTCGAGGAGTGATCCGTTACGGAGCCACTGCCGTCAGTCCCTGAGCGTGATGGTCAGATCACAAGTTATGTCGCAGTACGGGGTCGTGAGCTGTTGATCGACCACCTCGTTCACGGTGCGCACGTACGACATCTCCAGCAAACCGTCGCAGACATCCTGGCCTTATACGCGGGTGTACTTTGACGAGTGCACCCGGTACACCATTTCACACTGATCTCAGCACAAGGCAGCCGAGTATTCCAGAACACGGGCCGGCGTCAAACAACGCCGGCCCGTCGGGCAAGTGATCCTTACGTTAGCGATAAAGCGCCTTCAAACCTCCCCACGTCTCTGATTCCGTGGGCACCGGACAGTCGCCGTTGACGCAGGCCACCGGCAACCACTCGCCACCCGGCCCCTGGCCTGCCGCCGGGAACAGCGCCCGGTACGTTCCCGGGGCGTCGCCGTCCTCGTAGACAGGGAAACCGGGAATGACGGAACCGAAGGAATACGGCAGAACGGAGAGATACACCGGTTCCGGGCTCATCACCATGAACGATACGCTGATCAGGACGATGGTCGGCGCCCACGGATACGGCGCGGAGAGGCCGCAGGCGATGTCCGGCCAGCCGATGATGTTGATGCACGGCTGGGTGTAGTTCCCGAGCAGGAAGGGACCGGCGGTGGCAATAGTGAAGGCGTAGCCCAGCACGCCACCCGGGCTGCTGACGTTCGTGGCGATGACGTAGCAGTTCACCGGGGTGAACGGCGGCACGTCGAGGCAGTTCACCTGGCCGTCCAGATCGAAGTAGATCCCGACACCGTCGGTACCGGGATCCGCTCCAGAGAACGGTGGCGCGGCAATAACGAACAGGCACAGCAGCAGACACGTGAACAATGGTTTCATGCGAACCTCCTTCGGATTTGAGATGAACGGGATTCCCGCCGGCGCGGGCGATCAGGCCCTGCCTCAGCTGCGAGAGGTCATCGGTGTAGTGCTGAGATGCGTCGGGAGACCGGGATCACAACCAGCGGGGCAATCGGAGAATAATTGTACACCAACGGGAGGGATCTCGACAATCGGCGAGTTACGGCGCGAGTTACGGCGCGAGTTACGACGCGAGTTCGCCCGGGGACGGCCGGAAACGCCCCCTCACCGCCGGATCATCCGCATGAACCGCTTCAAGATATTCCGCGAATCGAATTCCTCCTCAACCGACGAGGATCGTTCCGCGGCCAGCTTGGCGAACGCTTCCTTGTTCTGCGACACCCGCTCGGCCACCAGATCCGACAGCAGGGCGGGGATCTTCTCGTTCAGGCCGAGCATCCGCCGGAACGCCGCGTCTCCCACTTCCAGCACCACCGAACTCTGCT
>JBDRBC010000408.1:0-2103 GCA_043823125.1 bacterium | reverse complement strand
CGGACCACCAGGCCCGCGCCTATGCCGATTACCGGGAGATGATCGCCCGGGAGGAGCTCGACGCCGTGGTCATCGCCACCCCCCACCACCTGCACGCCCCCATGACCCTGGCGGCTCTGGAAACCGGTCTCCACGTTCTGGTCGAAAAGCCCCTGGCCATCCGCGTCTCCGAGGGCGACCGGATGGTCTCCCTGGCCCGCGAGAAAGGCCGCGTCCTAACCGTGGGCCACAACTACCGCACCTTCCCCGGCAACGTCAGACTCAAGCAGATCGTCGACAGCGGCCGGCTCGGTCCCATCCACCGCATCCTCTGGCAGTGGCTGGAAAACCGCCCGGAATCCTACTACGACCGCGACATCTGGCGCTGCACCTGGCAGCATGCCGGCGGCGGCGTGCTCATGAACCAGACCAGCCACGACCTGGACCTGCTCTGCTGGCTCTTCGGCTCCCCGGTCGAGGTTTCCGCCATGATCGGCAACCGCGCCCACCGCCACGAAGTCGAAGACACGGCCATCGCCAGCATCCGCTTCGCCGGCAACGCCCTGGCCAGTGTCCAGCTCAGCACCTGCGACCGCCGGCTCAACTACCGCCAGATCGCCGGCGACCGCGGCGCCGTCCTCTTCCAGGACGAAATCAACGCCAACGTCAACATCCCGCAGATCTTCCGCCTGGGAATCTACCGCGAGCCCGTCACCCAGACCATCCGCCAGAGCCCCAACCTCACCGCCCAACCCGAACCCGACTGGCAGGATGTCGACTGCCGCGACGCCGCTTCCCCGACTCTCCTGGAGAGTTTCATCCACGCCATCCTCGCAGGCGGACAGCCGATCACCGACGGCCAGAGCGCCCTGGTCACCCTGGAACTGATAAACGCCATCATCCTCTCGGGAATCCGCAAAAAGGCCGTCTCTCTCCCCGTCGACCGGAATGAATACGACGAACTCATGGAGGAACTGATCAGCGGCAGGATCGCGGTAGAACGATTATAAAGTACAGCTGACGGTCGATCGACGGTGTTTCCAGCGGGTTCACGATCTGCTGACTATAGGAGGAAGCCCATCTTGCCCCTGACCCTGCGCATCTACTCGAAACCCGATTGCTGTCTGTGCGACGTGGCCAAAGAGCGCCTGCTGGAACTGCAAACCGAACTTGGCTTCGTTCTGGAAGAAATCGACATCTCCACCGCTCCGGAACTGCTCGACCGCTACGGCGAAATCATCCCGCTGGTCGAACTGGCCGGAGAAGAACTCTGCCGATATCGGGTGAACAGGAAACGAATCCGCAAGAGACTGCTGGCGTTTCGCAGGGAACAGGCGTCATGAGAGATGGCCTCTGGATATCCTGAAAAAAGCCCCGTCGGCTTTTTCCTCCGACGGGGCTCCGCAGAACACATGGTCGCATTTCTCAACCTTCATCCATCACCGCCTGGATCATCGCCTTGATGTACCCGAACTGGTACGCGAACGCCTGGCGCATGCTGTCCGGACTCTTGTGCCCCGGCGCGTGATCGGGCACGCACATGTGCTCGTACCCCACCTCCTTGAGGGTCTGCATGATCCGGTGCATGTTCATCACCCCCTCGTCCGGCCACACCTCCTGGAACTTATTGCGCCCGCCGAAGATGTTGCGGAAATGACAGAGGAAGATCTTCTTGCGCGAACCGAAATAGCGGATGATCTCGGGCACCTCGTTGGCCGGGTCCTCCACGCTCTCCGCCATGCACCCCAGGCACAAATTGAGCCCGTGATACGGACTGGGGCAGATCTCGATGAACTTCTTGAACCCGTCGGCCCCGCCCATCACCCTGTCCACCCCCCGGTACCCGGGCGGCAGCCACGGATCGCACGGGTGGCAGGCCATCCTCACCTTGCACTGGGTAGCCACCGGAATAACCCGCTCCAGGAAGTAGGTAATCCGTTCCCAGTTCGTTTCGGCGGTCACCACCTCTGCGTACCGCTGCTCCCGGTCCTTGGCCTCCTCCAGATTCCAGGTGCTGTAGACCGATCCCCCGCGTCCTAAAGGCTTGCTATCTGTGCGCTGGTTCTCGATGGCGCAGAGATAGTATTTGATCGCCGGTATGCCGGCCTCGGCTACCTGGCGCAC
>JBDRBC010000407.1:0-8809 GCA_043823125.1 bacterium | reverse complement strand
CGGCCCAGCTTCGCCGGACCGCCCTGGTGGGCGCCTTCGTCTGCGGCTTCGCCATCCTCGGTCTGCAGGTGTTCTGGATGCGGATGTTCCGGATCTACCTGACCAACACCAGCTACACCTTCGCCCTGGTTTCGTCGCTGGCGATCCTGGGGATTTTTGTGGGCAGTGTGCTGTTCGAACGGCGGGGGCAGCGGATTGTCGACCACCAGCGCTCGCTGTTACGGGTCATCGTCTGGCTGGGAGTGGCGACGGCGCTGGGCCTGGTCCTGCTGGTCAATCTACCCGAGGTACTCTTGTTCCCGTTTTCGGCCGCCCTGGGCCAGCCGCTGGTACGGGTCCTGCTGCTGCCGCTGGTGGTCTCGTTGCTGGTGGTGTTCCCGCCGGCCGTCTGTTCCGGGTACGCCTTTCCGCTGGCCTGCAGCATGTACGCCGTGGGCCGGGACAGCATCAGCCGGGACGTGGGCCGGGTGCTCATGGTCAACACCGTCGGTTCCGTTCTCGGGCCGGTGGCGGCGGCGTTTCTCCTGCTGCCGACCCTGGGCGTTTCCATGTCGGTTATTCTGATCCTGCTCATTCTGGCGGGGTGCGCGTTCTTTTTCCTGAAACGCCTGCCGGCGCCGCCCGTGTCGGCACGGCTCCGGTACGGATTGTACGCGGCGATCCTGGTGCTCGTGCTGCTGCTCGGTTTCCGCCCGGACATCCGGATCCTGCCGCCGTCGTTCCACCGGTTCGGCCGCGAGGTGCTGTTCTATCGCGAGTCGGTGGAGGGGACCCTGTCGGTGGGCAAGGACATCGGCACCCGCTCCGAATCCAAGTACACCTTCGTCAACAACAGCGCCGTCATCGGGTCCACCTACGACGCGGTGAAGGTGGTCAAGATGGTGGGGCATTTCCCGTTTTTCCTGGGACTCGAGGGCAAGCAGGTGCTGGTCATCGGTTTCGGCATCGGGGTGACCACCGCGGCCATCGCCGCCCATCCCGAGGTGGAGTCCATCGATTGCGTCGAGCTGGTGGCCGGATTACGGGACGCGGCGGTGTACTATCGCGAGCTGAACCGGAACGTCGTCGCCGACCCGCGGCTGAAGATCATCGCCGGCGACGGCCGGCACTACCTGCAGCTCACCAGCAAGAAATACGATCTCATCTCGTGCGATCCGACGCACCCCATCCTCGGCTCCGGCAATCTCTACACCCGGGAATACTTCACCCTCTGCCGCGAGCACCTCAATCCGGGCGGCATGGTTTCGCAGTACCTGCCGCTGCACAAGTTGCGGACGGAGGAGTTCCTCGGCCTCATCGCCACCTTCCACGCCGTGTTTCCCCACTGCACGGTCTGGCTCGGCCACTACCACGCCGTGTTGCTCGGCTCGCTGGATCCGATCCGGGTGGATTTCGCGGACTGGGCCGCCCGGATCGACGCCGTCGGCCGGGACGATCGTTTCTATCTGGACCCGTACCACCTGGCCGCCACCCTGGTGCTCGATGGCGCCGCCATCGAACGGCTGGCGACTGACAGCGAGCTCAACAGCGACGACCGTTCGTATACCGAATTCTTCGATCCGGCCTGCCTCGACCCGGACAACATCAGCAAGAACCTGGAATTTCTCCAGGACCAGCGCACGGGGGTGGACGCGGTCTTCGCCAACATCACCAATCCAGCGCTGATGTCGAAGTTCGTCCAGGGCAACCTGCTGCTCACCGAAAGCCTGCTGCACAAGCTGCGCGGAGACCCCGAGCGCGGCTTGCAGTTCCTGCGCCAGGCGTGCCAGGTCAATCCCGAGGACCGGGAGTTTCCTTTTTTGATCCAGCTCGATTATTGACCGTGCCGCCCTCGCACGGCGTCTGCCAGTTTCTTGACCGGATCGGGATGGACGGTGACGAGTTCTTGTGATGTACAGGAAATCTAAGCTATGATGAATCCGTATCGAGTGTCGTACTCGACGGGTCCGTTTCCGGATCCTTCAATTATCTGGAGAGCGGCGTGATCGGTGAAACCGTATCCCATTACCGGATCCTCGCCAGGCTCGGCGCCGGCGGCATGGGAGTCGTCTACAAGGCGGAGGACACCCGGCTCCGTCGCCCGGTGGCGCTCAAGTTCCTCCCGCCCGAGCTGACACGCGATCCGGAAGCCAAAGCGAGGTTCCTGCACGAGGCCCAGGCGGCCGCCACCCTCGATCATCCCAATATCTGTAATATTCACGAGATCGACGAGACCAGTGACGGCCAGATGTTCATCGTCATGGCCTGTTACGACGGCGAGACACTGCAGGATAGGATCGCACGCGGTCCTCTGCCCGTGGTCGAGGCCATGGACATCAGTCAGCAGGCGGCCCGAGGAGTGAGACAGGCTCACGCCCAGGGTATCGTACACCGGGATCTCAAACCGGCGAACATCTTCCTCACCGCTGAAGGACAGGTGAAAGTTGTCGACTTCGGACTGGCCAAGCTGGGGGGGCAGACCCGGATGACAAGGGCCGGGACCACGCTGGGCACAGTGGCCTACATGTCGCCGGAACAGGCGCGTGGCGAGGATGCGGCCCCGCAGTCGGATATCTGGTCTCTCGGGATCGTGCTCCACGAGATGTTAACCGGCCGGACACCGTTCGCGGCCGAAAATGCCCAGGCCGCGCTCTACCGGATCCAGTCCGAGGAACCCCAACCGCTTACCGCGATTCGGCCCGAACTCTCCGCTGGGCTCGAGAGGATCGTGGCCCGGGCATTGGCCAAGGATAACACGGCGAGATATCAGACCATGGACGAGCTGCTCGCCGATCTCGACTCTGTCCGGCAGACGCTGACCGCGCGCGCCGCCGCCGTTCCCGGTGGTCGGCAACAACCGACACCTTCCGTGGCGGTGCTACCGTTCGTGAATATGAGCGCTGACCCCGAGAACGAGTTCTTCGGCGATGGACTGGCCGAAGAACTCATCAACGCCCTGTCACGGATCGAGGGCCTCGACGTGGCGGCCCGGACCTCGACCTTCCGCTTCCGGGGGCGGGACGTGGATATCAGGGAGATCGGTCGACAGCTCCAGGTGGGCGCGGTCGTGGAAGGGAGTGTGCGCAAGGCCGGCCAGCAGGTGCGGGTCACGGCCCAGCTCATCGACGTGGGTACGGGCTATCACGTCTGGTCCGAACGGTTCGACCGGCAGCTGGCGGACATCTTCGCCATCCAGGACGAGATCACGCTGGCCATTGTCGAACAGCTGCAGGCGCGACTCCTGCCGCGGGAGGCGGCGCCGCACGTCAGGCGTTATACCGACAATCTGGATGCCTACGAGCTCTTCCTCAAGGGGCGCTACTACTGGAATATGTTGTCACCGGAGGGATACGCCCGGAGCTTCGAATATTTCCAGCAGGCAATCGCCCTCGATCCCCGGTATGCCCCGGCTTATGCGTGGCTCGGCATCCATTACCAGAGCCAGGCGTTCTGGGGAGAGACACCGCCGGCTCCGGTCTTCGAAAAGTCGAAGCAGATGGTGAAGAAGGCGCTGGAAATCGATGATACCTTTCCGGTCGCCCACGCCTGCCGGGCGTGCAACACCTGGATAGCCGACCGTGATTTTCAGCGCGCCGAGCGGGAATTCATTTACACCCTGGAACTCGATCCCACCCTCGCCCTGCATCAGTTGAACTACTCGATGTTCCTGTTGCTCTCCTTGCGGAGGGCCGAAGAGGCCGTGGTGGAAGCGGAAAAAGCCATCAAGCTCGACCCGCTGTCCGGAGTAGTCCAGGCGTGGGCGAACTCCGTGCTCGCGGGGGCTGGGCAGCACGAGCAGGCCATCCAGCGGCTGGAGCAGGCCCAGCAACTCGCCCCCGATTACTATCAGCTCCCCTTGTTTCTGTGCCAGGCCCATCTCTTTGCGGGACAACCCGAGGCTGCGGTCGTCAATGCGACCCGGGCGGTGGAGCTTTCACAGGGTGCCTCGGTTGCCGAGACATTCTTGATCTGTGCGCTGACGATGGCCGGGGAGCATCAGCAGGGCACGGCGACATTCCTGAAATTGCAGGAACGGGCGCGGCAGTCCTACGTGCCGCCGACTTTTTTCTCCTGGTGCCATGCTGCACGTGGCGAACTGGACGAGGCGGTTTTGCGGTTGGAAGAGGCGATCAGCGGCAACGACAGCTGGCCCATCTGCTATCGGATGTTACCGTCCCCGATGCGCTCTCACGACCATCGGATCTTGGCGTTACTGGAACGGAGTGGTCAACGCCCCAACGCACAGTCTTGAACAACAGCGCCGAAACCGACTCATCCATCATGGCCCCGGGAATATCCTCTCCTCGGCAAGTTCAATCACCTCGCCGCACTGCCGCCCGGGCATGCCCCCTCCAGTCCTTCCAATCGGGCAAGAGCCGTGACGTCGCAGACCAGTTCGTCCAGCGCCGGGCCCGGTTCCAGCTGCAGCCAGGTTCGGCCCACGAGGAAATCCGCCACCGACAACGAGCCCCGGAAGCGGGCAGTGCCGCCGGTGGGCAGCACGTGGTTGGGCCCGGCGCCGTAATCGCCCATGACCTCGGCGCTGGTCGATCCCAGGAACAGCGTGCCGTAACAGGTCATGCGGGCGGCGAGATCCTCGGGGCTGGTGGTAAGCAGTTCCAGGTGTTCCGGGGCCAGGCCGTTGCAGAGCTGTATCCCCTGATCCAGATCGTCCGCCACCACAACCCCGCCGTTGCCCAGCGCCACCCGCGCGATGGCCGCCGTGGGCAGGTCAACGAGCTGCCGCTCCAGTTCCCGGTTCACCGCCGCCGGCAGGACTCGATCCAGGCTCACGAGGATCGGGATGGCCTCGGGATCGTGTTCGGCCTGGGCCAGCAGGTCGGCCGCCACGGTTGCCGGGTCGGCGGTCTTGTCCGCCAGGATCACCAGCTCCGACGGTCCGGCCCGCATGTCGATGCCCACCTGGCCGGCCACGAGCTGCTTGGCGGCGGTGACGAACCGGTTGCCGGGCCCGACGATGACGTCGCAGGCCGGAATCTCGCCGGCGCCGTAGGCCAGGGCCGCGATGGCCTGGGCGCCGCCAGTGGCCACGAGTTGCTGCGCCCCGCCCAGGGCCGCCGCGGCCAGGATCAGGTCGCCCGGCCGGGGAGAGGCCACCACGATTTCCTGTACCCCGGCTACCCGGGCGGTCACCGTGGTCATGAGCAAGGAGGACGGCAAGGGGAAACGACCACCCGGCGCGTAACAGCCGGCCCGGGTCACCGGCAGATACCGGCAACCGGCCCGGCCTCCCGCCACGGGCAGCTTCAGGTCCTGGAGACAGGATCGCTGCGCGGTGGCGAAACTCGCGATGCGATCAGCAGTCCGTTCGAGCAACTGCCGCTGATCAGCCGGGATCCGTTCCAGGGCGGCGGTGAGCTCGTCGACATCGTAAAGCAGCTGGTCGTCCGGTCCCAGGTCGCCGAAGCAACGGCTGTAGTGGATCACGGATTCCTGTCCATCGCGGCGCACGGTGGCCAGGATCGCCGCGGCAGCCTGTAAGGTCTCGGCGCTCACCGCTTGCCGCGGGAGCGCGGCGAGGTCGGCCGCCGAGAGAAGCGGAAAGAGCTCGTTAGTCATGGTTCCTCCGGCCGGCTAGTGGCGCCGGCTGGTCGGGGTTGATTTTCGCGTCGCCGGGCCGGCGGGTGACGACCAGCGCGCGACGATCCAGTTCGGTTTCCACCCGAAAGAGATCGACACCCGCTCGGGCCAAAGCGGTGAGTGCGAAGTAGAAGACGTCGGCGGCCTCCCAGATCACCGCTTCCGGATCGTTGGCGGCGGTCAGCTCGGCGGCCTCTTCCAGCAGCTTGTCTCGTAACAGGGCGGGGTCGGCGAACAGGCGTCGGGTGTAAGAGCCGGGTACGGCCTGATCCCGACGTTCGCTCAGTCGGTGGGCGAGGGCGGGTAGTCCCCGTTGATCGCCCCAGCAGTCGTGCCGGCCGAGGTGACAAAATCCGGCGCCGTGTTGCCGGACGGTGAATCGAAGGGCGTCGCGGTCGCAGTCGGCCGCCACCCGCAACAACTCCTGCTCGTTTCCGGACGATTCGCCCTTGCGCCAAAGCCCGCGGGATCGCGACCAGTAGATGCCGCGGCGGTCGCGAATGGCCAGGCGCAAGCTTTCGGCGTTCGAGTACACCAGTCCGAGGGCCTGGCCGGATTCGTCCACCACCACGGTGGGCCACAGGCCGTCGGATCGGTCGCTGACCAGGGGGGCGGCGAAGGCGTCCGCCAGATCCAGGCGACCGGTGTAGATGGCCATGCCGACCTGGGCGTCGGCTCCATAGCTGTTCAGCGTGGCCAGCTCGTCGAGAGCGGTCACGCCACCCGCCACGGTGATGGGCCGGCCGGCGGCGGCGGCCAGGAGTGGCGGCACCCGCTCCAGGTCGAATCCGGCCAGGCGACCCTCGCGTTCCACCTGGGTGATGAGGAATCCGCCCACCAGGTCACGGAGCTCGACCAGACGCCCGGCCACCGTGCGCCCGGTGCCCCGGGTCCAGCCGGCCACCACCACTTCGTCCTCGAAAGAATCCAGGGCTGCGATGACGCGGTTGGCAGGGAGCTGACGGAGCAACTCCGGTTCGGCCGCGGTGCCGAGGATCACCTTGGCGGCGCCGGCATCGAGCCAGTCCAGGGCGTTCTCGACATCCCGGATGCCGCCGCCCACCCGGCACGGCGCGTAACCCACCAGCTCGCGGATAAGAGCGCGGTTGTTCCCTCGACCGAGGGCGGCGTCGAGATCGATGACCGCCACTTCGCCCACCACGGCGAACCGCTGGAGCCAGTCCCGGGGATCGCCCGCCTCGAGGACCTTCTTCTTGCCCTGCACCAGCTGCACGGCCTGGCCGTCCATGATGTCGATGGAAGGGATCAGCATGGCCGCACCTCCACTCCGGCCCGGGCCAGGTAAGACTTCAGCGAGGCGATGGTCACTTCCTCGTGATGGAAGATGGAGGCGGCCAGTACTGCACTGGCTCCGGCTTTCACCGCCGCCAGCAGGTGGGAGGCCCGGGAGGCGCCCCCCGAGGCGATGACCGGCACCTTGATCAGGGCGGTGAGGGCGACCAGCAGTTCGGTGTCGTAGCCCGTGCGGGTGCCGTCCCGGTCCCAGCTCGTGAGCAAGATCTCACCGGCGCCGCGCGCCACGGCCTGCTCGGCCCAGGTCAGGGCGTCGAGGCCGGTTCGTTCCGTTCCGGAGCGGATCACCACTTCCCACCCGACTGTCTTCTGGCGCCGGGCCGTATCGATGGCCACCACCACGCACTGGCGGCCGAGCTGCTCGGCGATGGCCGTGATCAGTTCCGGTCGGCGTACGGCGGCCGTGTTGATGCCGACCTTGTCGGCGCCGGCCTCCAGCAAGGCGACGGCGTTCTCGAGAGTTCGGACACCGCCACCAACGGTGAGTGGAATGGCCAGCGCCGCCCGCACTGCGCGGACGGTGTCGACGGCCGTGCCGCGGCCTTCCGGTGTGGCCGACACGTCCAGCATCACGAGTTCGTCGGCGCCGGCCTGTTCGTAGGTCCGGGCTCGTTCCACCGGGTCACCGGCGTCGCGCAGGTTCTGGAAACGGATGCCCTTGACCACCCGCCCGTCACGGATGTCCAGGCACGGAATGATGCGGTGCGTCAGCACGAGACACCTCCAGCGGTTTCGTCCTCGAGCCAGCGGCGCAGCAGGTCCTGCCCCCAGGCTCCGGACAGTTCGGGATGGAACTGGCAGGCCAGTAGCGCGCCGTGTTCCAGAGCGGCCACGAACGGCGTGCCGTGCCATGCCCAGGCCACGCGCCAGTCGGCCGGCGCCTCGGTCAGGCGATAGGAGTTGGCGAAGTAGGCATACCCCGGGCGCAGGTACCGGCACCTCTGGTCGGGTTCGAGGTGGTTCCAGCCCATCTGCGGCACCGGCACCGTGTCGGGAAAACGGCTAGCGACCAGATCGAGAAACCCGAGGCCCGGCGTGTCGGGGCTCTCCTGGCTACCGCGACACAGGAGCTGCAATCCCAGGCAGATGGCCAGCGTGGGCCGATTCTCGGCGAACCGGATGCCGAGCGCCTCACGCAGACCATCCCCCTCCAGCCGCCGGATGGCGGGGGCCAGGGCGCCCACGCCCGGCAGCACCACCCGCTCGGCCCGGGCGATAGTGTCGGGATCGTTGTCCAGCCGTGGCTGCGCGCCCAGACGCCGCAGGCCCGCGAGCACCGAAGCGAGGTTGGCGGTACCGGTCTGGATGACACTCACTGATCTCGTTATCACAGGACCCCCTTGGTGCTGACTGGACCCGCTTGGTCGCGATACGCCACGGCCTGGTGCAAGGCCAGGGCCAGCGCCTTGACGGCGGCTTCCGCCTGGTGGTGATCGTTAATTCCCTTCAGCACGTCGAGGTGGCAGCAGAATCGGCCAGCCTGGGCGAAGGAGTGGAAGAAGTGCGTGAGATTCTGACAGGCGAGCCCACCCAGCCGCTCTTGCCGCAGGTTCAGATCCACGGCGGCGGACGGACGGGTGGCTAGATCAACTGCAGCCCGGGCGAGGGCCTCGTCCAGCGGCGCCAAGGCCCAGCCGAAACGTACGATACTCGTTCGCTCGCCGAGGGCCTGGTCGAACGCGGCGCCCAGGCACAGGGCGCAGTCCTCGACGGTGTGGTGGTCGTCCACCTGCAGATCGCCCCGGCAGGTGAGGGACAGGCCGAACCCGGCGTGTTGGGCCAGGGCGGTCAGCAGGTGATCGAGGAATCCGATACCCGTATCGATGGCCGCGTCGCCGCCGGTCCGGATATCGTCGGCCGGACATCCGTCCAGATCGAGTCGGACGGTGATATGGGTTTCCCGCGTCCGGCGGGA
>JBDRBC010000406.1:0-11555 GCA_043823125.1 bacterium | reverse complement strand
TGATGTCCATTCCTCGCCAGTTCTCGATGATCTGTCTGCATCGGCTGTGGCCCATATCGAACAGAAGGTGCCTGTCCAGGATGTTCCGCGAGAGCCGGAGCCACGAGTCGAGAAAAGGCCTGACACTCGGCAGTGGTCTGCGCAACTGGCTTATCAGCGCTTCAAGCGGGTGATGGATATCATCATTTCCGTGGTGGCCCTAACCATCTTCGGCCTGTTATTGCCAATCATCGCCCTGGCCATCAAGCTCGATTCACGCGGCCCGGTATTTTTCTCCCAGGATCGGATCGGGATGAATCGACGCCGTCGCCGACGGGGCGACTTCAGCGATGACGACCAACGCAAGGTCTTGCAACCCGGGCGACCTTTCAGGATCATCAAGCTGCGCACCATGTGTGAAGACGCAGAGATTGATGGCCCGAAATGGGCTTCCAAGGACGACACTCGGGTAACCCGTATCGGTCGCTTCCTGCGGAAGACACGCCTCGACGAAGTTCCCCAGTTCCTCAATGTATTACGCGGCGAGATGAGCCTCATCGGGCCGCGTCCGGAGCGCCTCTGCTTCATCCGGAAACTGGAAAAGGAAGTGCCGCACTATCGTGAACGGCTGGTCGTCATGCCCGGGATCACCGGCTTGGCTCAGGTGAAACTGGGATACGACACGAGTACCGAGTCCGTCCGCCGCAAGGTGCTGCTCGACCGGACGTACATCAAGAAGTCGGGCGTGGCCACGGATTGTAAAGTCATCCTGTCGACCATCAAGGTCGTTATCACGGGGGAGGGGGCTGTCTGAACCTCCTCGGACGTGGTCCAGCCTCCCGCCGTTTGCCCGCCATACCTTTTTCAGGTATCCGCCAATATCCTGGCTTGCATGCCCGCAGTTCGCGACGCATAATCCGGCTCTCGTGACGGATGTTTGCCAGCCCCGGTGGAATGCATGAAACCGTTGATTCTCGTCGTCGATGATCAGGAATCCATTGTACTGTTCCTGGAAAATACCTTGGTGGCCGAAGGTTACGAGGTACAGGTAGCGGCCAATGCCCAAGACGCGTTGGCTGCCGTGGAGCAGGCTATTCCTGACCTTGTTCTGCTCGACCTCATACTGCCGGATCAGAGCGGTCTTGAGGTACTGTCGGCTCTCCACCAGCAGTTTCCCCATCTCTGTATTGTCATGATGACAGCCTATAGTGAAACCGAGACTGCGGTTCGGGCCATGAAACTCGGCGCTTATGACTATGTGGAGAAACCGATCCGTCTCCAGCAACTCTTGCTCGTGATCCAGAAAGGGCTGGCGGTTACCCGCTCCACCCGTGAGCTTTACTTGCTGCAGCGACAGAACGACCTATTCCGGGCTGTACCGGATATCGTTCCAAGTCGCTCTCCCCGCATGATCGAGGTGTACGATACGGTCCGCAAGGTCGCCAGTGGTCAAGGGACCACCGTACTCATCGAGGGCGAGTCCGGTGTCGGGAAAGATGTCATCGCCAATATCATTCACAAGACCTCTGCCCGTCAGGACTATTCGTTCCTCGAGATCAACTGTGCTTCACTGCCTGAGCAACTGCTGGAAAGTGAGCTGTTCGGTCACGAAAAGGGCTCGTTCACGGATGCATCTCAGCAAAAACTCGGGCTACTCGAACTCGCTCACAAGGGAACGTTGTTTCTCGATGAGATCGGGGAGATGAGTATAGCGATCCAGGTCAAGTTGCTCCGCGTGCTGGAGAAGATGACCTTTCGCCGCCTGGGCGGTTTGAAAGATATTTCGGTAGATGTTCGGGTGCTCGCCGCCACCAACCGGAATCTCGACGAGCTGGTGGCGAATAAACTGTTCCGAGAAGATCTCTACTTCCGACTCCGGGTGGTCTTGTTGCGCATCCCGCCCTTGCGCCTCCGTCGCGAAGATATCCAGCCGCTGGCGAAGCATTTTCTCCTGCGGTACTCTGCCTCGTTCAACAAGAAATTCGATCGAATCAGTGATCCGGCACTGGCTGAGCTCGAAAAATACACGTGGCCTGGCAACATCCGCGAACTCAAGAACGTCATCGAGCGGGCAGTTCTGCTGGAAGAGGGAACCGTCCTGGAACCACAGCATTTGCAGTTGGGAGCTGGCGGTACGGAACCGGATGATCTCGCTGCCCGCCTGGCAGAAGTTCTCCGTGACCCGCTACCTGTGGACGGTATACCTTTTACGGAGCTGGTCACGATGGTGGAAGAAGCACTGGTTCAAAAAGCCTTCACGGCCGCCGGGGGAAATCAGTCGGAGGCGGCCCGACTGCTCCAGCTCAACCGGGACAAGCTTCGCTACCGGTTGAAATCCTTCGGTATCAGGTCCTGACAGATGTCGGATTCTTTTTTTCGCGGGGAGAAGCCAATGCTCCGTCGAGTGTGGTTGACATGGTTGCTGGCGACAAGTGTGCTGCCACTGTCAGGGTGTGGATTGTACTCCAGCAGCTCCGGTCGCGTGGACGAAACGATCCGGCAGGTGGCCATACCGTATCTCGAGAATCAGTCGCCCGAACCCAATATCGAGATCGAACTGACCGAAGCCATCATCGATGCCTTGCAAGATGACAACACGCTCAAAGTGGTTGACGAAAATTCTGCTCAGAGCATATTGAGCGGGAGAGTCGTGCAATACCGGCTGAAAGAGGCCTTCGCCCAGGACCAGCGGGTGAACGAATACCAGATCCAGATCATGGTGGAACTTGCCTTCACCGTGCGGGCCACCGGCGCGAAGATCTTCGAGAAGAAACGCCTGACGGGTACCGGCAATTACATTCTCAACGATCCGGACGGTCGCGACGAGACCACGGCCCGTCAAGAGGCTGCGGCTGAGATCGTGAGAGAAGTACTGGCCTTGATCGTCGAGGACTGGTGAGGAGTCTCCATGACCAGTCGCTACCGTAAACAGTCCCTCAGTCCAACATTCCAGGATCTGGTCGAAACCGATCTGAAAACGAAGCAGTACCGTCCGGTATATCTGCTGGTCGGTGAAGACAGTTTTCGGGTCGAGAGTGTGGTTGCTTGCCTCCGAGACGATCTGCTCGGGACCAGTGGTGCAGCGTTCAATTATCACCTGTTCCAGGGAGAGCAAGCGGCCCTGGAGACCGTCTTGCAGCAGGCCTTCAGTTTTCCGATGTTCGCCGGTCGGCAGGTGTTATGGCTGCGAGACATCGATAAGGTCAGCCTGGATGCAGATAGTGAAAAGGCGCTCCTGCGGTATCTCGAGCAGCCGGTGGATTTCAGTATCTTGTTGCTCTCTGCGGACAAGGTGGACGGGCGCAAACGGTGGGTGAAGAAGTGTCGCGAGAACGGATTCTATTTCGATTTCAGTCCACCCAAAGGACGTGATCTCGAAAAGTGGGTCCGGACCGCAGCCCGGAGGAAGGGCGTTCCAATGCCGGGACCACTGGCCGAGATCATCATCGATCTGGTGGGTGACGATCTCCACGCGCTAGCCGCTGAAATCGATAAACTCGCCCTGGTCGTGGAAGAGAATCCAGAAGCGGTGAGCAGCGGCAAACTGGAGGAATTCATCTTCCAGCAGCGTCTGGGCGAAAGCTACGAGCTCACCGATGCCCTCAGTCCTGATGACCCCGGCCCGGCCCTGCATGTGCTCCAGCAGCAAATCAGCTGGGGGAGGAGCGTCATGGAGCTTTCCCCTTTGCTGATTTCCCGCATTCGCAAGGTGGCGATGATAGCCGCCCTGGAGGCCGAAGGTTTGAGCTTGCCGCAGATCAAAGCAGTGGCCGGCATGCATCCGTATGCCTGCCAGCGTCTCTTTGAAACAGCGCAGCAACTCGGTCAACGGAACATAGAGCGGGCACTCACGGCTTGTCACAGGTGTGAAAGCACCTTGAAAAGTTCTCCGATCCGGCCGGAACTCGTGATGGAGCGTGCCATTCTTGACATCTGTTCAACACCTGGCGAAAAAACCGAACCAGATGTTTCTTGATAACGATTCTCAATAAGGAGTCGCGGTTCTGATTCAAGAGAGTCAACTCATCCCAAGGAAAGGAAACAAGGCAATGGCTGACAATGTCAAAGAAATCACCGATGACAGTTTCGATACAGAGGTCATCAAGAGTGAATTACCCATAGTTGTGGATTTTTGGGCACCTTGGTGCCAGCCTTGCAAGCAGATCGGTCCGTTCATGGCTGAGTTCGCCGAGACGTATTCCGGTCGGCTCACCGTTGCCAAGATGGATATTCAGGAGCACTCGCAGGCCGCGACTAAATTTGGCATCCGATCGATCCCGGCTTTGTTGTTCTTCAAGGATGGCAACGTGGTCGAGAGCATGATCGGAGCGCATCCCAAGGCCAAGATCCAAGAAGTGATTGACCGCGTGCTGGAATAGCAGACCAGGGCGGCTTGATCGGCATGAAGATAAACGAGCATAATAACATGGATCAATGTACTTAACATAATATACATTATGCGCAATACTGTAGACCTGGCCTCCAATGTCCTGTCATTCTGCGATTTACGACATTCCTAAGTGAAGCACCAGTAGGATTCTGATATCAGTTGATGGGGACTTTCTCTGCAAAATCATCCAGCACCGGCAAACGCCACGTCTCAGCAGAAAGCGCCTTCATGAAGCCAATGACAGACAGGATCAGGAAGACCAGAAAAAACACCAGATGTAGCAGGATGGAAATGAGCAGTCCGAGAACCGGTATCCGACCGATGGACTCGTCGATCCCCGTCAAGAGCAGCAACAGCACTATCTCGGTAAAGAGCAGGACAAACCCCTGCCGACAGTGCTTGGCCAGAAACGGGCTCTTGTCTCGGGTGAAGATAGGAACGAAAACAAATATGCTCAAATAACATACGGCACTGAGCCATCGATCTTTAATGCTCACTTCCATGTGATCTCCCTCCCCGGCCGAATCACATGTCCAGCGCGCGATACGTATGGATCATTGTTTCGAGTTCACGGGTTTGCAGCAGCTTCACTTCACCAAGGTCCACATCCCGCTGTAATTCCTCGAGTACACTGATCGCCGCCGGCAACTGGCCTGTGAGTTTGAGACTGCTGGCCAGCCTCTTGACCAGATCGAATCGCTCATTGTCCACTGTGGCGCCCGCCAGCAAGTCCCGGTACAAGGAAATCGCTCCGTCATACTGCTGGAGATTCATCAAGCAGGAGGCCTTCATTTTATTCAGGGCCCGCGCCGTATCCAGGTCCGATCCAGCATCCTGCAAGCCCTCGGTGATGATGTCGAGAGCACGCGCATCCTGCCCCTGGATCATCAATGCCTGGGCGAGATCGAGACAGGCCTGCTTGCCGAACATGGTCCCGCCATAACTTTCCCGACACTCCTGGAGCCGTTGTTCGGCGGCCCCGTATTCTCCCTGTCCCAGGAGTTGCTGGCCCTGGAACAGCAACGCCGCAGCACTCTCTCGCGCCTGAACCTGGCCGCGAGTAAAAAAGGAGACCGCAACGATGAGAACCACCACCGCCACGGCGCCAATGGCCAGACGGAGATAATTATCCTGGATGAAGTCCACGGCACGACTGGTCCATTGGACAAAGCTGTCCTGTTTCAGTTCTTTGCGGGTCAACTTGTGCGCCGTCATCGCTTTCCTCACCATAATGTTATGGGCGGGTGCCCGTTGAAAAACTGTCGGGTTCTTTCCTGGCCGAATATATATGATTCTGCCGACAATTTCCAGCCCGGTAGTCGCGCAAACGACGATTCGAACCCAATATATGCAATCTAATCGACCAATGGAACTGGCGATTGACAAATATATGGCCATCTCCTAGACTTTGGTTACCAGAAGATGGTGTCTCCTGTTGCATCGTGATCTTGCAGCTCTGAAACCCGAATCCAGGAGTCGTCCCAGAATAGGGTCCCCAGGGCATCGGTGACACGTCAGCTGAACGGGAACTCTGTCTTCTGGCATTGCAGCATCATGAGTGCGAATTCATTGGTGCTTCATTGATTACAATCAGGGGGTTTCCCCTTGTTAGTGCTGAAATAGAATCCACCCTCCCCTGCTCTCGCTTCGCCAAGTCACCAGCACCGGGGTCAGTGTTGGACGACACCGGATTTCCCCAGTGCAAGTTAATCGCTTGTCACTGGCGTGTGCGGTTTGGTAACTTGATCGGCGTGTCTCGGCGGAATACCCAACACCCTTTCTGCCCAGCTGCTCCCCTGGGGATTTTCTTAAGGAGACCGCATGACCGGCGATCAGCAAAACGACCAGACCTCGACGCCTTACACTCCCTATGTTCCTCCCGATTCCCAGATGACCGAATTCACACTCCGGGCAATTCTACTTGGAGTCGTGATGGCCATCATCCTCGGTGCCGCCAACGCGTACATCGGTCTCAAGGCCGGGCTCACTGTAGCCGCGACCTTCCCGGCTGCCGTGGTGGGGATGGCCGCTTTGCGTCTGATGCGCGGGTCGATCCTCGAGGAGAACATGACCCGAACCGTGGCGTCCGTTGGCGAGGCGCTGGTGGCGGGCGCGATCTTCACCATTCCGGCATTCAAGATCGCCGGAGTATGGGACTCGTTCAACTATCTGGAGTCCACGGCCATCATGCTCGTTGGTGGTGTGCTCGGTGTTTTGTATGTGGTCCTGCTGCGACGGATCCTGGTGGAAGAATCAGGACTCCCCTTCCCCGAATCGGTGGCGTGCGGCGAAATCCACAAGGCCGGGCAGAAAGGCGGCAGTGAAGCGAAACTGGTCCTGCACAGTGGTTTGCTGGGTTCCTTCATTCTGGCGCTCGGCGAATTCTCCGTCATGCGCACCGGCTGGAACTGGTTCGCCGGATTCGGACAGAGTTCCGTCAATTTCATGGTCGACAAAACGAAAGAACTTTTTTATTCGCACTCCGGGCAAGGCGGTCTGGTCATCACCACCCCCGGTGTCTTTCCGGCCCTGTTCGGCGTCGGGTACATCATCGGGCCACAACTGGCCTCCATCACCTTTTGCGGCGCCTTGCTGGCCTGGGGACTGCTGGTGCCCCTCCTGCTATATCTCAATCCCTCCGGCATGAACGAACTCGTGGCTGCGCAGGCAGGCGATGTGGTCGATACCATCGACCTCTCGAAATACGTGTTCGCCAACTATGTCAAGCCCATCGCCGTGGGCGGCATGCTCGTGGGTGCAGCCTCGACACTGTGGAAGATGAAGGACCAGCTGATCACCGGTGTGGGGCGCGCCTTCCGTGATATCAACCAATCAGGCGGTGGCCAGCGCGATCTGCCGCGCACCGGACAGGACCTGAACTTCAAGTACATCTTCATAGGCGTCGGCGCCGGTCTGGTGGCCATGTTCGGCCTCTACTTCTACTTCATTTCCCACGGTGCCGACGGCGACATCGGCCTGGCGCGGATGATCATCGGTGCCCTGGTCGCTACCCTGGTGATGGGATTCGCCGGCTTCGTCTTCTCCGCCATCGCCGGCTATTTGGTGGGACTCATCGGCTCCTCGAACAATCCCATCTCCGGCCTGACCCTCTCGACCCTCATCATCGCCGCCTTGTTGATGCTCGTGGTGGGCGTCAAGGGGGATCCGGGAATCACCGCGGTGCTCGGAGTCGCCGCCGTGGTCTGCTGCGTCTGCGGGGTGGCCGGGGACATGATGCAGGATCTCAAGGTGGGACACATTCTCGGCGGCACTCCCCGCCTCATGCAGATTGGCGAGTTGATCGGTGTCGTCGCCGCCGCTTCGGTCATGATCATTCCGATCATGCTGCTGGATAAGTACGGTGGCGGGATCGGCTCCGACCAGTTGCCGGCTCCCCAGGCAGGCTTGATGGCCATGCTCGCCAAGGGAATCGTGGGCGGCGAAATGGCCTGGCCACTGGTCATCGTCGGCGTCTTCATGGGCGTGGCCTTGCTGTTGATCCGGGCGCCGGCTCCCATGCTCATCGCCGTCGGTATGTATCTGCCGTTCTACTCCACCTCCGCCATCTTTCTTGGTGGTGTCGCCAAGTTGATCACGGACCACGTCCGGAAGCGACGCCAGCTCGACGCAGCGAACACCACCACCAGTGAGAATCGCGGGATCCTCATGGCCAGCGGTCTGGTGGCCGGCGAAGCGCTCATGGCCCTCATCCTCACCGGTGTCAAGGCTGCGCGTCCTGGCCACAACAACGAGTTGCCGGACTGGTCTCTCGCCAACCTGGTCTCCCCCGGGCTGGAATGGGTTGGCCACACCCTAGCGGTGGTGGCCTTCGTGCTGCTCATGTACTACATGGTCTCAACACCGCTGCGCGGACTGCGTCGGAGCGATTGATGGGGCTGGGGAAGAGTATGCGAAGTCTGTTCGGGAAACGGCGTTCACGCTGGGCAGGAATCGATTTCTTCACACTGATTCCCGAACAGATAATGGAATATCAGCGGGACGAGGCGGCCGGCACGGTGGCGCTCCTCGTCCCGCGGTTTCGTTCCGGTCCGCTGGGCCGCTGGTTGCAGCCACGTCTGCGTCCCGAACGGGCGAACATCCGGGTGACCCTGGAAGAACGCGGGAGCTGGATCTGGGATCGGATCGACGGCGAATCGAGCGTCGGACAGATCGCTGCGACGTTTCGAGAAGTTTTTCCCACCGAACAAGATCAGGTGGACGAACGAATCTGTGTCTACCTGGTGAACCTGGAGACCAACGGCTTCGTACGCTTCGCCAACCTGCCCGGGTAGTCCAGGTCATCCTCCCCGTGACGCCGCCGGCGCTCAGGAAAGCTGGCTCCCCGACTCCAACACACCACCCTCCCGCTTATCCGCCCGCTTCAACAGGAACGCGAAGACCAGACCCGCGATACCCAGGCTGGCGAACATGAACAAGCTCGCCCGGTAATCGTGGGTCCGGTCGCGGAGTAATCCATTGAGCCACGGGAACGTGGCCAGGCCGAAGTTCTGGATCACCGTCATCAGCCCGAAGGCGGTACCGACGTGTTTTTTCTTCACCACCAGGGGAACCGCGGGCCACATGGCGGCCGGCACCAGGACGAAGGCCATGCCCAGCACGGCCATGGGGAACGCAGGGTAGATATCCGCCAGCGCCATGGACAGGTGCGCCGGGATGAGCAGCAACGAACCGAAGATCATCAAGGTAGCCCGCTTGCCGTACCGATCCACGAAAAGGCCGGCGAACGGCGCCAGGAACATTGAGGCCAGGATCGGAATGGAGGTCAGACCGCCCGCGGTGTCGAATGCGTGTCGCAACTTGAACATCATCTGCTGGAGAATACCGCCCGTGGTAGTCACGGTGGCGGCGATGCCCCACTTGTCCACGAAGAAGTCCGTCGACAGAGCCGTGAAGGGGAAGATGGCCGAGTAGAAAGTCACGCAAAGCAGACAGACCATCCAGTAGGACGCCGGGAACTTGCGGATGTCGGAGAAGACGATCCTGTCTTCGGCCCCCATCTCCTCCAGCTCGAGGAAACGCTCGCCCCGTCTGTCCAGCACGATGTACACGATATTGGCCAGCAACGAGAAGACACAGAGGATCACGCTGGCGTACAGCGCGTAGCGGAAACTGCCGTAGTACTCGGCGATGGTCTCACCAAGGTTGAAGGTGAGAAACGTGCCGATCCGGCTGACGGTCAGGGCGATGCCGAAGGCCAGCGCCAGCTCCTTCCCCTTGAACCAGCGCGCCAGGATGGCACTCTGGGCCACAATGAGTGGCTCGCTCCCCGCGCCGAAGACGAAACGCCCGGACAGCATCACCCCCATGGAATCCGAAATCGCGACCAGCAACGCGCCCGCGGTCACGATGACGGAAAAGATGATGCTGGAAAACCGGGTGCCCAGCCGGTCGATCATGAAACCGCCCACCAGGAGCGCCAGAATGGCGGCCACACTGTAGGCGGTGTAATTGCCGCCCACCTCCTCGCGACTCGCCCCCAGCTCTTCCACCAACGACGGCACCACGGCGCCGATGACATCGTAGGCGAAGTAGCTGCCGAACGGCAACAGGCTGACAAAAATCAGGACGAGAAAACGATACGGTTTACCGGCAGGATGCAGGTAGGACCCGGGCCTGGCCACTCCTCGCTGATCTCCAGAAACAGGCTGGTACCCCTGGCAGGATTCGAACCTGCGGCCCCCGGTTTAGGAAACCGGTGCTCTATCCGACTGAGCTACAGGGGCACCGTCACGGAAAAGTCAGCGATCAGAATAGCATACCCGCCAGGCGACAGAAAGTAGGCTTCTCACTCGTAGTTGACAAGCGAAAACACCGGTGCGTCAGTCAACACGTCACGGCCGTGTAAACCAGCCAACTCGACCACGAACAGATAGGCCGCCACCCTGGCGCCGAGCTTCTGCACGAGACGTCCCGAAGCTGCCGCCGTGCCCCCGGTGGCGAGCAGGTCGTCCAGGATGACCACCCGATCATCCGCCCCCAGACTGTCACGATGGACTTCCAGCGTGGCCTGCCCGTATTCCAGCGCGTAAGACTCCGCCTCCACTTCCCGCGGCAACTTGCCCGCCTTGCGCAGCAGCACCAGCGGTATCCCGAGCTGGCGGGCCAGCGGCGCGGCGAAGAGGAAGCCCCGCGACTCGATGCCGGCGAGTTTGGTGTACTCGAGGTCCGCCAGGATCGTGACGAGCTGATCCAGCGCGACGCGGAAGGCGTCCGGATTCTCGAGAATCGGGGTCAGGTCCCGGAAGATGATACCGGGCTGGGGAAAATCGGGAATATCGACGATGACACTTTTCAGATCCATGAGTTCCTCACTTCAACGGCATGGTTCACTCGTGCAGGTTGGATCATCTGCACATCAGGGCCGGATCGACCGCCCGCTTTTGCTGGCGCAACTCCAGGTGCAGATAGGTCTGCTCGTGCTCCACCGGTGAGCCCACCGCCCCCAGTAAAAAACCTGCGAGCACGATTTCCCCAGTCCCGCGTTTCACGCTGGCCGGGTCGAGGGGCGCCAGGACGCTGGTGAAATTATCGCCGTGTTCGATGATGACCACCAGCCCAAAACCGTCGCGCTGTCCGATGTACCGGATCACCCCGGTAGCGGGACTCACCACGGTGGAACCGCTCCGGACCGCCAGGTCGACACCTTGATGCGGCACGATGGCGCCGTACCGGTTACGGTACGGGCCGAGCGGGCGGAGGCATTCACCGGGGCGGGCCAGCGGACACTGCCACGACACATCGACGGATCGGAACAGGTGCAGCGGCCGGTTCGTTTCCAGGAGCTGGCCAGGATAGATGAGATCACTGTCGAGGTTGTTCTCTCGCTTCAGTTCCTGAATCGTAACCCCAATACGGCGCGCTATGACATTGAGATTGTCCCCCTTGCGAACGACGTACCAGGCGGTGGCGTCATCCTGTCCCGGGCTCGGCTGCGGGCCGAGGAGTAGCGTGATCAGAGCCAGTATACACACCCAGCTCCGCCTTAACAAAACAGGCGAGCCACCAGCCGGTAACTCGCCTTCATGTTTGCTGTTAGTGGTCGGGGCGGGGAGATTTGAACTCCCGACCTCCTGCTCCCGAAGCAGGCGCGCTAACCGGGCTGCGCTACGCCCCGACGATCCATCTGGCGCCTTGCCGATCAGGTGAGGGACCATAATTGAATGAC